>VBKG01000336.1 GCA_005879585.1 Deltaproteobacteria bacterium | reverse complement strand
CGCCAGGTTGCCGTGCGCCTCGGCGAGGTCGGGCTGGAGACGCACGGCCTCGGTGAACTCCGCCATCGCGTCGGCGGTTCCCCCGTTCTGCAACAGGGCCACACCTCGGTTGTAGTGCTTGGACGCGTCGGCCGGATCGAAGCGGACGGCGTCGCTCAGATGCACGAGTCCATCGGCGGTGAGACCGCGCTGCACGAGCAGGTTCCCAAGCGCCTGGTGCGCGTCGGCATGGTGGGGGTCGAGGTCGAGCGTACGGGTGAACTCGGCGACCGCCTCGTCGGGCTTCCGCTCTCGGAGCAGTGCCACGCCGAGGTCGTAGTGCGCGTCGGCATAGCTGGGCCGTAGCCGGATTGCGGCGGCAAACTCGCCGGCCGCGCTGTCGATATCGCCCCGCTTCGCGAGCGCCATACCCAGGTTGTGGTGAGCGAGCCAGCTGTCGGCCGTTAACGCGACGGCATGCGTGAAGACCGTCGTGCTGTCCCGCCAGGTGGCGAGCTGACGGTGAGTCGCGATCGCCAGCGCGCCGAGGACGGCGAGCGCGCCGGCCTGGGCGATCCGTGTCGCCGTGGGCCGGCGTCGGGCCAGCGCGGCGAGGCCCCAGACCGTCGCAATGGCGAGCCCGACGAGCGGCACGTACGTGAAGCGGTCGGCCATCGCCTGGTCGCCCGCCTGGACGATGCCGATCACCGGCACCAGCGTGCCGACGAACCAGAGCCAGCCGACGACGAGATACGGATGGCGGCGCCGTGCGACCAGGGTTGACCCGGTGATGCCCACGAGAACCAGCGTCGCCGCGAGCACCTCGACCGGCGGCCAGCTCGGCGGAACCGGATAGAAGATCGCGAGGCGCACCGGCCACAGCGCCTTGCCGACATAGCGGCAGTAGGCCACGAGCGCGTTCGCCAGCCGCGCCGGAAATGGAAAGACGTCGAGCGACGCTACCGAGCCCGTGTTCGCCGCCACGACGAACGTCAGCGTGCTCACCGCCGCTGCGAGCACGAAGAGCGGCAGCTTCTCGGTGACGAGCGCCGCGGGCTTCGTCGTGCGCGCGCGATCGAGCGGCCACCAGTCGAGGAGAAGGAGTACGAAGGGCAGCGTGACGACCATCGGCTTGGCCAGGAGCCCGGCCGCGAAAGCGATGGCGACGATGGCCAGCCTCCGCCAACCCGGCCGCCGCGCGTGGCACGCATAAGCCCAGAGCGCCACGAGCGAGGCGCTCGTGCTGAGGAGGTCCTTGCGCTCTGCCACCCACGCCACCGATTCGACGTGCAGGGGGTGCAGGGCGAACACGGCGGCGACGAGCGTGCTGCGCCAGAGCGCGCCGGTCAGCGCGCGGAGCGCGAGGAGGAGGAGCAACGTGTTGCCCGAATGGAAAGCGACGCTGACCGCGTGGTGGCTGCCCGCGTCGAGACCGAATAGTTGACAATCTGCCATGTGCGAGGCCATCGTCCAAGTTGATGAAATCGAAGTGCGCTGCGGGCGCATACACGGCAAGGGTGACCGCGAGGAGTCCTGCCGCCGGTAACATCGTAGCGAGCAATCCCGGCGTCGACCGCTGCGTCTCGACGGCGCGCGGAATGGGCGTGCCACCGCATTGGCGCGCGGCGGGCGAGGGCCTCGCCATGGCTGCCGCTACACCGCGGGTGATCGGCCGGTCAACGGCCGGGATGCGTGCGGCGCGGCTCGCGAAATCGGGCTCCCGTGCCGACGCTGAAAACCACGAATGCCGTCGCGACGACGGCGGCGGCGATGAGGAACATCATACGGTGCCCGGCGCGCTCGGCGACGTGGCCGAGCGCCAGCGAACCCGTCGTCGTGCCGAGGTTGAACGCGCCGTTGTAGAAGGTCTGCGCCCGGCCGAGCTCCTCGACCGGGACCCGCTCGACCGTGAACGCGTTGAGGGTCGGGTAGACGATGCCCTGGGCCGTCCCGAACAGCAGTCCCGCGCCGGCGAGCCCGAGCGTCGATCGCGCCGCAGCCAGCGCGGCGACCGAGACGCTGAACAGTCCGAGCGCCACGATGGTCACCGGCCGATGCCCGCGCGCATCGCCGAGACCGCCACCCAGCACGCGGCTCATGACCGCGGCGGCCGTGTAGGCGAGGAAGAAGACCGCCACCGGCCCGAGCCGTTCGTCGCGCGTGAAGGTCGGGATGTAGGTGACCACTGTCCCGAACGCCACGCCGCAGCCGCACACCGTGCCGAGCGCCGAGACGATGTCGCGGGTGGCGGCGAGCCCCGCCCCACCGCCCGGGCGGCGCTTCGGCGCCGGCGCCTCGGGCACGGTCCACGCGATGGCCAGCGACACCGCCGAGAAGGCGGCCGCCACCACGAACAGCGCGCGAAACCCCGCGACGGCGATCAGCATCTCGCCGAACGCCGGGGCGAGCGCGTGGGTGGTGAGCGTCGAGACGCCGAAGAGGCCGAGCGCCGCGGCCCGGCGCGTCGCCGGCGCGAAGACGACGGCCAGCGTCGACGCGGCGTTGAACGCCGCCGCGAAGGCCAGGCCCTGCACGATGCGCAGCAGGTACATCGCCGGACCGATCGCGTGCACGAACAGGAAGGCCGCCGAGGCGGCCCCCATGGTCGCGATGCCGGCGAGCAGGAAGAGCCGGCAGCCGACGCGGTCGAGCACTGCCGCGATGACCACGACCGCCGCCAGCCCCGCGACGCCGCTCGTGCCCATCACGAGCCCGATGGTCCGCTCGGAGCCGCCGAGCGCTCGGATGTGCAGCGGCAGCAGGAAGAACGAGGCGAAGTTCAGAAAGAAAAAGAAGTTGGCCGCCGTGACGCGCACGAAGCGCGGCGTCAGCAGGCGGTCATCGGCGGCCGGCGCGCCGGCCTCTGCACGGGAGGCTTCCATCGACGACGCCGCGTCTTGCCGCGACCGCCGCCACATTATACATGGATGCCGCCGATGGGGTCCGAACGGCAGCGCGAGCTCCGGCGGCGGCGCAAGCGTCGCCGCGAGCGGCTGAAGCAGCGGCGGCGCGAGCAGGCGCGCGAACGCCGCCGCCAGCGCGCGAAGTCGGCTAGCTAGGAACACGACCCGAGACTCATGTCTCGGGTCGGAGCCAGACGCGAGCGTGAGGGGGTAGTACCACGCGCGACCGGCGTGCCGCGGCTGGCGAAGCCAGCGCGGCATGCGCGGTACGCGCGAGAGGTCGATGCTCGCGCAGGCCATCGAACGGTACAATTTCCCTGTCCGGTCCCGACCCGAGATGTATCTCGGGTCGGCGTCCTAGCGGCCCGCGCCGCCGAGCCACTCGGTCAGGCGCTCGAGCTCTTCCCCGCCGCGCGACCAGAGGAGTCCGCGTGCCTGCACGGGGCGCCAGAGGCCGCTCGACTCCCCGACGAGCCCCGGGCGCGGGTCGCGCGACACCGTCGCGCGCAGGAAGGGGAACTCCTCGATCGTCGCCGCGGCATCCGAGTCGGCGAAGAACGGCGCCGCCTGCCCCTCGCTCGACGGCAGGTGGCGCGGCCGGCGTTCGTGCTCGCGCACGGATTCGTCCGCAGCCCACGCGACCTCGGCGGCATCGAAGTAGCGGAGCACGGTGCGGAGACCGTCGACGGCGGCAGGCGGTGCCGTGTGACGCGCGGCGAGCGCTTCGAGCTGACGGTGGAGACGCAGCAGCCGGTGGCTGTAGTCGGCGAGCTGGCCCGGCGGCCGGTCGCCGGGTATGAGCGCCCGGAGGTCGCGGACGAGGTCGTCGAGCGACGCCCGCGCCTCGACGGGGACCGGAGCCGGCGTCGCGGTGAGCGCGCGCACGCTCGGTGCCTCCAGAGGCGGCGGCGGTGGAGCCGTGGCCACCGCGCGCTGCCACGTCGTCGCGGCGAGCGCGAGCGGCACCGTCCCTTCGCCGCGGCGCACGAGGACGAGCAGCGCCTTTCGCCCATCCCGGGCGTCGCGCACCGCGCGCGCGTAGTCGGCACAGCTCCGCGGCAGCATGGCATTCACCTGCACGAGCGCGTCGCCGGTCCGGATGCCGGACTCGGCGGCTGCCGAGTCCGGATCGACCGCCGCGATCTCGAGGCCGCCCTCGCGCGCGGCGAGCGCCAGCCCTGTCTGCTCGCGACCCTCCTCGCAGGGATTCGCGGCCCACGCCGGCACGGCGGCGAGCACCGCCGCCAGCGCGACCGCGACCCTCATCGGCCGAGTGTTCGCCATGCCGCCTCCACGCGCGCACCGAGCTCGGCGCGGCTGCCGTCGTTCTCGATCACCAGGTCGGCCACGCGCCGCCGCTCGGCGTCGCTCGCCTGCGCGGCCATCCGCCGCTCGACCTCCTCGCGCGAGAGACCTCGCTCGGCCATCACGCGCGCGATGGCGACGTCCCGTGGGGCCATCACGGCCCAGATGCGGTCGAAGAATCGCCACCCGGCCTCGATGAGGATCGCCGCCTCGATGACGATCGGGGGCGCACCCGGCTCGGCGCGCGCGGCCGCGACCCGGCGCTGGATCTCCGCCGCGATCAACGGGTGGACGAGCGCGTTCAGGCGCACGAGCGCCGCGGGATCGCGGAAGACGATCGCGCCGAGCGCGCGGCGGTCGATCGAGCCGTCGGCCGCGACGACGCCGGGGCCGAACGTGGCGACGACGCTCGCGTGCCCCTCGGTACCCGGCCGGTAGACCTCGTGGCCGATACGGTCGGCGTCGATCACGTGCGCCCCGAGGTCCGCAAGAATGCGCGCGACGGTACTCTTGCCCGAGCCGATCCCGCCGGTGAGCCCGATCACGGGCGACGTCATCTCGCGCCCGCTATCGCAACGGACTCGGCAAGTCGAGCCGCGCACGCTCGCCCGTCCGGCGACGGCCGGCTATAAACGCGTGGGGAGGGCGAGCCGATGTGGCTGCCGGAAGTCGGGGTGGTGGAGAAGGTGATCCGCTCGTTCGTCGTCTACGTCTTCCTCCTCGGCGTGTTCCGCTTGACCGGCAAACGGCAGGTCGGAGCGCTCACCCCGTTCGACCTGATCGTCCTCCTGATCGTCAGCAACGTGCTACAAAATGCGATGATCGGTCCCGACAACTCCGTGCTGGGCGGGTTCCTCGGTGCCGGCACGATCTTCGCCGCCAACGCCGTGGTCGCCCGGCTGACGTATTTCAGCCGCCGCCTCGAGCGCCTGATCGACGGCACGCCGACGCAGCTCGTGCACGACGGGCACGTGGACGAGGCGGCGATGCGCCACGAGCTCGTCACCCGCGCCGAGCTGCACGCGGCACTCCGCGAGGCGGGCCTGTTCGAGGTCGCGCAGGCGCGCTTCGCCACGCTCGAGGCGACGGGGAAGATCACCGCCGGAGCGAAGCGGCCGTGAAGCTCGCCGCCCGCCGCCGGCGCATCAGGCTTCCCGGCGGCGGCGCCGTGTCGGCGGTCGTCGCGCTGCCGCAGCGATTCCGCGTCGGCCGCACCCCGGCAGTCCTGATCGCGCACGGCGCGGGCGCCGGCATGTCGAGCCCGTTCGTGTCCTTCGTCCATGCCGCGCTCGCCGGGGCGGGCTACGTCGCCGTCAAGTTCAATTTCCCCTACACCGAGGTGCGCCGCCGGGCCCCCGACCCGCGGCCCGTGCTCGAGCGGTGCTATCGCGCCGTGCTCGATGCGGTCGCGGCCGATCGCGCGCTGCTGCCACCGTGGATCGCCATCGGCGGCAAGTCGCTCGGCGGGCGGATCGCGTCCTACCTCGGCGCCGCCGGCGCCCCGGTGCGTGGCCTATTCTTCCTCGGCTACCCGCTGCACCCTGCCGGCAAGCCGGACGTCCTCCGCGTCGATCACCTGCCCGCCGTGGCCGTCCCCATGCTGTTCATACAGGGCACGCGGGACGCGCTCTGCGAGTTCGATCGCCTCCGCCCGGTCCTCGGCCGCCTCCCGCGCGCGGCGCTCCACGTGGTCGAGGGCGGCGACCACTCCTTCCGCTTGCCGCGCCGGGAGGGCAAGCCGGAGGAGGCGGTGTGGTCCGAGGTCGTCGGCGCCGTCGTCCGCTGGCTACCCGGGCTCGGCGGATGAGGTCCTCAGCCGCCGAGGGAGGCGTGGTAGGCGCGCAGCCACGCGACCGTTGCCCCCTCGCCCTCGGCCACGAGGCGCAGCAGCTCGCGGGTCTCGAGGTCGGGGTCCAGCTGGTCGAGCACGTGGACGATCGGCCGTCGCACGGTGGTTTCCTCCGGATAGCGCGCGAGAACGAGCGCGAGCTTCTCCTCGTCCGCCACCGCGGGCGACCCGAAGCGCCCGACGGCGGCGCCGCGCATCGCGTCCGGCACGACCGCGTCGCAGGTGCCGCCGAGCTCGCGGAGGCGCTCCTCGAGCAGTGCCGCGTGGCCCGCCTCGCGCTCGGCGATGGTGCGGAGGCCGCCGCGCAAGCTTGGCAACGGACAGACGGCCACCCAGGCATCGACCACCGCGGCGCCCGCGGCTTCGGCGGCGCGCAGCGAGTCGAGGAAACGCAACACGAGCCGCGAGCCGGGCGCGCCGATCACTCGCGCTCTTGCTCCAGCGTCTCGCGCATGCGGCGGAGCCACGCGACGCCCGCGCGCTCGTCGTCGGCGATCGTCGCGAGCAGCGACCGGGTCTCGTCGTCGTGGTCGATGCGTCGGACCACCTCGGCCAACGGATCCTCGAGCTCACCGGGGAAGCGGTCGAGCAAGGCGACGAGCTTGGTGCGGTCCGACACGTCGTCGGACCCGAGCTGCGTGGCCGCGGTCGCGCGTGCGGATCACCTTGAGTCCACCGCGCAGCCGCGCGTCGCGACAGACGGTCACCCAGTGATCCACCGCCTCCGCCCCCGCCCGTTCCGCCGCCTGGAACTCGTCGAGCAGACCGATGATCTCGGCAGCCTGATCATCGGCCTCGTGACGCAGCATCCGGTCGCACCCTACGGGTCGTACGCGAATCTGTCAAATCGCTGTTTTACCCTTGTCAAAGGGATTGACCTACTGAGAAGGCATGGCGTAAAGACGTGATATAGGCCCACTTGGTGACGTGATGACGCTTTCGCCATCCGACGCTTCCCTGCCGTTCCGCGATCCCGCGTGGGTCGTCGACGCGGAGATGCGGGTCATCTCGTGCAGCGATGCCGCAGAAGGCGCGCTCGGCATGGCGCGGCGCGACATGACGGGCCGTCCGCTGAGGGACCTGATCGCGGACGGTCACGTCCTCGGTCCACTGCTCGAAGCGGCGGCAGGGAATGGCGCGGCCGGACCGGTTGCCGCGACGCTCCGGAGCGCCAGGGAGGCGCGGCCGTCAGCCGTCCGCGCGTTGGCGCTGGGCAGCGGTGCCGCGGGCTGCCTCCTCGTCGTCGCCTCGCACGAGACCTGGGAGTCGCCCGAGCAGGCGCGGCCGCCCGACGAGCGGGACCGGACGGTCGGCGACGCGTCCACCGGCCTCAGCCAGACGCAGCACCTGACGGCGCTCGGTGAGCTTGCCGGCGAGGTGGCACACGAGTTCGGCAACATCCTCCAAGCGATCGGCCTGCACGTCGCGGCGCTGCGCCGCCAACCCGGCCTTCCCGAGGCCGTCGGTCGGTCGCTCGGGGCCATCAAGCAGGCGGTCGACACGGGTCACGGCTACACACGCCGGCTCGTCACGTTCGCGCGCGACGACGGTGGGCGCATGGAGCGCCTCGACATCGCCCCGGTCCTGCGCGACGTCGTCCAGCTGCTCGAGTCGCGCATCCTGCACGAAGGGCGCCCCGTTCGGCTGCAGGTGTCGATCGACCCGTTGCCGGAGGTCGCCGGCAACCGCAGCAAGCTGAGCGAGGCCTTCCTGAACGTCCTCCTGAACGCACTCGAGGCCATGCCGGAGGGCGGCGCGATCGAGGTGTCGGCCGTCGAGAGCGGCGGCGAGGTGCGCGTCGCGATCCGCGACACCGGCCGCGGCATGACCCCCGAGGAGTGCCACCGGGCGTTCGACCCGTTCTTCACCACGCACCCGGCGAGCTCCGGCCTCGGGCTCAGCACCGTGTACGGCATCGTCCGCACCCACGGCGGCTCCGTCTTCATCGAGTCGGAGCCCGGCCGCGGCACCGCCGTCTGCCTCTCCCTTCCCACGGCCGAGCCGCCCGTGCTCGCGTGGCGCGCCCGCGGCGACCGCGCCGGGCGTGCGCTCGGTCGCGCGCTCGTCGTCGACGACCACCTCACGGTGCGCGAGGCGACGGCCGATCTGCTCGCGCAGGAGGGCTACGACGTCGCGCGTGCGAGTACGGTGAGCGAGGCGCTCGCGGCGCTCGCGACCGAGCGGTTCGCACTCGTCGTGACCGACGTCGGGCTGCCCGATCGGCCCGGGTGGGACATCACACGCGCCGTCAAGGACCAATCGCCGGACACGCTCGTCGTCCTGGTCTCGGGCTGGGGCGCGCAGCTGAGCGCGGGCGAGGCGCAGGCGCGCGGCGCCGACCTGGTGTTCGAGAAGCCGATCGACCCCGAGGCACTGATCGCCGCGATTCACGCGCCGGCGGCGGCGAGCTGAGGAGCTACTTCCGGGTCAGGCCGACGGCGCGCATCTTCGGGCGCCGCTGGTGCGCCGGCTCGGGCTCTTCGCGCATCAGGATATCCGTCAGCAAACGGTCGAGCGGCTTCGTGCGTGCCACCGTCCCCGGGTTGGCGAGCATCGCCGCGAACGATTCCGCCGTGTCACCGGCACATTCGACGAGCACCGCGTGGGGGATCGTCTCGAGCTCGCCGAGCTTCGTCGTGATGAGGTAGCCGTCGCGACGCGTGAGCCCGAGGTCGACGACCACTACCTCGGGCTGGACGACGGTGAGGAGGTCCGCCGCCTGCTTGCCGTCCCACGCCATCGACACGGCGGCGCCCAGTCGTGCGAGCGCCTGGCGAAGGCTCATGAGCGCGTCCACGTCGGTGCCGGCGGTGAGAACGCGTGTCCCGCGCCCGACGTGCGTGCCCAGCGACGCGATGATCGCGTCGGGATCGAGCGGACACCGCGACGCCTCGATCGTGCCGAGCGCAAGACCGCGCTCTTCGCCGCCCCTCACGACGCAACCCCAGAAGCTCGCGGTGCAGCCACTGGCCCGCAAGCCGTAGAGGGCGGTCAGCGCGCCCGGAGCCGCGAGATTCGCCACCACGCGGGACGGCGCGATCTCGGTTACGCGCGCCGCCAGGTTCTCGCCGGGCGCGAGGACGACGATGTCCTCGCCTCCTTTGCCGGCCGACTCCCATGCGGCGTCCGCATCGAGCACGACGATGCGCAGCTCGCCGGTCCCGGCCCGCGCCCGGCTGGAGCCCACCGTGACGACCCGCATCGGGGGCGCGCTGGCATCATGCGCCGGCTCGGCGACTGGCGTGTCCCCGGTGGTCCGCGCCTCCGCGAGGCGCTCGATCTCGCGCTCGAGCGTCGCGACGCGGGCTGCGGCGTCGGCCGCCTGCCGCGCGTGGGCTGCCTCGAGCGCAGCGCGCGTGCCCTCGGCCTCGGCGAGCGCCGCGGCGAGACGCGACCGCTCGGCGCGCTCGCGCCCCAGCGCCTCGTCGAGGCCGGCGCGCGCCGTCGCCTCGGCCGCCAGACGGTCGCGCTCGGCCTCGAGCGCGGCGACGGACTCGCGAAACCGGTCGCGCTCGGCCGCGAGGCCCTCGAGCTGCGCGGCCACGCGGGCCGCGTCGGCGTGCCGCTCGCGACCGGCGGCGGTCGTGTTGGTGAGCTCGCGGCGCAGGCGGCCGACCTCGCCGTCGAGCCGGTCGTGGCGCTGCCGCGCCTCGTCGAGCCGGGCGGCCGTCTCCCCGAGCGCATCCTCGAACCGTGCGCGCTCGTCGGTGGCAGTCGTGAGCGCGGCTTCGAGCTTCAGGATCTCCGCCTGCGCGCGCGCCGCTTCGTCCTCGAGCGCTTCGATGACGTGCGCGCTTCCCGCGAGCTCGGCGCGCACCGCCGCGGCGTCGCTGGTGGCCGCGGCAAGCGCACGCGCGGCGTCGTCCGCGGCCACCGTCTGCCCGGCGCTCGCGCCGCGTGCAGCCGCCTCCCGCTCCTCGCGCAGGCGGCGCTCCTGCGCGAGCGTCGTGCGGAGCTCCTCCGCGGCCTGCTCGTGCGTCCGCTCGCGCTCACGCGCCGCCGCGACCCGTCGCGCCGCCGCCTCCTCCGCGTCGGCCAGCCGTGCCGCCAACGCCTCGACCTGCCGTTGCTGCTCGGTGTGGCGCGCGGCGGCGGCCGCCGCCGCCTCCGCCCCCGTCTGGCGGGCCGACGCGAGCTCGGCGCGCGCCGCGTCCGCGAGCTGGCGCGCCTCGGCCGCGCCGGCCTCGATCGCGGCGAGCCCGCGCGCCTGCTCGCTGCGCTCGGTCGCCGCGCTGCCGAGCGCCTCGGCGAGCCGCGCCCGCGCACGCTCTGCCTCGGCGAGCGCGGCCGTGAGCGGCGTCACCTGCTCGGCCATGCGCCGCACCCCGGTGAGGTCCGCCGCGAGCCGGGCGCGGTCGGCGGCCGCCGCATCGAGGGCGCTTCCGAGGCGCTCGACCTCGGCCGTCCGCGCCGCGATCTCGGCTGCGAGCCGCTCGTGGTCGGCCAGGAGCTGGTCGCGAGCCGCGGCCATGCCGGCGGTCGGGACGACGGCAGCGGCTTCCGCCATCTCGGTGCGGCGCCGGTGCCGGCGCGTCGACTCGATCATCGCGGCCAGATCGCCGAGCACGGGCTCCAGCGCACGGACGTCGCGCTCTCCAAACGAGCGCGGCGCGGTCGCAACGAGGATCAGGCTGCCGACCGGTGCCGGCCCGGCGTTCAGCGGCACGCAGGCGATCGTGCGCACCGACGCCGCCGCTTCCACCAGCCGCGGCACGTATCGATTGCGCGCGGCGCTCTCGATCAGATACGCGCGGCCGTTCATGAGCCCGTGGAGCGGCATGTCCCACGCCGCGGGGTCGCCGCGGCGGACCGTTCGGAGCCGCCGACATCCTTCGTCCGAGAGGCCGATCTCCGCTGCCAGGCGGAGGACGTTCTGCCGGGGGTCGTAGAGACAGAGCGCGCCGGCGTGCGCACCGCTCTCCTCGAGCAGCGCGCGCAGCGCCGGCTCGAGCGCCTCCTCCGGCGCCGCCTCGGCCGCGATCTGCGCCAGACGCTCCGCGAGGCCCGGGGGCCGCGCGCGGACGGCCCTCGGCGTCTCGGCGGTCACAGCGCCCGGCCGCGCTCGACGCTTGCGGAACATCGGCATGGTCTGGACCTCGGGAGCCGGGGTGCAACCGGTGTGCCGCCCGCCGGCCCGCGTGCCGTGGCCCGTCGCGGCAGCGCCGCGGGTCGACCGTCCAGAAATTGACGCCGGCGGCAACCGCGTGTCACCCCGGCTCGTCGCGCGCCTCAAGCGCGCCGCGCTCGTGGCCGATACTCCCCGGGATCCATGTCCTCCGATTTCGACGTCGTGGTGATCGGTTCGGGGCCGGCCGGCGAGAAGGCCGCCATGCAAGCGGCGAAGGTCCGCCAGCGCGTCGCGGTGGTCGACCGGCCGGGCGCGCTCGGCGGGAACTGCCTCCACACGGCCACCATCCCGAGCAAGACGCTCCGCGAGACGATCCTCTACGTCGCCGGCGTCAAACAGCGGTCGCTGTACGGGATCCAGACGACATTCCGGAAGGACGTCACCGTCGACGACCTCATGCGGCGCAAGGAAGCCGTCATCGCGGGACAGCTCGAGGTGCTCGAGCACAAGCTCGATCGCAACGCCGTCACGGCCGTCTTCGGCACGGCGCGCTTTCTCGACCCGAACCGGATCGAGGTGCTCGACGGCGAGGGTGGACGGCGCGAGCTCGGCGCCCGCTTCATCGTCATCGCCACCGGCTCGCGGCCGGCGCGCGACCCGTCGATCCCGTTCGACGACAAGCGCATCTACGACAGCGACTCGATCCTGCGCCTCGACCGCGTCCCGCGTACGCTCACCATCGTCGGCGCGGGCGTGATCGGCTGCGAGTATGCGTGCATGTTCGCGATGCTCGGCACCAAGGTGACGTTGATCGACGCGCGCCCCCGCGTCCTCGACTTCGTCGACGCGGAGATCGCCGAGCTGCTGGTCGCGCGCATGCGCGACCTGGGCATCACGCTGCGTCTCGGCGAGGCGGTGGCGGAGGTCCGGTGCGAGACGGCGGACCGCATCGTCGCAGAGACCCGGAGCGGCAAAGCGGTCGTCGGCGAGAAGCTCCTCTACGCCGTGGGGCGTGAGGGCAACACCGGCGGGCTCGCCCTCGAGAGCGCCGGTCTCCGGGCGGGGCGTCGGGGGCTGCTCGAGGTGAACGGCCACTTCCAGACCGCCGTGCCGCACGTGTATGCGGTCGGCGACGTGATCGGCTTCCCGAGCCTCGCCGCCACGTCGATGCACCAGGGACGCCTCGCCATGGCGCATGCCTTCGGCGTGCCGGTGAACGGCGAGGGCACGCGGCTCCCCTACGGCATCTTCACCATCCCCGAGATCTCGATGGTGGGCGAGACCGAAGAGCAGCTGACGCGCGCCTGCGTGCCGTACGAGGTGGGACAGGCGTTCTTTCGCGAGATCGCGCGCGGCGAGATCGTCGGCGACCGCGCCGGCATGCTGAAGCTGCTCTTCGAGCGCGCCTCGCACCGGCTCCGTGGCGTCCACATCATCGGCGAGAAGGCCGCGGAGCTCGTGCACATCGGCCAGGCGGTCCTCGCCTTCGGCGGGCCCGTCGACTACTTCGTCGACAACGTCTTCAACTACCCGACGCTGTCGGAGGCCTACAAGGTGGCCGCGCTGAACGGCCTGAATCGCCTCTGAAGCTTGACGGGGCTTCGCCGCGGCGGGATGGTCGAGCGATCGATGGAGCGCGCGGAGTTCGAGAGTCTCGTCGCCGACGCCCTCGACGGGATCCCCGCCGAGTTCGCGCCCTACCTGCACAACGTCGCCGTGGTGATCGAGGACGAGCCCGCGCCGGGCCTGCTGCGCGACCTCGGGCTCGACACGCAGCGGCACACGCTCTACGGCGTCTACCAGGGCGTGCCCCTCCACAGCCGGCCGCACGACTTCGCCGGACACCTGCCGGACCACATCACGATCTTCGCCGGCCCTCTCCTCCGCCGGTACCGGACGCCGGCCGAGCTCCGGCGCCAGGTCCAGACCACGGTCATCCACGAGATTGCCCACTTTTTCGGCCTCGACGATGCGCATATCCGACGCCTAGGCTATTGAGAATTGACAGTCCGGACATCGTCCGGCATGATTCCTTTTTCGCGTGCCTGCTCCTCGATCCATCGCGATCGGCGCCGCGGCGCTGCTCTTCGGACTCGCTCCGCGCGGCGCGCGGGCGGCGGAACCGACGGCGCTCGAGCTCGCACGGCGGGGGCTCACGGAGTGCGAGGCAGGACGCCGCTCGAGCCTACGGGACGAGCGCCAGGCGCACTTCGAGCGTGGCCGGGCGTTCGGCGACGAGGCCGTCACGCTCGACGGCCAGTCCGCCGAGGCGCACTTCGCCGTCTTCTGCAACATGGGCGAGCTCATGCGCCTCGACGGGGAGACGCTGTCGTCGGTCTTCCAGCTCCGCCGCCTGAACGCCGAGATCGACCGGACGCTCGAGCTGAACCCCGAATACACCGAGGCGATGGCGGCCAAGGGCATCCTGCTGATCCGCCTGCCGCGGCTGCTCGGTGGCGACGCGGAGAGGGGTGAGACGTTGCTACGGCGGGTCCTGCAGAAGGACCCGAACGCGGTCGAGTCGCGGTTGATGCTCGCCAAGACGTGCGACTCGCGCGGCGACCGGGACGAGGCCGTCGCCTTCGCCAGCCGCGCGCTGCAGATCGCGCGCGAGCAGGGCCGGGCCGACAAGGTGGCCGAAGCCCAGGCCACCCTGGCCGAGCTCCACCCCGCCCGCTGATCGAGCGCCACGATGGCCCCGCCGCTCTCACCGGAGGCGCGCGAGGCCATGCTCGCGCGGCTGCCGGCCGAGCGGCTCGACCTGCTCGTCGTCGGCGGCGGGATCACCGGCGCCGGTATCGCGCGCGATGCGGCTCTCCGCGGGCTCGCCGTCGCGCTCGTCGAGCGCAACGACTTCGCCGCCGGCACGAGCAGCCGCAGCTCCAAGCTGATTCACGGCGGCGTCCGCTATCTCGAGCAGGGCGACGTGGCGCTGGTGCGCGAGTCCGCAGACGAACGCCAGGTCCTGCGACGGCTCGCGCCGCACCTGACGGCGCCCTTGCTCATGGTGATGCCGACCTACGGCCGCACGATGCACACGAAGCTCGCGGTCGGTCTCTGGACCTTCGAGAAGATCGCCACCGTGCCGGCGGACGAGCGGCATGCGATGTGGACCCGCGAGGAGACGCTCCGGAACGAGCCGGCCCTCGACGGCGAGCGCCTCTTCGGCGCCGCCACGTTCACGGAGTACCTGACCGACGACGCCCGGCTGGTCCTCGCCACGGTGAAGGGCGCGCACGCTGCGGGCGCGCACTGCGTGAACCACGTCGCGGTCACGGGGCTCGACCCGGGCGGCACCACGACCGTCGTCCACCTCCGCGACGCGCTCGCCGGCGCCAGCTGTCGCGTCTCCGCGCGCGTCGTCGTGAACGCCGCCGGACCGTGGGTGGACGCGGTCCGGGCGCTCGCGGGTGCGGCGGGTGGCCGGCGGCTCCATCTCACCAAGGGCATTCACCTCGTCGTGCCGCACGCCCGGCTACCGATCCGTCACGCGGTCGTGATGCAGACCCGCGACCGCCGCTCGGCCTTCGCCGTACCGCGCGACGGCGCGAGCTACGTCGGCACGACGGACACCGACCACGGACCGCCCGTCGATCATCCCGCCGTGACCGCGGACGACGCGGAGTACCTGCTCGACGCCGCCAACCGCTGCTTCGCCGGCTCACCGGTCACCGTGTCCGACGTGACCGGCACGTGGGCGGGCCTTCGTCCGTTGTTGCACGAGGACGGCAAGCGGCCGTCGGAGATCTCGCGCAAGGACGAGATCATGGTCGACGCGGGCACGGGCCTCATCTCGATCGCCGGCGGCAAGCTCACGACCTACCGGCGGATGGCCGAGCGGGTCGTGGACCTCGTGTGCAAACGCCTCGGCCACCGCGCGGCCTGCCGAAGCGAGGAGGTGCCGCTTCCGGGCGGGGAGCGGTCCCCGGAGGACGTCGCGCGCCGTCTTCCGGCCTTGCCCGCAGGGACGGCCGAGCGGCTCGTGCGCCTCCACGGCGCGGACGCCGAAGCGATCGTCGCGCGTGGCGTCGACAACGTCCCGGGGCTCCCGGGTGTGCTCCGTGCCGAGATCGCGCACGTGCTCGACACGGAGATGGCGCTCACGCTCGAAGACCTCCTCGAGCGCCGCACCCGCCTGCTGCTGTTCGATCCCCGTCAGGGTCTCGAGGGCCTCGGGGCGGTAGCGGAGACGGCCGCGGCGCGGCTCGGCTGGACGCGCGAGCGCACGGCCGCCGAGGTCGAGGCGTATCGCGCGCTCGCGGCGAGCCTGCGCTTGGCGCGGGCTGGAGGAGAACCATGACCGAGATCGGCCAGGCGCTCGCCCGCGAGCTCGGCGCCGACCGCGTCGCCGAGGATGCCGCGACGCTCGCGGCGCATCGCACGGACTACTGGATCCTCGCCCATCTGCGCGCGCGACAGGGCCGGCTCGCGGGCGGCCCTGCGTGCGTCGTCCGGCCGCGGAGCGCCGCGGAGGTGGCGACGGTGGTGCGCACCGCGCAGCGGCTCGGGGTGGCCGTCGTGCCGTACGGCGCAGGATCGGGCGTTGTCGGCGGCGCGACGCCGCCCGACCGGGCGCTCGTCATCGACCTGTCGGCCATGAACGCGCTCCTCGAGGTGCACGACATCGCGTTGTACGCTCGGGCGCAGGCCGGCCTCCTCGGCGGCGCGTACGAGGCGGCGGTGCAGGCGCGCGGCTACACGAGCGGGCACTACCCGCAGTCGATCGACCGCTCGACCGTCGGCGGTTGGGTGGCGACGCGCGCGGCCGGGCAGTTCTCCACCCGGTACGGCAACATCGAGGATCTCTGCCTCGCGCTCGAGGCGGTGCTGCCGAGCGGCGAGATCGTGCGCACGGCGTCGGTCCCGCGCGCGTCCGCCGGCCCGAACATCCGTGAGGTCTTTCTCGGCAGCGAGGGCACGCTCGGCGTGATCACCGAGGTGACGCTCCGCCTGCACCCGCTTCCCGAGCGCCGCGAGCTCGCGAGCTTCGCCTTCGCGAGCTTCGCCGACGCCCTCGAGGCGATGCGCCGTATCGTCCGCGTCGGCTGGCGGCCCGCCGTCCTCCGCCTCTACGACGCCGCCGAAGCGGCGCGGAACTTCTCGGCGCACGCCCCGGCCGACGCATGCCTTCTGCTGGTCGTCTCGGAGGGCCCCGCCACGCTCGTCGGCGCCGAGCTCGCGGCGTGCGAAGCGATGGCGACGGCGGGCGGCGGCTTACCGGCCGGGCCGGCACCCGTGGCGCACTGGCTCGAGCATCGCAACGTCGTACCGTCGTGGGACTTCTTCCTCGAGCGCGAGATGGTCGCCGACACGATCGAGGTCGCGGTCACGTGGGACCGGCTCGGCGCGCTCTACACCGCGGTGACGACGGCGCTGTCCAGCGTCGACGGGATGCTCATCGCGAGCGGGCACAGCTCCCACTGCTACCCGCAGGGCGCGAACATCTACTTCAGCTTCGTGCTGAAACCGGCGGAATTCGCCGCGGCCGAGAAGCTGTACGTGGAGGCGTGGTCGCGCGCGTTACGCGCGACGCTCGCGAACGGCGGCACGATCTCGCATCACCACGGGATCGGACGGCTGCGGGCGTCGTGGCTCGCGGAGGAGCTCGGCAGCGCGTACCCGGTACTGCTCGCGCTCAAACGCGCGCTCGACCCGGCGGGCCTGATGAACCCTGGCGCGCTGATCCCCTGACGCGGCCTGGGCTCATTTGAGCTCCGGTCCGGTGAGACGGGGCGGCGGGCGCAGCACCGTGCAGGGGAAGGGCAGCGGGCCCGCGCGGCCGTCGTCGATCGTCGCGCGCGGCGTGCCCGCGATCACGGCGTAGTGCATGCGATAGTGGTGCCCCGGCCGCGCGTCGAAGGTGACGGCACACGGCGCCGGGCCGCTGCTGCGGGGGGGGCGCTCGCGGTCACGCTCGACGATGAAGGTGTGCATCCCCGGAAGCACCTCGACGGTGTCGGCGTGGCATGGATGTCCGTCGACGCCCGTGAACCAGCCGCGCGCCGAGACGACGGGACTCACGGCGTGTCGCCAGGTACGGGTCGTGACGACGGCGACGTCCTTCGCGCCGCTCCCGCTGTGATGGGCCGCGACGGTGTGGCTGCACGCAGCCGCGAGCACCGCGAGGACGACGCGCACGCTCCGGCCTCCGTCCCACATGCCGGAACGCTTATGGCGCGCGGAGGGATGGCGCGCAACGATGAGCGCGACGGTGCGCTACGACTTGAAGAGCCGTTCCCGGTCCGCCTGCATCCGGCCCATGTAGTCCCGCTCGAGCACGGCCGAGGGCTGGTACTCGCGGTCGAGCCGGCGGCGTAGCGTCCAGGTCTCGCGGGCGGCACGGACGAGCGTCCGGAGCTGCTCGGGGAAGAGTCCCTGGAAGCCGTCGGACTTGGCGATCAGCGGGTTCGGGTGCGCTTCGACGAGGACGATCGACGCGCCGGCCATGATGCCGGCGAGCGTCGCCGGGTGCACGAGATCGCGGATGCCGGTGCCGTGCGACGCGTCGACGGCGACCGGCAGGCCCGAGAGCTGGTAGTGAAACGCCGCGACAGAGCCGATGTCGAGCGTGTTCCGCGTGTAGCGCGTGGCGCTCGCGATGCCCCGCTCGCAGAGGATCACGTTCTCCTTGCCGCCGGTCATGATCCGTTCGACCCAGAGGAGATACGCCTCGGTGTCGAGCGAGTTGCCGCGTTTGTGGATCACGGGCAACGCCGTCGTGCGGAGCCGGTTCAGCAACGCCTGGTTCTTGCTGTTCGGCTCGCCCACCTGGAAGCAGTCGATGCCGGCGTCCTCGTAGATGGGCACGTCGCCCGGATCGAGGATCTCGACGACGGTCGGGAGACCGAACGCGCGCCCCGCCTTCACGATCAGCGCAAGGCCGCGTTTCAGCGACTCGGTGTCGCTCGAGCCGAGACCTTCCCACCCGCTGTAGGGGCTCGAGCGATACTTGACGACGCCGCCGCGGAGACACTGCGCGCCCGCCTCCTTCACGAGGCGCGCCGCCTCCATGATCTGCGCCTCGCTCTCGACCGAGCACGGACCGGCGATGACCACCAGGTCCTCGCCGCCGCACACGACGCCGCCGATGGGGACCGCCTGGTAGATCGGCCGGTCCGGCGCCCCCTTCTGCGCCGCGCGTTTGTACGCCTTGGAGATCGGGATCAGCTGCTCGACGCCGGCGAGCTCCTCGATCTCGCCCACGGGAAGGCGCGAGATGTCGCCGTACACGCCGATCAGGGTGATCTCGGTGCCGACGAGCTTGCCCGTCTTGTAGCCGAGACCGTGGAGCTTCTTCTCTACTGCCGCGACCTCGTCCTTGGTCGCGTCGGGCCGCATCTTGACGAGCATGTCGTTCTCCTTCGCGGCCTTTGTCGGCGGCGCCCCATTGCAATAGAAGGCGGGCCCATGCGTCAAGAGGCGGCGACGTCCTTCGTGGTGGCGCTCGACGCGGGGACCACCGGCGTGCGCGCGCTCCTCGTGGACGGCGGGGGCGCGCCGCGGGCCGAGGTGTATCGCGAGGTCCTGCCGGCCTGCCCGGCGCCGGGCCTGGTGGAGCACGACCCCGAGACCCTCTTCCGCGCGACCCTCGACGTCCTCTCGGAGGCGCTCGCGGCGGTACCCGGCGGCGTGCGCGGGCTCGGGATCGCCACGCAACGGGGAACCGCCGTCGTATGGGAAGCGGATTCCGGGCGCGCGGTCCATCCGGCCATCTCGTGGCAGGACGGTCGCACCATTCGCCGCTGCGCGGACCTGCTCGCCGAGGGCGTGTTCGTGAGCCCGCTCGCGGCCGCCACGAAGATCGAGTGGATCCTCGACCGCGTCGATCCGGATCGCGACCGGATCCGCGCCGGACGCCTCCGCTGCGGCACGCTCGACGCCTGGCTCGCGTGGCGGCTGTCGGGCGGTCGGGTGTCGGCGACCGACGCCTCCAACGCCTCGTGCAGCGGATTGTTCGACCTCGTCGGCCGGGGCTGGAACGACGCGATCCTCGCCGCGCTCCGCGTGCCCGCGGCGGCGTTGCCCGAGATCGTCGATTCGGAGGGCGTGCTCGGCCACGTCGACGCTTCGCTCGGGCTCCCGGCGATCCCGATCGCCGCCGTCATCGGCGATCAGCAGGCGGCGATGATGGGCCAGCTGCGACTCGCGGCGGGCGAGGTGAAGATCACCTACGGCACCTCGGCGATGCTCGACCTCAACGCCGGACCCGAGCCGCTCTGGTCGATGCAAGGCGCCTACCCGCTCGTGCTCTGGCGGCGCGCCGGGCACGTGGCGTTCTGTCTCGAGGGCACCGCGATCACCGCGGGCGCCGCGATCACCTGGCTCCGGGACGGGCTCGGCGTCATCCGCACGCCGACGGAGAGCGGGACGCTGGCGGCGTCGGTGACGGATGCGGGCGGGGTGTGGGCGATCCCCGCCTTCCAGGGTCTCGGTACGCCGTACATGGACGCCGCAGCGCGGGCCGTCGTCGGCGGCCTGTCGCGCGCGACCACGCGCGCGCACGTCGTCCGCGCGATGCTCGAAGGCATCGCATGGCGCTGCCGCGAGGTGTACGACGCGCTCCGTGCGGATTGCCCGTTCGCGCCGCCCGTGGCGCTACGGGTCGACGGGGGAGCGGCGTGCAACGACCTGCTGCTCCAGCTCCAGGCCGACGCGCTCGGCCTGCCTGTCGAGCGGCCCGCCGTCCTGCAGGCCGGGGCGCTCGGCGCGGGCTACCTGGCGGGTCTCGCGACCGGCGTGTGGGCGACCACCGACGAGCTGCGCGACGTCTGGCGGCGCGAGCGTCTCTTCGAGCCGGCCGTCGGAGCCGACGAGCGGGAGACGCGCTTCGCGGCGTGGCAGCGTCACGTCGCCGCCGCGCGCGAGCCGTGACCGTCTTTCCGTCGCCGCGCAGGATCGAGTAAGGTGCCGCCCATGGCGGGAATGCTCCGGCTCGAGCGGCAGGCGCCGCTCGCCATCCTCACGCTCGATCGTCCGCCGGCCAACGCGCTCAACCGCGATTTCTTCGTCGAGCTGTGCGCCGTCCTCCCGTCGCTCGCCGCGGCGGACGTGCGCGCGGTCGTGGTGACCGGGACCGGACGCTTCTTCTCCGCCGGCCTCGATCTGCCGGAGATCCTCTCCTACCGGGGCGCCGAGGCGAGCGAGTTCATGGCCCGCTTCGACGACGGGTTCACCGGTCTCTTCGCGCTCGAGAAGCCCGTCGTGGCGGCGGTGAACGGCCACGCGATCGCGGGGGGTGCGGTGCTGGCGGCGACGGCGGACTTCCGGCTCGCGGCCGAGGGCGAGGGCCGCATCGGCGTCACGGAGATCCAGGTCGGCGTGCCGTTTCCGGCCTCGGCGCTCGAGCCGATCCGCTTCTCGTGCGCGGGTCCCGCTCTGCCCGAGCTCCTCTACCAGGGCCGGGTGTACTCCCCGGCGGAGGCCTGCGCGCGGCGGCTGGTCGACACGGTCGTGCCCGCGGGCGATCTCATGCGGGAAGCGGTCGCGCTGGCGCGAGAGCTCGCGGCGCATCCGCCCGTTGCCTTCGCCACGAGCAAGCGCGCGCTCCGCGCGGAGAGCCTCGCGCGCATGGCCGCCGCGCGCGCCGGCGGCGAGGATCCCGTCTGGGCGACGTGGCGGACGCCCGAGACGCGCGCCGCGATCGAGGCGTTCGCGGCGCGGACGATCGGCGCGCGGAACCGGCGGTGAGCGAGCAGCCCGTCGCCGTACGCCTCGCCGAAGAGGTGGCGGCGATCGCTCGCGACGACCTCCCGGCGCCCGTGCTCGAGCGCGCCCTCGACCTCTTGCGCGACTATCTCGGCGTGGCGCTCGGTGGCGCGGCAGAGGAATCGACCGTCGCGCTGCGGAACGGCCTCGCCACGCTGCACGCCGGCGGACGCGCGACCGTGCTCGGCGCCGCCGACCGGCTGTCGGCGCCGCACGCCGCGCTCGCCAACGGCGCCGCGGCGCACGCCCTCGAGATGGACGACACGCACCAGGGCGGCTCGATCCATCTCGGCGCGACGGTTTTCTCGGCGGCGCTCGCCGCCGCCGAGCTGGCCGACGCCCGCGGCGACACGGTCCTCCGCGCGGCGGTCGGGGGCTACGAGGTGGCCGCGCGGCTCGCGATGGCGCTCCGCCCTGCCGCGCACTACGGCCGCGGCTTTCACCCGACCGGGACGTGCGGTGTGTTCGGCGCCGCGGCAGCCACCGCGCTCGTCTTCGGCCTCGACCGCGACGGGATAGCGGCGGCACTCGGGATCGCCGGCAGCCAGGCCGCCGGCTCGATGGAGTTCCTGGCGAACGGCGCGTGGACGAAGCGCCTGCATCCGGGATGGGCCGCGCTCGCGGGTCTCCACGCCGCCGCGCTCGCCCGCGCGGGATTCCGCGCGCCCGCGACCATCATCGAGGGCCGGTCCGGGTTCCTGCACGCCTACACCGACGGCGCCGATGCGGCGCTGCTGCGCCCGAGCGGCGGCTACGAGCTCTTGCGGACGAGCATCAAGCCCCACGCCTGCTGCCGCTACATGCAGGGACCGATCGACGCTGCGCTCGCGTTGCGCGCCGCCCATCGTCTCGATCCGTCGAACGTCGCCCGCATCGAGATCGGCATGCTCGCCGCCGGCCACCCGATCGTCTGCGAGCCGGTCGAGGCAAAGCGCCGTCCGCGGTCCGTGGTCGACGCGCAGTTCAGCCTGCCGTTCGGCGTCGCCGTTGCGCTCGTGTGCGGCTCCGCGTCACCGTCGGAGTTCACCGGGGGGTGGCTCACGGAGCCGGCCGTGCTCGAGCTGGCGGACCGCGTGACCGCCGTCCGAGACGCCCGGCTCGACGCGGTCTTTCCGCGGCAGTGGCCGTCGTGGGTACGCGTCATCCTGCGGGACGGGACCGTCCGCGAGAGCGCCGTCGCCCACCCGCGCGGCGACCCGGAGAATTTTCCGGCGCGCGCCGAGCTCGACGCCAAGTTCGAGACGCTCGCGCGGCGGGCGCTGCCCGTCGACCGGGTGGCTGCCCTCGCGAGTGCCATAGGCGGTTTCAGCGACGCGTCGAGCGTCGCCCCGTTGCTCGCCGCCGCCGCGCTGCCCCGCTAGGAGGCCGACCCGAGATACATCTCGGGTCGGGACCGGACGCGAGAGTGGAACGCTCGGTGACCCGCGCGCGCCGCATGTCGCGGCCGGCGAAAGCCGGCGCGACAGACGAGGTACGCCCGCCCCGCCGTCGCATCTGTGGCGATGCCTGTCCACCCCGCCGAAGGCTGGCGGCTTCACCGCTGCGGCGGCATCCGCCGATCGAGCGATGCGCGCCGGGCGCGTACCCGCATGCCGCGCTGGCTTCGCCAGCCGCGGCACGGCAGTCGCGCGTGGTACTGTCCCTTCACCCTCGCGTCTGGCTCCGACCCGAG
Source organism: Deltaproteobacteria bacterium (assembly GCA_005879585.1). Taxonomy (GTDB): domain Bacteria; phylum Desulfobacterota; class Binatia; order DP-6; family DP-6; genus DP-3. The sequence goes on along the minus strand of VBKG01000336.1, from coordinate 15,658 downwards.
ACATGAGTCTCGGGTCGCGCTCCTAGCTAGCCGCGACCGTCACCGAATTGCCGGTCGTCATTGCGGGGCCCCCGCGGCCCGGCGTCGTAGTGGCGCGCACACGCCTCAAGCGCGCGGATTTCTTTCGCTTCACCGCCGTTCGGTCCGTGGCACCCCGGTTGCACACGGCACAGCGCCCGCGCGCCGTGCGCACCACCGAGGAGACGACTTGCGGACCAGCACAACGCTCACCGTCGCCGCCGCCCTGGCGACGATTGCCAGCCAGGCCGGCGCGACGACGTTCGTCGCCATGACCGAGCGGGCGCTCGCCCGCGCCGCCGACGCCATCGTCGTCGGCACCGTCCGCTACATCGAGAGCGTGGCGGCGCCCGACGGCGCGATCAACACGCTGGTCACGGTCGAGGTGGAGCAGGAGGCCAAGGGACACGTCGGCCGCGTCGTCGTGCTGAAGCAGCCCGGCGGCAGCGTCGGCGGGCGCCGGCTGTGGCTCGCCGGCTCCCCGGACTTCACCGTCAACGACCGCGAGCTGCTCTTCCTGAGCGCGTATCGCGACGGCACCGCGCGCACGACCGCGTTCGGCATGGGGCAGTTCCACCTCTCCACCGATCCGCTGACCGGCGTCACGCACGCCGAGCGCACGCTCGACGGGCTCGTCGTCGGCGCGCACAGCGCGCGTCGCCGCATACCACTCGCGAGCCTGCTGAGGACCATCCGGCGCGCCGTCGCCGACCCCAGCGCGAGCGCCGCGGCGCCTCTCGTCACGGTGCCGCCGGAGAGCACCGATCCGGGGCTCGAGCGCGAGTCGGTCGACGCGTTCACGCTGATGTCGGGCGCGCGCGGGCGCTGGTTCGAGGCGGACAGCGGGCAGGCCGTCATGTACCGGGTGGACCCGGCCGGCGACAATGCGCTCGGTCCCGACACCACGTTCGCCGCAGTCGACGGCGCGCTCGCCGCGTGGACGAACGTCTCGGGCGCGAGCATCCGGCTCCAGCGTGGCAGCGCGGCCGCGCCGGCACCGCTGCGGTGCGACGGCGTCTCGCAGCTCGTCTTCAACGACCCCTTCCACGAGATCCCGGATCCCGTCGGCTGTACCGGCGTGCTCGCGCTCGGCGGGTTCTGCACGACGTCCGAGACGGACGTGGTGAACGGCACGACCTTCTATCGCATCACCGAGGGCAACATCACGTTCAACAACGGCTTCGGCGCCTGCTCGTTCTGGAACCAGTCGAACGTCGCCGAGGTCACGACGCACGAGCTCGGCCACACGATCGGCATCGGCCACTCCTCGGAGAACGACAAGGAGCCGGACCCCGTGCTCAAGGACGCGACGATGTACTACCGTGCGCACTTCGACGGCCGGGGTGCATCGGTTCACGCCGACGACATCGCTGCGGTGCGGTTCATCTACCCGGGCGCCCCGGACGATCCTGCGACGAGCGACCAGGACGGCGACGGGGTACCGGACGCCCAGGACAACTGCCCGGGCATGGCGAACTCGACGCAGATCGACAGCGACGGCGACGGCGAGGGCGACCTCTGCGATCCCTGCCCGCTCCTCGCCGGCGCGACGGCTTGCGCCCCGATCCTGGTGAGCCGGCTGACCGCGACGCTCGGCACGCACAGCCGCCTCGTCTGGCGGGGGTCGATCACCCTTCCCGACGGCACGCCGACGACGGCTGCACGCGCACTCCTCGTGAACGCGGGCGGCGTGGTGGTCGACACGGCCATGGGCAAGGCGTTGAGCGCCGGGCGGCTGCCGAGCCGGCTGCGCTACCGGAGCGATCAGGCGCTGATCACGTTGCACCGCGCGCGCGGCGGCACGTACCAGGCGCGCGTGGTCGTCCGCCACCCGCATCTCTCGATGGCGGGGGCGCCGGTGATGAGCGCGAGCCTGGAAGTCGGCGCGACCGCCTTCACGTCGTCGCTCAGCTGCACCGAGATGCACCGCGGCCGCCGCATGCGCTGTCGCGGCTGACGCGGCCGTCGTTGCGGCTTTCCGGGCCCGGCAGTAGAACGCCGGGCATGCGCGGCGAGACCGACGCGTGACGGCGCCCGCGGGGCCCGTGCGCCGTGCCGCGGCGTGGGGTGTCCACGCGTTCACCGCGAGCAGCGCCGCGGCCGGGATCCTCGCGGTGCTCGCCGCGGAGCGCGGCGCCGCGCGCACGGCACTCGCGTGGATGGCGTACAGCCTCGCCGTCGATTCGATCGACGGCACGCTCGCGCGCGCCGTCGAGGTGAAGCGCGTCCTCCCCATGGTGGACGGCACGCGGCTCGACGACATCGTCGACTACTTCACCTACGTCATCGTGCCCGCGCTCTTCCTGCTCCAGCTGGACCTGCTGCCCGCGGGCATCGCAGTGCCCGTGGCGCTCTGCCCCGTGCTGGCGAGCGCCATCGGGTTCTCGCGGGCCGACGCCAAGACGCCCGACCACTTCTTCACGGGCTTCCCGTCGTACTGGAACATCGTGGCGTTCTACCTCTGGGCGCTCGGCTGGTCGCGCGTCGCGAACGCGGCCGTCGTGGTCGCGTTCTCGATCGCCGTGTTCGTGCCGATCCGCTACGTCTACCCGTCACGCACGACGGCGCTGCGGCCGCTGACCGTCGCGCTCGGCATCGTCTGGGGTGCGGCGGTCCTCGCCGTGCTCGCGCGCCCCGGCCTGCCGTCGGGCGTCGTCCTCGCCTCGCTCGGCTTCCCCGTGTACTACGTGCTGCTCTCCTTCGCGCTGCACGCCTCGCGCGAGCCCGGCTAGGCTGCTATCCGGGCGGCATGGATCTCGGCCGTCTCGCCGCCGGCGTGCTCCATCGCGCCGAGCGCGAGACGGCGCCGGCGGCATTCGCCGCGGCCGAGCTACGCCGCTACCTCGCACTCCTTTTCGGCACCGCCCCGACGGAGCGACCGGTCGCTGGCGGGAGCGGCACGTGGCTGCGTCTCACGCTGACCGACGACATCGTGTCTCGCGCCGCCGGCCTGCCGGAGGCGGGCGCGGAGTGGGCCATCGTCCCCGATGCCGGCGGCGTGACGATCACGGCGGCGGCGCCGCGCGGCCTCGTTGCGGGCGTCTACGCGCTCCTCGAGGCGGTGGGATGCGAATGGTCGGCGGACGGCCGCGAGCGGTTGCCGCCCGCGCCGTCACGCGAGGTCCGCGCCATCGAGGGCCGGCCTGCCTTCGCGCGACGGGCCTGGGCGTCCGATCTCGGCACGTGGCACTACGGCGTGCCGGCGCGGCTCGCCGAGCGGCTACCGTCCGACGTCGCCTTCATCGACTGGATGGCCAGGCGGGGAGCCACGGGGCTCCTCTTCATCCGGGCGGCCAACGATACGCAGTGGTCCGTGCCCGAGCTCGTCCCGGAGCTCGAGCGGCGCGGTCTGACGCTCGAGCTCGGCGGCCACGTGCTGACCGAGCTGCTGCCGCGCGCGCTCTTCGCCGAGCATCCCGAGTACTTCCCGATGATCGAGGGCGCCCGCAGCGACCTCGGCAACCTCTGCCCGTCGAGCGGCGCGCTGGCGGTGGTCACCGAGACGGCGCGCGCGGCGTTCGCCGGAACCACGGACGTACACGTCTGGGGGCTCGACGCGATGGGCGGCGGGTGGTGCGGCTGCGACCGCTGCCGGCTCCTCACGCCGAGCGACCAGGCGCTCCTCGTGTGCAACGCGGTAGCCGAGGCGCTCGGCGACGGCGTGCGCGTCTTCCACCTCGCCTACCACGACACGCTCGAGGCACCCAGGACCGTGCGGCCTCTCCCGGGTGTCACGGCGGAGTTCGCGCCGCGCGAACGCTGCTATGCGCACGCCCTCGACGACGCCGGGTGCGATACGAACCGGCGGTGTCGCGCAGCCTTCGAGCAGCACCTCGAACGCTTTTCGAGCGTCCACATCTTCGAATACTACGGCGACGCGATCCTCTTCGGCGGCTGCGCCGTGCCGCTGGTCGACGTGTGTGCGGCCGACCTCGCGTACTACCAGCGCGCGGGCGCCGGCGGCGTTTCGTGCCTGACCTTCGGCCGATTCAGCCTCCTCGCGTACGGCACGAACGTCGAGGCGTTCGCGCGCGGCGCCATCCGGCCCGCCGACGCGCGCACCGGGCGCGCGACGCACTGCGCGCGGCGGTTCGGACCGGGTGCGGATGCGATGCGACGCTACGTCGCGGCGCTCGAGGCCGCCATGGCTCGCGTCGTCACGTACGGCGACATCAAGGTGCCGCCCGCGCGCGAGGCGGTGCGCGTCGCGCTCGGCCACGTACTGGATGCGGTCCCGGAGCTGCGAAGCCTGCTTCAGGATGCGGTGAGCGCCGGCGCGCCCGACGCCGAGCTGGCCGCCGAGCGCGCGCTCCTCGAGTACACGGTTGCGACGCTGGCCGCCCTTCGTGGCTGGCTGGACGCGGTCGTCGCGCAGCCGGGCGGCGCAGATGCCGAGCATGCCGTCACGGCACTCACCGAGGCCGTCGAGCTCCTGGGGACCGTGCCGATCGAGCTCAAGGGCACGTGGGGCGCGTACGACCTGGAGATCGCGAACGCGTTCTACGCTGCGACCCTCCGGTCGCGGCTGGTCACGGCGCGACCCGAGACTCATGTCTCGGGTCGGAGCCAGACGCGAGCGTGAAGGGGCAGTACCACGCGCGACCGCCGTGCCGCGGCTGGCGAAGCCAGCGCGGCATGCGCGGTACGCGCGAGAGGTCGCCGACCTCCCATCGCCACAGACGCCTCGGGGTGTCGTGCGTATCTCGTTTGTCGCGCCGGCTTTGCCGGCCGCGACACGCCGCTCGCGCAGGCCATCGAACGGTACAATTCCCTGTCCGGCCCCGACCCGAGATGTATCTCGGGTCGGCCTCCTAGCCGACCAGCCACTCGATCAGGCAGCGCGACTCCTTCTCACCGAACTCGGGCAGCGTCGCATCGCCGTCCGACGACTTGCGCACCCAGCTACCGTCCTCGCGCAGCGTGACGTCGAACCAGTCGGCGCCGGAGGGATCGGCGGGGTCGTACTGGATGACCGACGCCGTCGCCAGCGCGCCGACCGGCGCGGGACGCCCGCCGATGTTCACGAGCGGGCTCAAGACCACCTCGAGGCGTCGCTCCAGGAACTTGAGGACGAACCGCGCGCCGTCGGGGACCTCGATGCCGCCCAGGTTCTTCGGGTTGAACGCCTTCTCGACCGCGATCAGGGTCGAGTGGGCCTCGCGGTTGACGGCGCCGGCGAGCGACTCGAGGACGCGGAAAAGTGTCCGGACGTGCTGGGCCCGCAGGGCAAACAGCTCCTTCTCGCGGTTCCCCCGCCGGCCCCACGCGGGCTGCCGGGCGGCCTTGTCGAGCGCGCGGTCGGCGACGTCCTTCGCCCACTCGCCCAGGGTGGTACGCCCGGGCGTGCCGTCCCGCGGCGCCTCCATCATTTATCTAGACTATGAGAGCGAGTCGCGGGGTGTCAAACCCACGGGACCACCCGCCCTGGGCACGTCCGCCGGGGTGCCGCGCTCGCGGATTCCGGAGCCCGGGACGGGCGTCGCGGGGAAGCTAGCTTAGAAGCCAGGTGACGCGGGCGGAGACCTGGTCGCGGTCGCGGAACAGCCCGGTCTGGAAGAAGCCGCCGGCCAGAAGCACGTATCGGAGGTCGAAGAGCAGCGCGTCGGAGTAGCGGTACGTGAGGCCCAGCGGAAAGGCATACGTGCCGCGCAGGTTGATGATCGCCGTCACCCGCGGCGTCAGGCGGCCGTGGAGGTAATCGGTCTGGAGCGTCGACTGGATGAACGACTCGACCGGCTTCAGGTCGACGAAGTCGCTCGGCACCGTATGGAGCTTCGGGAGGTCCGGGATCCCCTTCAGGTCCTTCACGTTCGCGCCCGGCCGGAGACCGCCGTCGGCGGGCTCGCGCTGCCCGTAGGACCGGAAGTCGTCGCGTGTGAACGTCTCGCTCAGGTTCCACGACCCGACGAGCGCGGTCACGAAGGTGAAGCTATTGGTGGGGTTCAGCCGGCGGAGGAAGAAGAAGCGGTCGTATCCGAGCTCCCACCGGAAGAAGTCCGCATGCGGCACCTCGCCGGCGATCGGGCCGGGCGCGAGCCGCACCCCGGCGAGCGCGAGAAAGCGGCGGAGCGCCGGGCTACGCGGCAGCCGCTCGAACGGGATGTTGGCCGACGGGATGAATGCCGGCTCGTCGAGGAAGTACTCGACCTCGCCGCGAATGATGCCGTTCACGGGCGCGCTGTAGAAGCTCACGGAGCCGCCGAAGACCGTGGTGAGCCCGTGCACGGTCTCCGTGATGATCTGCGACGGCCCGTGGCCACGCGCCCCGGCGACCAGTGGCGCCCGGGAAAGATCGAGCGGCAGGAACCGCGGCACGGGCGCCTGCGCGATGGTGCGGTAGAACCAGAGGCTCGTCGTGTAGTCGCGATCGACGATCGCGCCGACGCGCGCCCCGTACCGGCTGTTGCCCATCGTCCGCGCCGGTAGGTGGTCGTACTGGACGAACTGCAGCCCGCCGAGGGCGGCCTTGATGAGGCCGTTCCGCACCGCGGCCGGAATGAAGGCGGTGAACGTATCGACGAACTGCTGGGGGTCGCTCTCCGGCGGCGAATACGGGCTCGCCGTCGGGATCGGCGTCTGGCTCACCGTCGCGTCGATGCTGCCGGGGACGAGGTACGCGTCCACGAAGCCGCTCGAGAGCCGCCCCCAGTCGTGAAAGAGGCTCCAGGTCCCGCGGACCGTCCAGAGCGGGATGCGCGCCTCGTCGATGTCCTGGAAGACGCCGGGCAGGCCGAGCGTCAGGTTGAAGGGGTTCGACTGGTCGAGGAGCGCAATCGTGTCGGATTCCCCCCACGAGATGGCTTGCCGGCCGAGGCGCAGGAAGAGCCGCCCGCGGGCGACGTTCACGTAGGCTTCGTTGATGCGAAACGGCAGGTCGGCCACCTCGCCCGGGTCGTTGTCGTGGCCGAGCACGGGATCGGGCTGGTAGGTGTAGATCTTCCGCGTGTCGCGGAGCTCGTCGGTGCGCGTGACGGGCGCGGTGTCCGTGCGTCCCTCGGTGAAGCGCGCCTTCAGCGCCTGGCGCGCCCGGTCGTACTGGCCGGTGCCGTAGTCGTAGATCCCGTCGTAGAAGCCCCAGAGCGCGAGCCGGAAGGAGACGTCGTCGAGGCCGCCCGGGAGGTACGGCGCGAGCTTGCCTTCGAGCTCTGGACTCACGAACGTGCGGTGCGAGATCAGCTGGAGCGGCGCGCGACCCGGCGTGGTCTGCGGCTCCGAGTGCTCCGTCGCGAGCGCGGCCTCGGTGTAGGCGCGGGCGCGGAGCTCGAAGTCGTGCGCGTCGTCTAGAAAGAACGCATCCGTCCGCCGGGACGTGAGCGCAAGCAGGAGCGCGGCTGCGGCGAGCGCTCTCACCGGGCCCGTATCGAGCCCGGAGGCCCCGCTGTCAAGCGAACCGCGCCTCAGCGCACGAGGGCGTCGACCAGCGAGGTCTTCAGATGCTGGAGGAGAGGTTCGGAGGTCTCCGGGGCGGCGTGCCCCATGAACCCCTGGACGAGGATGCCGTGCAGCGCCGTCATGATGAGCGCCGCATCCATGCGCGGGTCGATCTTGGCGCGCAGGATGCCCTTCTGCCGGCCGCTGTCGATGATGTCGGCCAGCAGGTTGCGGTAGACCTGCTGCAGCTCGTTCATGTGACCGACCAGATCGTCGGGATGCTTCTCCTCGCGCAGGATGAGGCTCAGGAAGAACTTTACCGAGTAGATGTTCTTCGAGACGAAGTCGTAGTACTCGTCGATCAGCCGCTTGATCTGATCGACCTCGGAGAGCCCCTCGAGGTCGTCGACGACGTTGATGAAGTACGGCTCGAGGGTTCGCTGCAGCGCCGTGCGGAACAGCTTCTCCTTGTTCTCGAAGTGCCAGAAGATGAGCGCTTTCGAGACCTGTGCCTCCTTCGCCACCTGGGATAGCGAGGTATTGGCGTAGCCCTGCGTGGAGAAGAGCCGCGTCGCCGTGCCGAGGATCTTTTCGCGCGTGTCCACGCCTCGGTACGCTGACCGGATCCACCCGCTCCTGTCAACCCTCGCGCCGCCGCAGTAACGGTCCGACGATCATGCCGGCGACGAAGCCACCGACGTGTGCCCACACCGCGACGCCGCCGCGCGACGCGGCGCCGAGCGTCGCCACGCCGGACACCACCTGCCACACGAACCACATGAACAGGAAGAACACCGCCGGGATTTCGATGATCTGCACGAAGAGGAAGATCGGCACGAGGGTCACGACGCGCGAGGTGGGAAAGAAGAGGAAATAGGCCCCCGAGACGCCAGCGATGGCGCCGCTCGCCCCGACCACCGGCACCCCCGAATGCACGGCGGTGAGCGCGTGCGTCGCGCCGGCGGCCGCGCCACAGAGGAGGTAGAAGACGACGTAGCGGATGTGCCCGAGCCGATCCTCGACGTTGTCGCCGAAGATGTAGAGGTACAGCATGTTGCCGAGCACGTGCAGCCAACCCGCGTGCACGAACATGCTCGTGAAGAGCGTCGTCACCATGAACTCGCGCGGCACGAGGCCGTACGTGAAGAGAAACGCCTCGCTGCGCGGGCCGAGCGTCGCCTCGTGCAGGAATACCGCGACGTTGGCCGCGATGATCGTGTAGTTGACGACGGGTACGCGAGACGACGGAATCGTGTCGCGCAGCGGGATCACCGGCGCCGCATACACCGCCGGCACCGGCGCAACAACCGCGGGCGCATTGACCACGACGCGGAGGCGCCGCTAGAATCCGCGCGGTGTCGATCTCCTGCGGCCTCCTTCCACGCGCGCTCGCCTGACGCCGCATGCTGCGCCAAACCGTTCGCGCCGGCCGCGTGGCCCTGGGGGTGTCTCTGGTCGCGATCGGCGTCGTCCTCGCGCTACCGGGCGTCCCGGGACCCGGGATTCCCATCGTGTTCGGCGGCCTCAGCGTGCTCAGCACCGAGTTCCACTGGGCGCGCCGCCTGCGTGACGAGATGCGCCGCGGGTTCAGCCGGTTGAAGGGAGGCTCCCATGGCGGATGAGAAGGACCGGCTCGGCGACAAGCTCCATCAGAAGGAGAAGGCGGACGAGGACCGCTTCTTCGCCGAGCGCGATCGCGAGCTCCTGGCGCGTCTCCGCAGCCACAAGGAGCCGGCGGACGGCCTCAGCTGTCCGCGTTGCGCCAAGCCCCTCGCGGCCGTCTCGTATCAGGACGTGACCGTCGACCAGTGTCCGGCGTGCGGGGGCGTCTGGCTCGACCGCGGCGAGCTCGAAGCGCTGGCGCCGCGCGAGCGCGAGTCGTGGCTCGGGCGCTTCTTCCACCGCCCGAAGCCGGTCGTCTAGGGCGTGTTCACCGGCATCATCCAGGCGACGGGCCGCCTCGAGCGGCGCGAGCCGAGCGGTGCCGGGGCGCGTCTCACGATCGCCACGCCGCGGCCGCTCGCGCGGCTTGCCCTCGGCGAGAGCGTCGCGGTCAACGGCGCCTGCCTGACCGTCGTGCGCCGCGCGGGGGCGCGGTTCATGGCCGACGTCTCGCCGGAGACGCTCGCGCGCACGACGCTCGGCCGGCTGCCGCTCGGCCGTCGCTTGAACGTCGAGCGGGCGCTCAAGCTCGGCGACCGTCTGGGCGGCCACATCGTGCAGGGCCACGTCGACGGCGTCGGCCGCCTGGACGCAATCACGCCGAACGGCGACTGGCTCGCCTACCGCTTCAGCGCGCCGCGCGCCGTGTGGCCCTACCTCGTCGAGAAGGGCGCGATCGCGGTCGACGGCGTGAGCCTGACCGTCTTCGCGTGCCGGGCGGCCTTGTTCACCGTCGCGCTCATCCCGCACACCCTCGCGGTGACCACGCTCGCCGACCTGAAACCGGGCGACCGCGTGAACCTCGAAGCGGACGTGCTGCTGAAGCAGATCCGCGGGATGCTCCGCGCCCGGCGTCCGGTCGTGGGCTAGGAGGCCGACCCGAGATACATCTCGGGTCGGGACCGGACGCGAGAGTGGAACGCTCGGTGACCCGCGCGCGCCGCATGTCGCGGCCGGCGAAAGCCGGCGCGACAGACGAGGTACGGCCCGCCCCGCCGACGCCTCTGTGGCGATGCCTGTCCAGCACACCGAAGGCTGGCGGCTTCACCGCTGCGGCGGCATCCGCCGATCGAGCGATGCGCGCCGGGCGCGTACCCCGCATGCCGCGCTGGCTTCGCCAGCCGCGGCACGGCAGTCGCGCGTGGTATTGTCCCTTCACGCTCGCGTCTGGCTCCGACCCGAGACATGGGTCTCGGGTCGCGCTCCTTAGGAGGCCGGCGCCGCGCCGACGAGGTAAGGCAGCAGCACGGCACCGACGTCCGCCTGCGAGCCGAGCTGCTTGCCAATGCCCGAGAGCAATCCCATCACGCGGCCGACGAGCAGCACGTCGCCGGGAATTTCGACGAGCGGGTTCGTGCCGAGCCGCTGCGGCATCTCGGCGCCGAAGCGGGCCAGCATCTCGGGGTCCGCATGGGCACGCCCGTTCCGGATCGCCCAGCCGAGGAACGCCTCGCCGAGCCAGGCGAGGCTGTCGTCGCCGTCGTCACGGGTGCGAAACCCGAGCGCGCGGAAGGCGTTGGCGACGGCCGCCGAATCCCCCCGGACGATCGCCGACACGAGCCGCACGATACCGTCGCGGAAGCCCGCGGGCAGCTCCTTCACGAGGCCGAAGTCGAGGAGAACGAGCCGCCCGCCCGGCTGCACGAGGATGTTCCCGGGGTGCGGGTCGGCGTGAAAGAAGCCGTGCACCAGCAGCTGCTCGCAGAAGAGCTCGAGCAGCCGGCGCGCGACGTCGGCCGGGTCGAGGCCGAGCGCACGGAGCCCTGCGACGTCGGTCACCCGCACGCCGGGCGCGTAGTCCATCACGAGCACGCGACGCGTGCTCCACTCGCGCACGATCGCCGGTACGAGGACGTCGGCCCGTGCCGCGAGGTGCTCGGCCATGCGCTCGGCGTTCGCCGCCTCGTGGCAGAAGTCGAGCTCCAGGGGGACGTACTTCTGCACCTCCTCGAGGACGACGCGTAAGTCCAGGTTCGGCTCGAGCCGGGCGAGGACGCCGAACAGAAGGGCGAAGTTCTCGAGGTCGATCGCCACGAGGTCGGCGATCTCCGGGTACTGGATCTTGACCGCGACCTCGCGCCCGTCTCGCAGTCGAGCGCGGTGCACCTGAGCCAGCGACGCGGACGCGAGCGGCACGGGATCGAGGTCCGTGAACACGTCGCCGACCGGCGCGCCGAGCTCGCGCTCGAGGTAGGGACGCAGCTGCGCGAGCGGACGCGGCGGCACGCGGTCCTGGAGCGCCGAGAGAACGTCCACGTACTCGGCCGGCAGGATGTCGGCGCGCGAGCCGAGGAACTGGCAGACCTTGATGGGCAGCCCTTCGAGACGCGTGGCGAGCCGGTACGTCGCCTGGGCGCTGCGGCGGTGGTGACGGGCGTAGTGGCCGTCCGCCTCGACGAGCCCCGCCCGGCCGAGCGCCTGGATGAGCTTGTAGCCACCGTAGACCCGGGCGAGAAGCGACGCCTGCGCCGCCAAGCGGTATGCGCGCGTGATGAGCATCCCGCGCATTGTGCGGGGCGCTCCGCGCCGAGGCAACGCCTTGCAATCCCACGCATCGCCCGGCAAGCTCCACGCCCGGAATGGCGGAAGAGGCGAGGATCGAGGTCGGCGACCGCGTGATCGGTCTCGACATGCCGGGCATCTTCACCGTCGTCGGACGGCGTGGCGCGTTGGTCGAGATCGAGAACGACCGCGGGCTCCGGCGCGTCGTGTACGAGGTGGCCCTCCGCCGCGTGAACGGCACCCCCCCGGGCCCGCGCGACGCCTGACCGGTTTTCGCTCAGCGCGTCCGGCCGGGCGGCGACAGGAAGTCCGGCATCTCCGTGCTCGGCCGCATCGACCAGCGCGCCGGCCGTTTGGCGAGGAAGGCCCGCACGCCCTCCGCCGCGTCCGGCTGCGTGCCCGTCCACCAGAAGGCACGGGCGTCGAGGTCGTCGGCGCGCGCGAGATCGACCTCCGCCGCCATGTGCCAGAGCATCCACTTGGTGATGGCCACCGACACGGGCGCTGTCTCGCGCGCGATCTCTGCACCGAGCGCGCGCGCCGCGGACACGAGCTCGGCATCCGGGACGACGCGGCTGACGAGCCCCCACTCGAGCGCCTCGCGCGCCGACAGCATGCGGCCCGTGAGCAGCAGCTCCGCGGCCCGCGACATGCCGACGAGACGCGGCAGCGTCCACGTGCTGAGCGCCTCCGGCACCACGCCGCGCCGGACGAAGACGAAACCGATCCGGGCGCTCTCGGCCGCGATCCGGATGTCCCATTGCATCGGCAGCGTCGCGCCGACGCCCACCGCGGCGCCGTTGATGGCGGCGATGATCGGCTTCCGGACGTCCCACGCCGCCACCGCGCGGCGCGGCTTCCGCCACGGCTCGTCGGCCGGCGCGGCGCGCTCGTACTCGGTCTCGGCGGCGCGGTCGAAGGACGCTCCGCCGCGTTCGAGATCGGCGCCGGCGCAGAACCCCCTGCCCGCGCCGGTCACCACGATGGCCCGCACGGCGTCGTCCGCGTCGCAGCGCGCGAAGGCCTCGTGCAGCTCCCGACCCATGGTCGGCGTGTACGCGTTCAGCCGCTCGGGGCGGTTCAGGGTGATCACCGCGACGCCGTCGGCCACGTCGAGCAGAATCTCGCGCCAGGTCTCGGATGTGTCGTCGCCAGCCATGCGGTGAAGGTACGCTTCGCCGGACGGCGCTGGCAAGGTGCGGCGTCGCCGACCTTGCCGGTCCGCGGCAGCGCCGCTATCAGGAGCGTCTTGAACGCTGCCCGACTCCTCGGCTTGTTCCTCCTGCTGGTGGGCGGCGGCGTCGGGTTGCCGGTGCCGGAGGACCTGACCCTCCTCGGCGCGGGCCTCCTCGCGAATCGCCACGTGCTCCGACTGCGCGATGTGATCGTCGTCGGATTCGCCGGCGTCGTGGGCGCCGACTGGATCATCTACATCGCCGGCCGGCGATACGGCGCCACGATCGTCGCCCACCCGTGGCTCGCGCGCCTGTTCGGCGCGGCGCGCATGGACGCCGTCCGTCACGCCGTCGAACGGCACGGCGTGCGCGCCGTGTTCTTGGCACGGTTCATGTTCGGCTTCCGGATCGCGACGTTCCTCGCCGCCGGGACGTTCGGCGTCCCCGCGCCGCGCTTCGCCGTCGCGGAGGCGGCCGGCGCGGCGATCTTCGTGCCCGCGATGGCGACGCTCGGCTTTCTCTTCTCCGACCGCGCCGAGCGCGTCGCACGGAACGTCAGCGTCGTCGAGCACTGGATCCTGCTGGCCGGCCTCGTCGGCCTCGCGCTCTACCTCGCGCTCCGGGCGCTCGCGGCGCGCAGCGGCCTCGCGGCGAACACGCCCGTCATGCGCGCAGCGCCGCCTCCAGGTGAGGCAGCATCGCCGCCCAGTCCGCCACCACGCCGAGATCCGCCGCCTTGAAGATCGGCGCCTTCGGGTTGGTGTTCACGGCGACGATCACCCCCGCGCGACGGATGCCGACCAGGTGCTCCATCGCGCCGCTCACGCCGAGCGCGACGTAGACGCGCGGCGCGATCGCGCGGCCGGTGAGACCGACCTGGTGCTGCTTCGGCAGCCAGCCGGCATCGGTGACGTCGCGCGTGGCGGCGATCGCCGCGCCGAGGCGCGCCGCAGCGTCCCGGACGGCCGCCAGACCGCCGGGGCCGCCGATGCCCTTCCCGACGCCGAGTACGAGGCGAGCGCTGTCGAGCGACGCAGCCGCGTCGGCGAGGGGGTCCCGGCGGAGCACCGTCACGCGGGTCGCGAGCGGCGGCACCGCCAATCGCTCCACCACGGGCGAGCGGCTCGGGTCCGGCGCGGCGGGCCGGAGCATTCCGGGCCGCACCGTCGCCATCTCGGGCCGCGTGCGCGACAGGATGGGCGCGACGATGCTGCCGCCGAAGGCCGGCTTGTGCTGCCGCACGCGGCCGTCGGCGGCGACGTCGAGGTCGATCGCGTCGCCGGTGAGGCCGAGGCCGAGCCGCGCCGCGACGCGCGGCGCGAGATCGCGGCCGAGCGCCGTCGACCCCAGCAGCACGAGCCGCGGCCCGCGGGCGCGGATGGCGTCGGCCAGGACCGCAGCGTGCGCCTCCGTCGTGTAGGGGTCGAGACCCGGTCCCTCGGCGACGAGCACGCGATCGGCGCCGGCGGCGGCCAGCACGGGCGCCTCGGCGCTGCCGGGACCGATGACGATCGCCTCGACCGGCCCGCCGAGCCGGACCGCGAGTGCGGCCGCTTTGGCGAGCAACTCCCGGGTGACGGGACGCAGCCCCTCGACACCGAGCTCGGCCACCACCCAGATCGGCGAACCCGACACCCGCGCCCGCGGGGGCAGCGGCTCGCCTGCTTCGCCCGCACGGTCGAGCGCGCCGAGCCCGACGAGCTTCTCGCGGAGGGCCCGCGCGAGCGCCTCCGGTGACTCGCCGGCCAGCACCTCGCCAAGGCGGGTCACATCGACCGGCTCGATCGCCGCGACCTCGGTGGGCGACCCCGCCAACCCGACGTCGCCTGGCGCGAGACCGAGGTCGGCGACACCCAGCGTGGCGATCGGCTTCGCGGCCGCGGCCTCGCGCTCGGCCTTCTTCGGGAAGCGCTCCTCGGCCAGGTCCTCGGCGGCGGTGACGACCGCGGGCAGTGGACCCTCGAGCGTTTCGAACCCGTCGTCGGTCTCGCGCTCCGCGGTGAAGCGGCGTGCGCCCGGATCGACGTCGAGGCGGCGGGCGGCCGTCACCTGCGGCAAGTCGAGCAGCTCGGCCACCTCGGGGCCCACCTGGCCGGTCTCGGCGTCCACGCTCGCGCGTCCGAGGAGGACGAGATCGGGCGCCTCACGGCGGATCGCGGCCGCGAGCGCGCGCGCCGTGGCGAGCGTGTCGGAGCCGGCGAGGAGCGGGTCCAGGAGATGGACGGCCCGATCGGCGCCGAGCGCCAGGCAATGGACGAGCGCCTCGCGCGCCGGCGGCGGCCCCATGGTGAGCGCGACCACCTCGCCGCCGTGCGCCGCGCGGAGCGCCGTCGCCGCGCCGAGCGCCCGGACGTCGAAGGAGCTCGCCTCGCCCGGGACTCCCTCGCGCACGAGCCGGCGCGTCGCGGCGTCGAAGCGCAGCGCCGACAGGACGGGGACGTACTTCACGCAGACGACAATCCGCATGGCCGCCGTCTTTCACCACATCTTGCCGGGGTTGAGAATGCCGCGCGGGTCGAAGACGTCCTTCACGGTGTTGGCGACCATGCCGCCGATGGTGGCGAGCTCGGCGCTGCCGCCCGGCGACGGCGGGAAGAAGAGCCCGTGCGCGCGGAGCCGCCGGTTGAGCGCGCCATAGACGATGCCGGGCTGCACGTCGACCTGCACGTCGGCGGGACGGACCGCGACGAGCTCCGTCATGCGCGAGCAATCGAGCACGATGCCGCCCTGGGCAGGGATCGGGTTTCCTTCGAGACTCGAGCCCGCGCCGCGGGCCGTCAACGGGACGGAATGCTCGTGGGCGAGGCCGACGACCGTCGCGACCTCGTCGGTCGTCAGCGGCCAGACGACGGCTTCAGGGCGCACGCCGGGGATCGACGACGCGTCGCGTGACGCGGCGTCGAGGTCGGCGCTGCGCGTCGAGCACCGTC
>VBKG01000456.1 GCA_005879585.1 Deltaproteobacteria bacterium | reverse complement strand
CCCGAGGGCGCCGTCGAGGCTCGAGGTCCAGGTCAGGGAGCCCGTCAGGCTGCCGTCGACCGGGTCGTTCGCGAAGGCGACGAAGCTGACGGCGTCGCCGGGCTTGTAGAGCGCGCCCGTGGCCGGCGCGGCGATGATGACCGTTGGCCGGGCGACGATCTCGACCGCGAGCTGGACCGACGCGGTGTGGTGGTCGGCGTCGGTGGCCGAGGCGGTGATCGTGTGGACGCCGCGCGAGAGCGAGCTCGTCGTCAGGCTGGCGCCCGTGCCGATCACGCCGTCGCGGCTCGAGGTCCAGATGAGGCGGCTCGAGAGGTCGCCGTCCTCGAAGTCGAAGGCGATCGCCGAGAAGGTCAGGGAGTCGCCGAGGCCCACGACCGTCAGGTCTGGCGGCCCGAGGACGACGATCTGTGGCCCGGAGGCGACGTTCAGGTGGATCTGCGCGCTGCCCGTCAGGGGGCCGCTGTTGGTGGCGGCGGCGGTGATGGTGTGCAGGCCGAGCGAGAGCGACTTCGCGCTGATGCTCGCGCCGGTGCCGAGCGCGCCGTCGCGGTCGGACGTCCAGCGGATGGTGGCGCCGAGGTCGCCGTCGATCGTGTCGCTGGCGGTCGCGGCGAAGGTCGCGGTCTGGGCGAAGAGGACCTCGGAATTGTCCGCCGGGGCCGTGATCGCCACGGTCGGCGCCGGCTGGTGGCGGATCTCGAGCGTGATCTGGGCCATGCCCGCGAGGTTGGACAGGTCGACGCCCCAGGCGGTGATCGTGTGGACCCCGATCGAGAGGCTGCTGGTGGTGAAGGTCGGACCGGTGCCGATCGCCCCGTCGCGGTTGGACGTCCAGGTGATCGTCGACGACCGGTCGCCGTCGATCGTGTCGACGGCGGTCGCCGTGAAGGTGATCGGCTTCCCGTCCGCGAAGAGCGTGCGGGTCGGCGCGCTGATCGTCACCGCCGGCGGGGCGTCGTCGAGGACGATGACGTGCGTCGTGGCGCTGGCCGAGAGGCCGGCCGTGTCGGTGATCGACGCGGTCAAGGTGTGCGTGCCGCGGCTCAGCGTCGCGCGGTTGAAGCTCCCGCCCGTGCCGACCGCGCCGTCGCGGTCGGAGGTCCACAGGATGCGTGCCGAGAGGTCGCCGTCGAAGCTGTCGGTGGCGGTGGCGACGAAGGGTATGGGCGCGCCGAAGGCGAACTTCTTGCCGTCGGCCGGCGCGGTGCGGGTGAGGACCGGCGCCGACACGTTGGCGACGTCGATGGTGATCGACGCGCTGCCGGTGAGGCTGCCCGCGTCGGCGGCGCGGGCCGTGATGGTGTGGTGGCCGAGGCTCAGGTTCGAGCGGCTGAACGAGCCGCCGGTGCCGATCTGGCCGTCGAGGTTCGAGGTCCAGATCATGTTCGCCGTCCGGTCGCCGTCGATCGAGTCGATGGCCGTGCCCGTGAAGGTGGCCGGCTGGCCGGGACGGAACTTGTCGCCGCGGTTCGGCGATGTGATCGTCACCACCGGCGGGGCATCGGCCTCGACGGTGAGCGTGATCTGCGCGCTGCCGGTGAGCTTGGCGCTGTCGGTGGCCGACGCCGTGATGGTGTGCACGCCGGCCGAGAGGCTCGAGGTGCTGAGGGTCGTGCCCGCGCCGATGTTGCCGTCACGGCTCGATGTCCACTTGATCGACGTGCTGATCACGCCGTCGGTGCCGCTCGTCGCGGTACCGGTGAAGGTCACGGCGGAGCCCGCGCGCACCTTGGTGTTCGTCGTGGGCGAGGCGATGGTCACCACCGGCACCGGCTTCGGGTACTCGATCCAGCCGTGCCAGTACTTGTCGGTCTCGCTGGTGGAGGCGATGACCAGGATGCCGTTGCTCGGGTCGAGCACCTGCTTGGTGGTGCTGACGTTGTTGATGCCGCCCGGCCCGCCGACCGACGGGCTCACCGGGTGCGTGCCGCTCACCATGAGCGGCGTGCCGACGCTCGTGTCGGTGAAGACGAGCGTGTCCATGTCCGCCGCCTTGTAGTAGACGTCGGAGAAGAAGGACGCGTAGAAGACGTAGACCTTGCGGTTCACCTCGTCGAGGACGACGTTCGGTCGCGTCGGGTCGAAGTCGGTGTTGGTGACCTTGATGAGCGGCGTCCAGGTGCCGTCCGTCGAGCGGACGAGGAGGCCGACCAGCGTCTGGCCCGGCGTGGTGCGGCTCGTCTTGACCGCGACGAAGGCGCGCCCGTCCGCGCTGATCTTCATGTTGTTGTGGTCGTCGGCGATGGAGCTGCCGGTGGCCGCCAGCTCGAACTTCCAGGCGCTCGCCGCCTCGGGCGGCGTGCCGTCGACGTGGACGGCGAAGTAGTCGCGCTGCGTCAGCTGGTTCGACCAGAAGATGCCGATCTTGCCCGGGTTGCCGGGGAGCCACTCCACCTCGGCGTCGTCGTCGGCCTTGGCCGGGTTGCCCTCGGGCGCGGGCAGGAAGAAGGCGGGCGACCAGTGCGTGTCGTCGCCGCCGATCGTGTGGTTCACCAGGAGCTGGCCGTTCACCATGTAGGCGATCCAGAGCATCCCGGTCCCGTCCTTGGCGATGGTGAGCGCCTCGCAGCCGCCGCCGTCGATGTTGACGGGGAAGCCGTCGTCGAGCGCCCAGGTCTGGGCGCCCGGGAAGTAGGTGTAGCGGTAGAGGCGGTTCTGCG
>VBKG01000150.1 GCA_005879585.1 Deltaproteobacteria bacterium | reverse complement strand
AGCGCCTGAGGGACGTCCTCGCGCTCATCGTCCTCGCCGCCCTCGGCAGCACCGTCGTGGCCGCGACGATCGGCGTCACGAGCCTCTGTCTCGGCGGGGTGCAGCCATGGAATGCTTTCGCCTCGCTCTGGTGGACCTGGTGGGTGGGCGACGCGATGGGCGACCTCGTCATGGCGCCCCTCCTCCTCGTCTGGTCGTGCGCGCCGCGGTCGGGCTGGCGACCGCGTCGCGTCGCGGAGGGTGTGGCGCTCCTCGGTGCCCTCGTCCTCGTCGGCGTCCTCGTGTTCGTGCAGCCCGACGGTACCTGGCTCATCAGCGCGGCACTGCCGTACAAGATCTTTCCGTTCGTCATCTGGGGGGCACTGCGGTTCGGCCAGCGCGGCGCGGTGACGGTCAGCTGCCTCGCCGCGACGATCGCCATCCTCGGCGCCGTGCAGGGATGGGGTCCGTTCTCGGTAGGCACGCCCCACGAGAACCTCGTCGCGCTGCAGCTCTTCAACGCCGTGGTCGCAATCAGCGCGCTCCTGCTCGGGGCGGCGATCGCCGAGCGCGACGGCGCGGAGCGCCGCGGTGCGTCGGACTTCGCGCGGCTGCAGAGGAGCGAGGGACGCCTCCGCCTCGCACTCGACGCGGGGCGGATGGGCGCCTGGGACTGGAACCTCACGACCGGTCGCTTCGAATGGTCCGAGAACCTCGAAGGGCTGTACGGTCTGCCGCCGGGCGGCTTCGGCGGGACGTACACGGCCTTCCAGGCGCTCGTCCACCCGGAGGACCGCGACACCGTGCACCGGGCGGTCACGCGCGCCGTCGAGGCCGGGCCGGGCTACGACGTCGAGTTCCGCACCGTCCGGCCCGACGGCAGCATCCGCTGGATGGCCGCGACGGGACGGGTGCTGTGCGACGCCACCGGCCGCGCCGCCCGGCTGATCGGCGTCGGGACCGACATCACGGACCGCAAGCGTCTCGGCGACGAGCTCGAGCAGCGGGCCGCGCAACTGGCGGACGCGGATCGCCGGAAGGACGAGTTCCTCGCCATGCTGGCGCACGAGCTGCGCAACCCGCTAGCGCCGCTCAGCACGGCCGTTCATCTCCTCCAGCGCGAGGGCGCCGACCGCACCCAGGTCGTCCAGATGGCCGAGCGGCAGGTGCGGCACCTCGCGCGGCTCGTCGACGACCTGCTCGACGTGTCGCGCATTACGCAGGGGAAGATCACGCTCCGCAAGGAGCTGGTCCTGCTGTCCACGGTCGTCGAGCAGGCGGTCGAGATGGTCCGCACGAGCATCGACGCGCGCGGCCATGCGTTCACGGTCTCGCTGCCCGGCGACCCGGTGCGCCTCGACGCCGATCCTGCGCGTCTGGCGCAGGTCGTCGGCAATCTGCTGAGCAACGCCGCCAAGTACACGCCGCGGGGTGGCTCCATCTGGCTGACGGCGGAGCGCGAGGGCGACGGCATCGCGATCCGGATCCGGGACACGGGGATCGGCATCGCGGCCGACTTCCTGCCCTCGGTCTTCGACCTCTTCGCGCAGGGCGACGCGTCGCTCGACCGGGCGCGCGGCGGGCTCGGCATCGGGCTGACGGTCGTGCGCAACCTCGTCGGGATGCACGGCGGCCACGTCGAGGCGCGCAGCGCGGGGCTCGGCCAGGGCAGCGAGTTCGTCGTGCACCTGCCCGTGTCGCAGGAGGCGACGCCCGAGCGCCGCCCGGCCCGGCGACCCGTGCACGCGACGACCGGCGCCGCCCTCCGCATCCTCGTCGTCGAGGACAACCAGGACGCCGCGGAGAGCCTCGCGATCGTGCTCGGGCTGTGGGGTTATGCGGTGGAGACCGCCTTCGACGGTCTCGCGGCGCTCGACGCCGCGGCGCGCTACCGGCCCGACCTCGTCCTCTCGGACCTCGGCCTCCCGGGCATGGACGGATACGAGCTCGCGCGCCGGCTCCGCGCGCAGAACGGCCTCGACGACGTGGTGCTCGTGGCGCTGTCGGGGTACGGGCGGGACGAGGACAAGCGCCGCGCGCTCGACGCGGGCTTCGACCATCACCTGGTGAAGCCCCCGAACCTCGACGCGCTCGCCGAGCTGCTGCGCCAGGTGGCAGGGGCGGCCGGAGAGCCGGCGCGCGCGGGTCAGTCGTCGAGCTGACGGCGCACCGCATCGGCAATCGTCCGGCCGATCGTGATGGACGCGGTGGCCGCGGGCGACGGCGCGTTCAGCACGTGGACCGCCCTCGGGCTCTCGACCACGTGGAAGTCGTCGAGGAGCGCCCCGTCGGCCGCGACCGCCTGCGCGCGCACGCCGGCCCGCAGGTACCGCACGTCCGCCCGCTCGACCGCCGGGACGAGCTTCCGGAGCGCCTGCACGAACGCGCTCGCGCTGGCGGAACGGTACATCTCGGCGAGCCCGGTGCGCCAGTTCTGCGCACACATCCGCCAGAATCCCGGAAAGCGCGCCATGTCGGCGAGGTCGCGGAGGCTGACGTCGGCGGCGCGGTAGCCCTCGCGCTCGAGCGCCAGCACGGCGTTGGGGCCGGCCTCGACCGTGCCCGCGGGCGTGCGCGTGAAGTGCACGCCGAGGAAGGGAAACGCGGGATCGGGCACCGGGTAGATGAGGTTTCGCACGAGGGCGCGTCGCGCGGGGACGAGCGCGTAGTACTCGCCCCGGAACGGCACGATGGAGACGCGCGGATCGACGCCGCAGCGGCGCGCGACGCGATCGGACTGGAGCCCGGCGCAGTTGACGAGCACGCGGCACATCGTCTCGCCGCGCGCGGACTCGAGCAGGATGCCGTCCGGTAACGGCCGGCAGCCGTGCACGCGGGCGCCCGTCTGGATCTCGCCTCCGCTGCGGCGGACGACGTCTGCCATGGCGCGCGTCACCGCCCCGTAGTCGACGATCCCCGTCTGCGGCACCCAGAGCCCGGCGACACCGGCGGCGTACGGCTCGCGCTCGCGGATGGCTTCGGGCCCGAGGCGCTCGATCCCCTCGAGACCGTTGGCCCGCCCGCGATGCTCGAGCTCGTCGAGCCGCGGCAGCTCGCGCTCCTCGGTGGCGACGACGAGCTTGCCGCAGCGCTCGGCGCGGATGTCGTGCTCGGCGCAGAAGCGGTACATCGCCTCCCGACCGGCCACGCAGTTCCGCGCCTTCAGCGAGCCCGGCTTGTAGTACAGGCCCGCGTGGATCACGCCGCTGTTGTTGCCGCTCTGATGCGCGGCGAGCCGGCTCTCGGCCTCGAGCACGACGACCGACCGCCGCTCGCCGGCGAGCGCCATCGCCGTCGCCATGCCGACGATGCCGCCCCCGATGACGGCGACGTCGTACGTGACCGGCGCCACGCGATGCGCCTAGCCGGCGCGGTCGGCGAGCCAGCGCGCGAGCTCGGGCGCGGTCCGGCGCCTGAGCTCGGCGTTCAGGCGGAAGACCTCCAGTGACTGCTTCAGCGTGCGCGCGGCCTCCGGCACCGGATGCGCGGCGAAGAACGCCCGCACCTCGCTCGCCGCGCGCGGCTCGCGGAGCGACGGCAGCGCCTCGACCAGGCGCGAGACCATGAGCGGCGGGATGCGACGGCGGAGCGCCGCCCAGCGGCGGGTCAGGAACTTCCACGCCTCGGCGCGGCCGGCCGGGTTGCCGAGAAGGCGCATGAGGAGGAAGGCGACGTCCTGGGTCGGGATGTCGGGCGACAGTGTCGAGTCGAGGGTGCGCCGGATCGTCGCCGGCGTGCGGAACGCCGCGAGGCCGAGGAGGAACCGGCGGCGCTCCTGCGGCGTGCGGGCCTCGGCGACGAGCGCGCGGTAGCGATCGTACAGCGCTTCGTCGCCGACGCGGGCGGCGAGGCCCACCACGGGATCGGCGAGGTTCGGGTCGAGCGTGCCGCGGTCCTCGAGGTACGCGTCGAGGCGCGCGCGGGCCTCGGCCAGGACAGCCGGCGCCTCCGCGATGCCGCCGAGCAGGCGGAGGAGCGCGGCCCTCCGGAGCCGCGTCGGATCGTCCTCGCCCGCCGCCGGCACCCATCCGAGCCGCGCGAACGCCGGCCCGAAGCGGCGCGCGATCCAGCCGCGGAAGTGCGCCTGCTCCACGCTCTCGGGGGCGACGATCTGCTCGTCGACCACCGCGAGCGGCCCGCCGAGCCCTTCGACCACGTCGTAGTCGGTCTCGTCGCCGAGCGCGTCGGCGACGTCGAGGAAGCCCTCGATCGGTCCCTTCGCGGCGCGGACGAGCGCCCACTGATCGTTCGCGAGCGCGAGCCGCTCGACCGGCGTGAGCGCCGCCAGGTCCTCGAGCAGCGCCGTGCGGTCCGCCGCATCGTGGAGCACCCGGTAGAAGCCACCCGCCTCCGCGTTGCCGAAGTACCACCGCAGCCGCGTGTCGGCGCCGAGGGTGACGTCGGTTGCGGCCCGATCGACGAGCACGCGATCGACGCCGGACGAGCCGTCCGTCGTGCGCCAGCGGACGACCAGGGGCACCGGCCACCGGTCGCGCCGGCGTGCGGCCGCGACCTTCGGGTCCGCGAAGAAGCGCTCCTGACGCACGCGCAGCACGCGGTCTGCCGCGCCTTTCGCCCGACCGAAGGCGACCAGCGGGAAGCCGGCCTTCTCGATCCACGCCTGCGCGACGCGCGCGACCTCGCGGCCCGACGCCTCCTCGAGCGCGCGCCAGAGATCGGCGGCGACGGCGTTGCCCTCGCGATGGCGCCGCATGTAGAGGCGCACGCCGTCGCGGAACTTCTCGGCTCCGAGGAAGTGCTCGATCATGCGCACGACGGCGGCACCCTTCTCGTACGTGATCGCGTCGAAGTTCTGCGTCGCCTCGGCGACGCTGCGCACTTCGCCGTAGATCGGGTGCGTGTTGGCGAGCGCGTCGAGTGCCAGGGCGCCCGCCCGGTCGTGCTCGAAGCCCTGCCAGAGCCGCCACTCCGGCCGCCAGTCGTCGACGACGCGATAGGCCATCCAGGTGGCGAACGCCTCGTTCAGCCAGAGGTCGTCCCACCACGCCATCGTGACGAGGTCGCCGTACCACATGTGCGCGAGCTCGTGCGCGATCACCTCGCCCGCCCGCTTGTGCTCGTTGAGCGACACGGTCGCCGGATCGAGCAGGAGCAGCGTCTCGCGGAAGAACACCGCGCCGGCGTTCTCCATCGCACCGGCCTCGAAGTCCGGCACGGCCACGAGGTCGAGCTTGCCGTACGGATACGGGATGTCGAAGTACTCCTCGAGGCGACGCAGCGCCTCGGCCGCGGCCTCGAGCCCGAGCTCGGTCAGGTGACCCTTCCCCGGCGCGTGCCAGATGCGGATCGGGACGTCTCCGAGGCGTCGCTCGGCGGACGCCTCGAGCGGACCGACGGCGAGGGCGAACAGGTACGTCGACAGCAGTGGTGTCGGCGCGAAGCGGATCACGTGGCCGTCGGGCCCGTCGTGCTCGGCCTCGATCGGGCTGTTGGAGACCGCACGGAGGCCGTCCGGCACGGTGACGGCGAGACGGAACCGCGCCTTGAACGCGGGCTCGTCGAAGCACGGGAAGATACGACGGGCGTCGGCCGCCTCGCACTGGCTGAAGGCGTAGCGTCGGCCGTCGGCACTCGCGGCATACAGCCCGCGCAGGTGCTGGTTCAGGCGTCCGCTGAAGCGAAGGCGGAGCCGCGCGTCGCCGGCGGGTAGCGGGCGCGGGAAGCGCAGCGTGACCGTCTGGGCGTCGGCGTCAGCGCGCACGCGCGCGGTCGTCTCGACGCCGTCGGCATGGGCCGTGGCGCGCTCCACCTTGAGCTCGGCCGCGTGCAGCACGACCTCCTGCCGCTTGCGTTCGACGCCGACCGCGATGTCCACCTCGCCGCGGAAGCGGCCGGCTTCGAGGTCGGGCTCGAGCCGGATCTCGTACTCGCGCGGACGGACGTCGGTCGGCAGGCGGAAGCGCGACGGCCGCTCGGTCTTCGGCATGGGATTGCCGCTCTAGCGGGCGTCGCGGCGGCTTGCAAATCCGGCATAGCCGTCACGGCCTTCCGCCGCCGGGCGGCGACCGGCTACACTCGCCCGATGCTCGATCTGAACGCCCCCGCGCCGCCGTTCACGCTCGACGGAACGTCAGCAGGCGTCGTGCGCCGGTTCTCGCTCGCCGACTTCCGCGGGAAGTGGGTCGTCCTCTTCTTCTATCCCGCCGACTTCACGTTCGTCTGTCCGACCGAGGTGGTGGGCTTCAACCGGCGGCTCCCCGAGCTCGAGGCGCTCGACGCCGCGGTGCTCGGCATCAGCGTGGACGACGTCGAGACGCACCGCGCGTGGGCCGCGGAGCTCGGCGGCGTCGCGTTTCCGCTGCTCAGCGACAAGAGCGGCGACGTCTGCCGCGCCTACGGCGTGCTGAACGACGCCGAGCAGCGGGCCTGGCGCGGGACGGTCGTCGTGTCGTCCGGCGGGACCGTCGCCTACCAGGTGGTGAGCCCGATGAACGTCGGGCGGAGCGTCGAGGAGACGCTGCGCGTGCTGCACGCCCTCGCCACGGGACGCCTCTGCCCGGCCGACTGGCAGCCCGGGCAGCCGACGCTCGATCCCGACCTGCGGTACTGAGCGTGGCGAGCGGCTCGACGGCGGTCCTCGGCGCGAAGAAGGAAGCGCTCCAGCGTCGCATCCGCGCCCGCGAGCTCGTCTTCGGCATCCAGGACGGGCTGCTCAGCACCGTCGGCCTGCTGAGCGGCGTGTCGGTCGCGACGCAGGACCGGACGGTCATCGCGATCACCGGCGTGGCGGCCGGCGTGACCGGCGGCCTCTCCATGGCGACGGGCTCGTATCTGGCCGCGCGGACCGAGCGGGAGATCTTCGAGCGCGAGTTCCGCGATCAGGAGCGGCTCGCCGCGAGCGAGCCGTACCTCGCGCAGGAGGCGTTGCTCGAGTCGCTGACCGCCGACGGGCTCGACCGGCCGTCCGCCTACCGCGTGGTGTCCACGCTCAGCCGGCGCGAGGACATCCTGCTGCGGACCGTCCAGGAAAAGGTCCTCGGGCTCTCGGCCGTCGACCTCTCGCAGCCGCTGAAGGCCGGCGTGGTCATGTTCGCCTCCTTCGTGATCGGTGCGCTCATCCCGGTCGTGCCGTTCCTCGTGGGGCTCGGGCGCGGCGCGCTGCCGGCGTCGTGGGGGCTGTCGGTCGCGACGCTGCTCGGCGTCGGCGTGTTCAAGGGCGTGCTGACGCGCCAGCCGCTCATCCGCTCGGGCGTCGAGTTCGCTGCCATCGCCCTCGGCTCGGCGGTCGTCGGCTGGGGCATCGGACGCGCAATCGGCGGAGCGACGGGATGATGCGTGAGCGTCAGAGCTTCGCGATCACCTCGGCCGCGAAGCGCTCCATCGTGCCGGCATCGGTGAAGCGGCAGAAGAAGTAGGAGACGCCGAGGTCTTCCTGGCGTCGCGCGAGCTCGGCGCGGCACGCCGCCGCGTCGCCCGCGAGCACGCTCGGCGACTCGCGCGCCCGGGCGACGTCGTCGATGCCCATCATCTGCGCCATGGCGGCGAGCATCGCGTCGGCGGAGGCGCGGTCGGCACCGAGCGTCACGAACACGAACTGCGACAGCGCGATGTCGTCCGGATTGCGGCCCGCGGCGCGCGCGTGGTCGCGGAGGAGGGCCGAGCGGCGACGGTACTCGCCGACATCGAACTGCATCGCGTCCTCGAGCACCAGACGGCCGAGCCGGCCGCCCGTCGGCGGGATCATGTTCAGGATGTCGGCCTCCTCGCCGGCGAGCTTCAGGAGCGCAGGGCCGGAGCCACCGAGCATGATCGGCGGGCGCGGGGTCTGGAGCGGCTTCGGCTCGGCATAGGCGCCGCGGATGCGATAGTGGTCGCCTTCGAACTCGGCGATCCGCTCGGTCCAGAGCTGCTTGATGATGTGGATGGCCTCGCGGAGCTGCGCGATCCGGACGCGCGGCGCCGGGTACTCGATGCCGAGCGCCTCGTACTCCTCGCGGAACCACCCCGCGCCGAGTCCGAGCTCGAGGCGGCCGCCGCTCACGTGGTCGAGAGTGGTTGCCGCCTTCGCGGTGAGCGCCGGATGGCGGAACGAGTTGCATGCGACGAGCTGGGCGAGCTTCACCCGCCGCGTGACCATGGCCAGCGCGCCGAGGAGCGTGAAGCACTCGAGCACCGGGTCGTCGGGCGATTCCATCGGGCTCCGCATGAAGAAGTGATCCGCGGTGGCGATCGAGTCGTAGCCCGCGGCCTCCGCGCGCTCGGCGAGGTCGCGCACCTCGGCGAACGGACGCCAGGGCAGCTGAATGCCGAAGCGAGGCCGCCTCATCGCCGCCTCCGCGTGCGCCGCGTCGCGGTCGGTGCCGGCGGGCGACCGAGCGAGGCGTGGTCGACCAGGTAGCGCCAGGCGCCACCGGTCTTCACCAGCACCTCGGTGCTGCGCACCTTGGCCGAGAGCTTCTTCCCGTCGGGTGCGGTCGCGGACATCTCCCAGTGCGCGACGGTGGCCACGTGGGTGTCGTCGATCGGCACCGCGTCGAGGCTCGCGAGGGTCAGCTGTAGGTCCTTCGTGTGCTTGCAGAAGGCCGTCGCCAGCCGCTCGATGTCGGCTTTTCCCCTGCCCTCCTCGCCCGCATCGGGCCAGACCAGCCGCGCGTCGTCGGCATACAGAGCAAGCACGGCAGGGATGTCACCCGCCGCGCACGCGCGCGCGAAGGTCTCCTCGTGCGTTTTCACCTCGGCGCTGAGATCCGCGCGCGCGAGCGCCGGCAGCGCGCACACGAGCGCGACCAGGACATGTCTCGTCATGCCCGGAACATCGCCCGCGCCGCGCGCGCGCGTCAAGGCGTCAGGGCGAGGCGGGACATGGGTTCGGATCGCACGAGCCGGCGTCCATCGACGTGCCGTGGAGCGCCATGCAGTGGTCGGCCGTGAGCTGCTCGCACTCCATCTCGTTCTCGGTCTCGGTCTCGCCCGAGCCGCTGCCCGATCCGGAGCCGCCGCGACCCGAGCCCGAGCCGCCGCCGCCCTGGTCGTCGGGCAGGCAGCAGCGCACGACGCCCGGACTGCTCGGGGCGCACGGGTTCGGGTTGCAGCTGTCGACCTTCGTGCCGCTCTCCGCGGCGCACTCCCCGATGGTGGTCTGCTCGCACTCCACCTCGTCGTTGCGGACGATGCAGCAGCCGACCTCTTCGTCGCCGCCGGGGGCCGTCGCGCAGGGGTTCGGCATACACGACGAGACGTCGGCCACCTTCCCGCCTTCGGCCTGGCAGTCGTCCGCCGTCCGGTCCTCGCATTCCTCCCCACCGTCGTCGGGGAGACAACACGCCTTCTCGTCCGGCTGGACGCTGTCATCCGGGATGTCGTCGTCGAGGACGTCCTCGCCCTGGTCGTCCGCGATTTCCAGATGCTTGCCACGCGGATCCGTCCCGAGCGTCTGCTCGCGCCGTCCCGGGCGCGTGCTGAACCGCGCATGCCCGTTGCCCCGGACCCCGGTCACGAGCCTGCCGATGCGGATGCCGCCGAGGACGATGCTGAACGTCGACGCCGGCGCGAGGTTGGCGCCGCGCACCATGAGACGCCCGCGTCCGCCGTTGTGGTTGATGACCACGATGGTGTGCCCCCGGGCGTCCGCATCGACGCCGGTCGGCTGAAGCGGGCGCTTGATCAGGATGCCCGCCTGGGCCTCGATGCCGAGCAAGCCGATCCCCGCGATCACGACGCCGGCGGCCATCGCCCGCCTCCGTTTCGCTCGATCTCGCTGTTGCATGTTTTCTAGCTCCTCTCACTCGCCCGCTGAAGGCGTGCAGTGTCGCTGGGGACGGTGAAACTACGCGCCCGTCTAGGTGGAAGTCAATAGGACTTTCGTCGCCTAACACCACCGACTTACGGGCAGATCTTGCGGGTTTCCCCGATCGCGGATGCGGGAAAACCCGCAATGCGGAACGCCGACTCAGCCGTCGAGCCGCGCGCCGTGAGCGAGCAGCGCCAGGAACTCCCGTCGCGTGCGCGGCCCGTACGCCCGCAGGCTCCGCCCGGCGCGGAAGCCGCCCTGCTCGGCCCGCATCCGATCGATCCCGTCGACCGTGCAGCGGCGGGCGCGCGGGTCGATCCCGTAGAGCCGCGCGGCGTTGAGACCGAGGATGCGTCGTGGTTCAGGACCATGAACGCCGTCGCGGTGCCTGCCGCGGTGCGCAGAAACTCGCCGCGCGTGAGACCGAGGCGACGCGCGCGGCGAGCGACCTCCTCGTCCAGGAGGCGGGCGGCGAGGCGCTGCTTCGCCGATGGCGGGCGCGGACACCACTCGCCGTTCGAGACGTCCGACAACGGGAAGGGGAACCGTGCCATGCGGGCGCGCTAGCACGGCACCGCGACAGCCGTCGAGAGGGAACCGTGCGACCGGACGGGGGGGACGGTCGGCCGCGCGGTGCTACCGCGCGGCGACGCGACTCAGAGCTTCGCCAGGATCGACTCGGCGCTCGACACGTTCAGACCGGGCCCGGGCTCGACCGCGAGATGCTCCACCTTGCCGTCCTTCACGACCATGGCGTAACGCTGCGACCGGCTGCCCATGCCGAAGCCGCTCGCGTCGAGCGCGAGGCCGACGGCGCGCGTGAACTCGCCGTTGCCGTCGGCGAGCATGCGCACCTTCCCGGCTGCGTCGTTGGCCTTTCCCCAGGCACCCATGACGAACGCGTCGTTGACGGACAGACACACGATCTCGTCGACGCCCTTGCCACGGATCGCCCGCGACTGCTCGAGGAACCCCGGGAGGTGCTTCATCGAGCACGTGGGGGTGAATGCGCCGGGCACCGCGAAGACCACCACGCGCTTGCCCTTGAAGATCTCGCCCACGGTCACGTCCTTCGGCCCTGCGTCGCCCAGCTCCTTGAGCTTCAAGTCCATGGGTAGCGTGTCGCCGACGTTGATCGCCATCTCGTCCTCCTTCTGGCCGCGGTGGGTGTTTCTGTAGCGGGGCCGCGCGGCGGGAGCAATGGGGTCCCCCGCTTGCACCGCGACGCGGGCGCCGTCAATCTGCGCCCCCGGGAGATCACATGACGACGCTCGACCCGCGACACCGGAGCCGTGCCCTGTACGAAGGCCGCGACCGCAGCCCCGCCCGCTCGTATCTCAAAGCCATCGGCTTCACCGACGAGGACATCGCGCGTCCCATCATCGGCATCGCCAGCACCTGGACCGAGACGATGCCGTGCAACTTCAACCTCCGGGGGCTCGCCGAGCACGTGAAGCGCGGCGTGCGCGAGGCCGGCGGGACGCCGATGGAGTTCAACACGATCGCCATCAGCGACGGCATCACGATGGGTACCGAGGGCATGAAGACGTCCCTCGTCAGCCGTGAGGTCATCGCCGACTCGATCGAGCTCGTCGGACGCGGCCACATGTTCGATGCCATGGTGGTGCTCGTCGGCTGCGACAAGACGATTCCCGGCGGCGCCATGGCCCTGCTTCGCCTCGACGTGCCGGGCGTCGTGCTCTACGGCGGCTCGATCCAGCCGGGGCGCTTCCAGGGACGCGACGTGACCATCCAGGACCTCTTCGAGGCGGTGGGCGCCAACGCGGCCGGCCGGATGACCGACGCCGACCTGAAGGAGCTCGAGGACCGCACCTGCCCCGGCGCGGGCGCCTGCGGCGGCCAGTTCACCGCCAACACGATGGCGATGGCGCTCGAGTTCCTCGGACTCTCGCCGATGGGGACCGCCAGCATCGCGGCGACCGACCCGGCCAAGGACGCGGTCGGCTCCGACACGGGGAAGCTCGTGATGGACGTGCTCCGCCGCGGCCTTCGCCCGCGCGCGATCGCCACCCACGCCGCGTTCGAGAACGCGATCGCGGGCGTCGCGGCGAGCGGCGGGTCGACCAATGCCGTGCTCCACTTGCTCGCGCTGGCGCGCGAGGTCGGCGTGCCGCTCACGATCGACGACTTCGACCGCGTGAGCCGCCGGACACCGCTCTGGGCCGACCTCAAGCCCGGCGGGCGCTTCACCGCCGTCGACCTCGGTCGCGCGGGCGGCACGGGCGTCGTCGCCCAACGGCTCGTCGCGGCGGGGCTCGCCGACGGCCGGACGGTCACCGCGTCGGGCCGCACGTTCGCCGAGGAGGCGGCGCGCGCCGTCGAGCGGAGCGGGCAGGAGGTGGTGCGGCCGCTCGACCGACCGCTCAAGCCGACGGGCGGCCTCGTGATCCTGCGCGGCAACCTGGCGCCCGACGGTTGCGTCGTGAAGGTCGCGGGCCACGAGCGCCTGCGCCATGCGGGGCCGGCGCGCGTGTTCGATCGCGAGGAGGACGCGATGGCGGCCGTCACCCGCCGCGAGATCCGCGCCGGCGACGTCGTCGTCATCCGCTACGAGGGGCCACGCGGGGGCCCGGGCATGCGCGAGATGCTCGGCGTGACCGCGGCGCTCGTCGGCGAGGGTCTCGGCGAGCACGTCGCGCTGCTCACCGACGGGCGCTTCAGTGGCGCGACGCGCGGCCTCATGGCCGGGCACGTCGCCCCGGAGGCCGCCGTCGGGGGCCCGATCGCGGCCGTCGAGGAGGGCGACCCGATCCGGTTCGACATCGAGGCGCGGCGGCTCGACGTCGAGGTCCCCGAGGTGACGCTGCGCGAGCGGCTCGCCCGCTGGCGGCCGCCGCCTCCGCGCTACACGAGCGGCGTATTCGCGAAGTACGTCGCGCTCGTCTCGTCGGCTGCGGAGGGCGCGGTGACCCGGCCGCCGGTCAGCTGACGGCGACGGCACCGCGCATGACGTCGGGCAGCACCGCGGGCGCGAACCGGATGCCGACGTAGAACGGCCCGAAGAGCGCGTAGCGCGAGCTCGCCGGGTCGAAGCGCATCTCGTAGACGAGCTTCTTGAAGACGAGCGGGTCGTCGGCGAAGAGGGTCACGCCCCACTCCCAGTCGTCGAGGCCCACCGATCCCGAGATGACCTGCACGACCTGGCCCGCGTACTGGCGACCGATCGCCCCGTGGCCGCGCATCAGCTCCGCCCGCTGGTCGGCCGGCAGATCGAACCAGTTCACCTGCTCGCCGCGCCGCTTCGACATCGGGTAGAAGCACACGTAGCGGCCGGGCGGGACCTGCGGGAAGAGACGCGGTCGTGCCAGGCGCTCGAGCTCGCTCTTGAGCGCGTCGTCGTAGCCGGGGGTGCCGGGCCGCGTCCCTTTCCGCTCGAGCATCGCCGCGGCGTGCGCGGCGAGCTCGTACGTGCCGAGCTCGATCACCGACAGGTAGGAATACGTGGGTCGCAGGTAGGCGCGCAGGCGCGTCCGGCTGAGGCCCATCTCCTCGGAGCGCAGCGCCTCCAGGTGGCGGCGCCAGTGCATGAAGGCGAGATCGCCCTTCTGCGTGAGCAGCGACCAGCAGGCAGTGTGGCCGTCCGGCGGATGCGTCTGCGTCTCGAGAACGGTGGTCGCCTCGAGGAGGATCGCTTCCTGGTCGTCGACCGTGAGCGCGTTCCAGCGCGGCCAGTCGACGGCGTAGAAGTCGTGGAGGACGTACCAGCCCTCGAGCGTCAGCGGGGCGCCACTCACCTCCCGCCACGATAGCGGGCCGGCGGCCGCATTTGAAGCGCCGACCCGAGATACATCTCGGGTCGGGACCGGACGCGAGAGTGGAACGCTCGGTGACCCGCGCGCGCCGCATGTCGCGGCCGGCGAAGCCGGCGCGACAGACGAGGTACGCCCGCCCCGCCGACGCCTCTGTGCGAGGCCTGTCCAGCACGCCGAAGGCTGGCGGCTTC
>VBKG01000335.1 GCA_005879585.1 Deltaproteobacteria bacterium | reverse complement strand
GCCGTGCCCCGCGTCGCGGCGACGTTCGCGGCGCGGCGGGCGCGTCCGACGAACCGGTCCGTAGCGTCGCGGAGCGCCATCTCGGCAGGCACATCGAGATGGCGGGCGATGCTCGTGAGCGTCAGCAGGACGTCGCCGAGCTCCTGCGCCGCGGCGGTCCGGTCTCCGGCCGCAACGGCGGCCTCGAGCTCCGCCTGCTCTTCGCGGAGCTTCGCCAGCACGCCGGTGACGTCGGGCCAGTCGAGGCCCAGCTGGCGCGCTTTCTGGCCGAGCTGCTGCGCCCGCGCCAGCGCGGGCAATCCCGCCGGAACACCGGCGAGCGGATCGGGTTCAATGCCGCGCGCCCGCTGCTCCTCCGCCTTGATGCGGCGCCAGTTGCGCATGACCTCATCCGCGTCGCGCACCTCGACGTCACCGAAGACGTGGGGGTGACGGCGCACGAGCTTGTCGGCGATCGCCGCGGCGACGTCGGCGATCGTGAACCGGCCGCCCTCGGCCGCGAGCTGGGCCTGGAAGACGACCTGCAGGAGGAGGTCGCCGAGCTCGTCACGGAGCGCATCGGGGTCGCCGCGCTCGATCGCCTCGACGACCTCGTAGGCTTCTTCGATCACGTACGGCCGCAGGCTCTCGGGACTCTGCTCACGGTCCCACGGGCACCCGCCGGGGCTCCGCAACCGCGCCATGATCTCCACGAGGCGGACGAAGGAATCGACCGGCGGGCGGTCAGCCATCGCGGGACGGTATCGGCGGCCCTGCGGCCTGTCAACGCGCGCGTGCTTGCAAGCGCGACGGACCGCGTCTAGCTTCGGCGAGTGGCTCGCGTGCAGGTATACACGACGACGATGTGTCCGTATTGCGTACGGGCCAAGCGTCTGCTCGCGGAGCGGGGCATTCCGTTCGAGGAGCTCGACGTCGGCGACGACGCGGCACTGCGGGCGGACGTCATGCGTCGAACGGGACGCCGGACAGTGCCGCAGATCTTCATCGATGGGCGGTCGATCGGCGGCTTCGAGGAGCTCGCGAAGCTCGATGCGGCGGGCGAGCTCACGGCGCTTCGCGAGCAGCAGGGATGAGTCGCCGCGCGCCCGGCTTCGCCGTCGCGCTGGTGGTCGTGCTGGCCGGCGCGGGCCGCAGCGCGGCCGAGTCGGACAGCGGGCGGGTGATCTACGAGCAGCGCTGCGCCGCGTGCCATGGCGCGACCGGTGACGGCAACGGCCTCGCCGCGGCCGCGATGGATCCGCGGCCGAGGAACCTTCGCGATGCCGAGTTCTGGCGCGGCCGGACGGCCGCCGACGTCCGGCAGGTCGTTCGCGACGGCAAGCGCGGCACACTGATGGCGCCGTTCGCGGGCGCGCTCTCCGATGCGGAAATCGACGCGGTTGTCGCGTACGTCGAATCGTTCCGTCCAGGCCGCTGACGCGCGACTGGTCGTCATGGTCAAGCACCCGGCCCCGGGCCGGGTGAAGACCCGCCTCGCTGCGGCGGTCGGGCCGAGAACCGCGGCCGACCTGAGCCGGGCGTTCGTCCGCGACCTGGCGGCCCGGCTCGCGACGCTGCCGTATGCCGTCACGTGGGCGTACTGGCCGCGCGGGGCGTCGTTCCGCGCGTTGCTCGGGCGGCGGCCGGCACGCTGGCGCTGTCGGCTCCAGCGTGGGCGCGACCTGGGCGAGCGCATGGCGCACGCGATCCGCGACGAGCTGGCGCGGGGGCGCGGCCCCGTCGTCGTGCTCGGGGCCGACGCGCCGCACGTCTCGACGGCGGCGCTGGCGGAGGCCGCGGCGAGGCTCACCGCGGGCGCCGACCTCGTCCTCGGCCCGGCGATCGATGGCGGCTACTACCTGATCGGCGTGAAGGCGTGGCGGCAGTCCCTCTTCCGCGACATCCGCTGGGGCAGCGACGGGGTGTTCGCCGCGACGCGGCGGCGGGCGAGGCGTCTGGGTCTGCGGACGCACCTGTTGCCGCCGACGTTCGACGTCGACGAAGGCACGGACCTGAAGCGGCTGGCGGTGCTGCTCGCCCGCGGCGCCGTCGATCTCCCACGTACGGCCACGATCCTCGCCCGACTCGGCTCACGCCTGGCGACCCTTGACAGGGCCGCGGGGGCAGGTGGACACTCCGAACGAGTCTCGGATCGCCGGGCTGTCGGAGGACGGTCATGGAAGAATGGATAGAGGAGGACATCGACCTCCTCACCGACAAAGCCAATAAGGGTAATCGGGTGCTCGATCAGCACATGATCAGGGCGCCGATCCGCCACCTGAATCCGCGGCCGCCGGTGTCGCTGCCGCCGAGTGCGACCGTGGACGAGATGATCCGTGTCATGCGCGAGCACCGCATCGGGTGTGTCCTCGTCGTCGAGGCGGAACGACTCGTCGGCATCATCACGGAGCGGGATCTCCTCCTGAAGCTCGACCGTGCCGACGTCGCGCGGCCGATCAGAGATTTCATGACCCCCGACCCCGAAGTGCTCGCCGCGACGGACCCGATCGTCTACGCCCTCAACAAGATGAGCGTCGGCGGATTCCGCCACGTGCCGCTGGTCGACGACGAGCGCCGTCCCGTCGGGATCATCTCGGTGAAGGACATCGTCGACTACATCGTCGACTTCTTCCCGAACGACGTGCTCACGCTCCCGCCCGACGCGACCCGCGGCCAGGCGTGGCGCGGACGCGACGGCGGCTGAGCTACGAGACCGTCCAGGTGTCGCCGCGGTTGAGCAGCGCGCGGAGATCGGGCGGGTTCTTGGCGCGTGCGCTCGCGATCTGCTGACCGAGCGCCGCATCGTAGCAGGGCCGTTCCACGGCGGTGAACACGCCGATCGGCGTCGGGAAGTCCGGCGGACCGAGCCGCGCGATCAGGTAGGCGAGCGCGGGATTCGTCTCGTCGTGCACCAGGAGGTCGGCTTCGGTGACGCCGTCGCCCAGCTGGACCACCTCGGGCTGGAAGTTGCGCAACCGAATGCCCCGGTCGCGGTCCTTCCCGAAGACGAGCGGCTTCCCGTGCTCGAGCACGAGCGTGTGGTCCGCCTTCGTCGCCTTCTCGGTGACGTCGGCGAACGCGCCGTCGTTGAACACGTTGCAGTTCTGGAGGATCTCGACGAAGGACGTGCCGCGGTGCTCGTGCGCGCGCCGCACGATGTCCTGCAGGTGCCGGGTTTCGACGTCCACGCTGCGCGCGACGAAGCTCGCCTCGGCGCCGAGCGCGAGGGCGATCGGGTCGAAGGGGTGATCGACGGAGCCGATCGGCGTCGACTTGGTGATCTTGCCCACCTCCGACGTTGGCGAGTACTGCCCCTTGGTCAACCCGTAGATCTTGTTGTTGAAGAGGAGCACGTTCACGTCGAGATTGCGGCGCAGCAGATGGATCACGTGGTTGCCGCCGATCGACAGGGCGTCGCCGTCGCCCGTGACGATCCAGACCGACAGCTCCGGGCGCGACGCCTTGAGTCCCGTCGCGATCGCGGGTGCCCGTCCGTGGATCGAGTGAAAACCGTACGTGTTGACGTAGTAGGGGAACCGGCTCGAGCACCCGATCCCCGAGACGAACACGAACCGCTCGCGCGGGATGCCCAGCTCGGGCAGCACCTTCTGGACCTGCGACAGGATGGCGTAATCGCCGCAGCCGGGGCACCAGCGGACATCCTGATCGGAAACGAAGTCTTTCTTGCCGAGCTTCGGCTCGCTCGCGCCGGGCGCGCTCATGAGGGCACCTCCCCGTGCTCGCCGTTGAGCAGCTTGAGGCAGCGTGCGACGATCTCGGCCACCTTGAATGGGCGACCCTGGACCTTGTTGAAGCCGATGGCGTCGACCAGGTACTCCGCGCGGAGGAGCCTCACGAGCTGACCGAGGTTGATCTCGGGGACGAGCACGCGGCGATAGCGGCCGAGGATACTCTCGAGGTCGGCGGGCAGCGGGTTCAGGTGGCGCAGGTGAACGTGCGCCACGCGGTGTCCGGCGGCTTGCAGCTGGCTCGTGGCTTGCCGGATGGACCCGTAGGTACCGCCCCAGCCGACGAGCAGCAGCTCGCCGTCCGCCGGGCCGAAGACCTCGGTCGGCGGGATCTCCCGCACGATGCCGGCCACCTTGCGCGCCCGGACGCGCATCATCTGCTCGTGATTCGTCGGCGCGTAGCTGACGTTCCCGGTCAGGTACTCCTTCTCGAGGCCGCCGATCCGGTGTTCGAGGCCCGGCGTCCCGGGAATCACCCACGGCCGCGACAGGGACTCCTCGTCACGGACGTACGGAAAGAAGCCCCCGGGGTCCGTCCGGAACGTCACCGGCACGTCCGGCAGGGTATCGGGATCGGGGATCGGCCACGGCTCCGCTCCATTGGCGAGGAACCCATCGCTGAGCAGGATCACCGGCGTCATGTACTTGACGGCGATGCGGACCGCCTCGTACGCCATCGTGAAGCAGTCGGCCGGTGTCGCCGCGGCCAGCACGGGAACCGGAGCTTCGCCGTGGCGACCGTACATCGCCATGAGGAGGTCCGCCTGCTCGGTCTTCGTGGGCATCCCGGTCGAAGGCCCGGCGCGCTGGATGTCGGTGATGACGAGCGGTAGCTCGACGGCCAGCGCCAGGCCGATCGTCTCGGCCTTCAGGTTCATCCCGGGACCGCTGGTGGTGGTGATCGCGATCGCGCCGCCGAAGGCCGCGCCGAGCGCCGCGCCGACCCCTGCGATCTCGTCCTCGGCCTGGAAGGTGTAGACGTCGAACTGCTTCAAGGTGGACAGCTCGTGCAGCACGTCGCTCGCAGGCGTGATGGGATAGCTGCCGAGGAACAGCGGGCGTTTCGCCTTGTGTGCTGCCGCGACGAAGCCGAGCGCCGTGGCGGTGTTCCCGGTGATGTTCCGGTAGCGGCCCGGCGGGATGACGGCGGGCTTGACGCTGTACGAGACGGCGAACAGCTCGGCGTTCTCCGAGAAGTGGTATCCCGCGTGCAGCGCGCGGACGTTCGCCTCGACGAGCTCGGGCGTCTTGCGGAACTTGTCGCGGATCCATTGTTCCGCGGGCTCGATCGGGCGGTGGTAGAGCCACGACGTCACGCCGAGGCAGAAGAAGTTGCGGCAACGAAAGACCGAGCGCGCCGAGAGCCCGAGGTCCTGCAAGGCGGCGGTGGTGAGCTTGGTCACGTCGATCTGGAAGAGCTGGTATCGCGCGAGAGAGCCGTCGGTGAGCGGGTTGTGGTCGTAGCCCGCCTTCTTCAGGTTCTGCTCGTGGAAGCTCTCCTTGTCGACGATCAGGATGCCGCCGGCTTTCAGATCCTCGACGTTCGTCTTCAACGCGGCGGGATTCATGGCGACGAGGACGTCCAGGTCGTCGCCGGGCGTGAACACCGGCAGCGAGGAGAAGTTCAGCTGGAAGGCGCTGACCCCGGCGAGCGTCCCCGCGGGGGCGCGGATCTCGGCGGGAAAGTCCGGGAGCGTCGCGAGATCGTTGCCGGCGAGTGCGGACCCGGTGGTGAACTGCATCCCGGTGACCTGCATGCCGTCACCGGAATCACCCGCGAAGCGGATGACGATCGCGTCGCGCTCCTCGATCGGCTTCGCCAGCGTCGCTACGCCGTCCGCCATTTCCGAAGGCCTCCTCGCCTGCGTAGAATAACCAAGTTTTTCGTGGACTTGTGCCCGAAAACCCGACGGGAACGAGGATAGCGTGCGTCCGGGCGCTTTGCAATCCAGAGCGGCGCGTTCGCGCGTCGCCAGGCGGCCTCAGGTGAGGCGCCGAACCACTTCCGCCTGCGGCTTCCCCTTCTTGGCGTTGTGCCCGACGACGAAGGTGACGCGGGTGCCGACGCTGATGCCGTCGGCCCCGTCCTCGCACTGCGTGACGTGAAAGAAGATGGATTCCCCGTTGCCGTAACGCAGAAATCCGAACCCCTTCTCTGGAAAAAAGCGGTCGACGATGCCGTCGTGGCGATCGTCGCATGCTGCGCCCACTGCTGCGTCGCCGAGCACGGCGAGCGCTGGGGGCAGTGCGGGGTCCGGTGGTGGCGGCGGGAGATGGCCTTCCGGGGCCGCCGCGGATGCCGCGGCGCGTGCGGCAGCGTCCGCCTCACCAGGATGGAGACGCACGAGCTGCTCGAGGTACCGGTGCGCGTCCGGTGCCCGTCCGAGCTGCGCACAGATATCCGCGGCCAGGCGCAGGCCTTCCGCGAACCCGCCCTCGCGGCGGCAGGCGAGCGCGCGCTCGACCTGTCTCAGCGCCGCCGTTCGCCGTCCCACGGCGAGCTCGATGCGAGCGAGTTCCACGCGCACGAGCGGTTCGGCGGCGGGCACGCGACGGAGTGCCTCGACCAGCGCCGACGCGGCGCCCGGCAGGTCCCCGCTGACACGCGCCTGGAAGCGCCCGAGCGCGAGAAACGCAAACGCGCCGCGCGGTAGAGCGGCCGCCTCGTGGTACGCCGCTTCCGCGGCCGCATGGTCTCCCGAGAGCTCGTGGACCCGGCCGAGCCGTTCGCAGAGGTAGCTCGACGCGGGATCGAGGGCGCGCGCTTCGCGGAACGCGGTGGCCGCCGCCTCGAGGTCGCCGCGCCGGAGGTTCAGCTCGCCGCGGTTGGCGAGCATGTGCTCGGGACGGATGGCAGGCGGATCGCTCCCCTCGTCCAGCGCGCAGCAGGCATCGAGGGCATCGGCGGCGGCATCGAACTCGCCGAGATCGCGCAGCGCGCGCGACAGGTGGAACAGCACCTGCACTTGGACCCCACGGCCGCGTTGCCGCTGCTCGCTCGGCGCCTTCTCCCAGATGTCTCGCGCCCGCGCGAGCGCCTCCACCGTCTCCCGGGGTCGATGCAGCTTCTCGAGGCAGTACCCGCGGCGGAACAGGCAGAGATGATAGGTCGGGAACGATGCGAGCGCGCGATCGTACCAGCGGAGCGCCTTGGTCCACTTCTTCTTGCGCTGAAAGTACCAGCCGATCGCGCAGTGAAAGACGGCGGCCCGACGCGGCGCGAGCTCGGCGCAGCGCAGCAGGTAGCGCTCGACCTTCTCCTCGTTGCCGAGCATGCCGAAGGCCCGGCCGATCTCGAAGAGCAGCTCCGTGGAGTTCCACGTTTCTTCCTCTGGCGTGTCGTCGAGCCCGCCGTAGCGGGCGACGATTGCGTGGTGCGCGCCACGATTGGCGAGCGACCGGACATCGGCGAGGATGGACGCGACGTCAGACATGCATCAGTTCAGGCCTTGGTCGAATCATTAGCTTTCAAACGGCTGCCCATCACCACGAGACCAGCGACGCCGTCACGGCCGGTCGCGGACCTCGGACCCGCACTCTTCGGTCCTCCACTTCGAGCCGGCCTTCGGCGAAGAACTGGATGGCGGCCGGGTAG
Organism: Deltaproteobacteria bacterium; assembly: GCA_005879585.1. Classification (GTDB taxonomy): domain Bacteria; phylum Desulfobacterota; class Binatia; order DP-6; family DP-6; genus DP-3. Next base: position 43,262 of record VBKG01000335.1, on the reverse strand, counting down.
ATCTCGTGTTCGACGGCGAGAATGCGGTCGTGGACCTCGGCCTCGGTGTCGTCGGGTCCGATGGGGACCGCGCCCTGCAGGATGATCGGACCATGGTCGGTCTGCTCGTCGACGAAATGGACGGTCGCGCCCGCGATCTTGACGCCGTACGACTGCGCCGCGCCCTGCGCGTCGAGTCCCTTGAAGGCCGGCAACAACCCCGGGTGGATGTTCATGATCCTTAGCGGAAAGGCGTCGATGAGAGTCCGCGTGATCAGGCGATCGAATCCGGCGAGCAGGACGAGCTCGGCGCCGGCCTCGCGGAGGACGTCCAGCAGAGCCCGGTCGAAGTCCTCGCGGCGCGCGAAGGCGCGATGGTCGATCACCCGCACCGGCACGCCCGCTCGCACGGCACGGGCGATGCCGGGGGCGCCGGCGCGGTTCGAGATCACCACGCGAAGCGTGCAGGCGAGTCGACCCGCGGCAATCTGGTCGATGATGGCCTGCAGATTCGTGCCCGCCCCGGAGATCAGAACGCCGGCCGCGACCACGCCGTTCCTTTAGCGCTGCGCGTCCGACCCCTCAAGGCCCACCAGCCGGCGGTCACGGTGCCCGCCCCACGGTATAGACGTCGACCCGAAGGGCCCCCGCTACGAGCAGCGCCCGGGCGCAGGCGTCGGCCGTCGCCCCGGTCGTCAACACGTCGTCGACGAGGACGACCCGCCGGCCCGCCACCGCCCCCGGCGTACGCACGCGGAACGCGTGTCGGAGGTTTCGCCGGCGCTCGGCCGCATCGAGGCCGGGCTGGGCGCGAGTCGCCCGGCGGCGGACCAGCGCACGAGATGCGACGGGTAGCCCGCACCGGCGCCCGAGCGCGCGGGCGAGCAGCAGCGCCTGGTTGAAGCCCCGGGCCCGCAGGCGGGCCGGATGAAGCGGGACCGGTACGAGGACCACGTCGGTCGGAAACGGGTAGTGGGCCGCGAGATGCGCGCCCAGCACGTCCGCGACGTGGCGGCGTCGGCGATACTTGAGACTCTGGACCGCCGACGCGAGCACGCTGCCGGAGACGTACCAGCCGGCGGCGCGGGCGCGCCCGAAGGCCGGCGGCCGGGTCCGGCACGCGGCGCATGGCGAGTCGCTGGCCACGGGAACCCCGCAGCGTTCGCAGAGCGACCCCTCCGCACGCCCGAGAGCCGCTTTGCATGCGTCGCAGAGACACGACGGGTGGCCGGCAGGGAGTGTCGTGTCGCACCCTTCGCACGTGGCGGGAAACACGACGTCGAGAAGGAGCCGGAGCCACCCGCGGAGCATCGAGATGCTGGGTGACGTGGCGCGCTGGCTGATGCAATGGTCGCTTTACAATATGCGGGGATCTCCCTTAGGGTAGCGGAGAATGGGTCTCAGCGAAGCGCAGCTGGCGGACGACCTCACCTGTGCGATGAAGGCGCGCGACATGCCGCGCGTCTACGTGCTGCGAGGGCTCCTGGCCGCGGCGAAGAACTTGAAGGTGGAGCGCCGCGGGGGCGACCTTGCGGAGGCCGACCTCGTGCAGCTCGTCCGTCGCGAGATCCGGAAGCGCGAGGAGGCGGAAGACTTCGCGGCGCGCGGCGGGCGAACCGAGCTCGTGGCGCAGAACCGGAGCGAGCGCGAGATGCTCGAAGCGTATGCTCCGTCCGGGCTCGACGCCGCGGCGCTCGAGCGCGTGATTCGCGAGATCGCGGCGACCGAGGGCGGCCGCTCGATCGGCGCCATCATGACCGCACTCCGGGCACGCCATCCCGGCGGGTACGACGGACGGCAGGCGAGCGAGCTCGCCCGCCGTGTCCTCGCCGAATCGTAGGGCGATGGAGCTGCCCGTCCTGGGCCGGCTCAAGAAGGAGCTGGCCGACCTCAAGCACGAGCTGACGTTTCGCTTGCCGAAGGAGCTCGAGACGGCGCGCGAGCACGGCGACCTCTCCGAGAACGCGGAGTGGGAGGCGGCCAAGGCACGTCAGGACTTCGTGCGCTCACGCATCGCGCAGCTCGAGGGACGGATCCGGGAGCTCTCGATGTACAACATCGCGTCGATCCCGCACGACGTGGTGGCGTACGGCAGCCGGGTCACCGTCGAGGATGTCGACGCCGGGGAGCCGACGGTCTACGAGATCGTGTTTCCCGAAGAAGTCGACGCGGCCAAGGGCCAGATATCGCTCTCCTCGCCGCTCGGCCGCGCCCTCATGAACAAGGCGCTGGGAGACGAGGTCGAGGTGCAGACCCCGCGCGGCAAGCGCAGCTTCCAGATCGTCGAGCTGGTCACGATGCACGACCGGCAGGCGGCCCGCCGGACCGACGAGCGCTAGCGCCGGGCCCGGAGGCGGCGGGCGGCCTCCTCGGGCGGCACGGGATTCGAGAAGATGCCCGTCGCCCATTCCATCCCGAGCTCGTGGCCGAGGTGCGGCACGATCTCCCAATGCCAGTGGAATTCCGCCTGCGCGCCACCGTCGACGGCGCCGGCGTGAAGCGCGACGCTGTACGGTGGGTCCGCGAGCGCGGTGCGCAGCCGCGCGAGGGCGTCGACCAGCAGCTCCGCCAGTGATGCGGCCGCGCCGTCGGCGAGCGTTCCGAAGTCGGCGGCATGCTCCAGGGGCGCGATCCACATCTCGTACGGATGCTCCGAGGCGAACGGCGCGAAGGTGAGGAAATCGGCGTTGCGCGCGACCACGCGCTCGCCGGCGCGGAGCTCCTCGCTGATCTGGTCGCAGAAGACACACCGCTCGCGCATCCGATAGTACTCGCGCGCCCCCGCGACCTCCTCCTCGAGGCGCTTCGGGGGAAAGGGCGTCGCGACGACATGGGAATGTGAATGCCCGTAGCGGCTCCACGTGGCGCCGTGGTTCTTCAGGACGACGACGAAGCGAAACCGTGTGTCGCGCCGCAGGTCGCGCGTCCGGGCGCGGTACAGCTCCAGGAGCCGGGTCATCTGCGGGAGCGGGAAGTCGGCCCAGGTGAGCGTGTGGGCCGGCACGTCGGTCACGAGCTCGTGCGCGCCGATGGCGTTCATGAGGTCGAACATGCCCGCGGCGCGGCGGCCGAGGTCGCCCTCGATGTGGAGGAGCGGCTTCTTGTCGGGCGTCACGCGCACCGCCCACCCCGTGCCGTCGCGGACGACGGCGATCTCGTCCGGATTGAGCGACTCGCTGCCGGGACAGAACGGGCACGGCCCGCGCGCCTCCCCGGCGTCGGCGGGCGGCTCGCCCCTGCGAGCGAGGGTGTCGGCCCCGCGCTCGGGGGCCATGATCACCCACCGGCGCAGGATGGGATCGCGGCGCAGCTCGGACATGCGATTGAGCGGCCGCGCGGGCATGGTGCCGAGCCCTTGAGCCGCGGATTTCACCTATTATACGGTACCTCCCCGGAACGCCACGCATGCCGTTCACCAATCTTCCGCAGATGTTCTTCACGCGGGCGGCGGACCTGTCGACGCGTCCCCGCTACCGCTACCGCGCGGGCGACGCGTGGCGCGAGGTGACGTGGGCCGAGACGGAAGCCCGCGTGCTCGCGATCGCGGCGGCGCTGCTGGACGACGGCGTGCGCGTCGGAGACCGCGTCGCCATCCTGTCCGCCACACGCCCGGAGTGGATGGAGATCGATCTCGCGATCCTCGCGTGCGGTGCGCTCACCATCCCGATCTACCAGTCGAGCCTGATCGCCGAATGCGGCTACATCATCGCCAACTCGGAGTCCTCGCTCGCGCTCGTGGAAAACGCGAAGCAGCGAGCGAAGATCGACGAGCTGACGGCGCATGGCTTCGAGCTCGACGGCGTCCGGCAGACGGTGCAGCTCCGTCGGGTGGTTACCATCGACGACGGCGACGGGCCGGGATCGTTGCGGGCGCTGCTCGAGCGGGGCCGGGAGGCGCTCCCCCGCGTTCGACCCGAGATCGAGCGTCGCATCGAGGCGCTCGGCCGGGACGACGTCGCCACCATTGTCTATACGTCCGGGACGACTGGGCCGCCGAAGGGCGTGGTCCAGACCCATGGCAACCATCTCGCGACAGTCGAGGCGGCGCTGCGGACCGGGCTCATCCGCGAGGGAGACGTGGACTTCTTCTTCCTCCCGCTCGCGCACTCGTTCGCGCGGCTGGTCGAGTACCTCGGCATCGCCGCCGGCACCACGACGGCGTTTGCGCGCAGCATCGACACGCTGGCGGAGGACATGGCGGCGGCGCATCCGCATCTCGTGCCCGCCGTGCCGCGCATCTACGAGAAGGTGTACGCGCGGATCCTGGCGGGGCGCGATGCCGCGCCGCCGCTGAAGCGCGCGCTCTTCGACTGGGCCGTGGGTGTCGGCCGGGCCCGGAGCCGCTGCGAGCAGGAGCGGCGCCCGGTGCCGCTCGGCACGCGGCTCCAGGCGGCCATCGCACACCGGCTGGTGTTCGCAAGGATCCACCAGCTCCTCGGCGGGAACATCCGGTACATGACGTCCGGTGCGGCGCCACTCGCGCGCGAGATCCTCGAGTTCTTCCACGCGATTGGCATTCTCATCCTCGAGGGGTACGGGCTCACGGAAACCACGCCGTCGCTCACCGTCAACCGGCCGGACCGGTTCAAGTTCGGCACGGTCGGACTGCCGCTCGACTGCTGCGAGATCCGCATCGCCGAGGATGGCGAGATCCTGGCGCGCGGCGACAACGTCGCGAACGGATACTACCGGCGTCCGGAAGCGACCGCAGAGGCCTGGGACCCGCAGGCCTGGTTCCATACGGGCGACATCGGCGAGGTCGACGCGGAGGGGTTCCTTCGGATCACCGACCGGAAGAAGGATCTGATCAAGACGTCAGGCGGGAAGTACGTCGCCCCGCAGAAGATCGAGAACCTGCTGAAGATGCAGCCGCACGTGAGCCAGGCGGTGGTCATCGGCGACAACCGGAAGTACTGCGTCGCCCTGATCACCCTCGACCAGGAGGAGCTGGCGCGCTGGCTCGCGGGACGAGGCATCGAGGATGTCCGCCCCGAGACGGCTGCGACGGATGCCGACGTTCAAGCGCTCGTCCAGACCGAGGTGGACGAGGTCAACCGCCACCTCGCATCCTTCGAATCGATCAAGTACTTCCGGATCCTGCCCGGCGATTTCTCGCCCGAGAGCGGCGAGCTCACCCCGAGCCTCAAGGTGAAACGCAAGGTCGTCGCGCAGCGCTATGGGCCCGTGATCGAGGAGATGTACGCATGACCTGAGTGCCGTTTGACCGTTGCGGGTCGCTTGGCCAAGTGGTATAAAATGCCCGCTTTCCGGCCTTCACTGACCAGCCTGAGTGGGCCCCTTGCCCACTTTTTTATTTTGGAGGATTGCATCACATGGACCCGTCCGCGGTGACGCGCCGCGTCTGGGAGCTCGCGGAGCCCCTCGCCCTGGGGGCGGGGCTCGAGCTCGTCGACGTGCAGTATCGCCCTGAGGGCGGACGCCTCGTCCTGCGGCTGCTGATCGACCGGCCCGACGGTGGCGTCACGGTCGACGAGCTCGCGCGGATCTCCCGCGAGCTCGGCGACGTGCTCGACGCGCACGATACCGTTCCTGGTCGCTACCAGCTCGAGTGCTCGTCGCCCGGCGTGAACCGGCCGTTGCTGCGCGAGGCCCATTTCCGTCGGGCGCTCGGGCAGCGCGTTTGCGTGCGGACGCACGACCCGGTCCGCGACCGGCGCGTGTTCCACGGTACGCTCGAGGCCGTGACGGCCGACGGCGTCACCGTCCAGGACCAGGCGGTCGGCAGCGTCGAGCTATCGTTCGCGGCCATCGAGAAGGCCAACATCGAATACCACTTCGCTCGCCCGGCCCGGCCGGCGCACGCCTGAGGGACAGGAGGGGCCGATGTTGCCGGATCTGAACCGCGTCATCGAGCAGGTGTGCAAGGAAAAGGGCATCAACCGGGACATCATCGTGCATGCGCTCGAGGATGCGATGCTGTCGGCCGCCAAGAAGACCTTCGGGCTCGAGAAGAACATCGAGGCCAAGTTCAATCCCGAAGTCGGCGAAGTGGAACTCTTCGAGATCAAGACCGTCGTCGAGACGATCGAGGACGCGCTCAACCAGGTGACGCTCGACGAGGCGCGGCGCGAGCTCGACCCCGACGCCGAGATCGGCGATCAGCTGCTTGCGAAGCTGCCGCCCGAAAAGTTCGGCCGCATCGCCGCGCAGGCGGCGAAGCAGAACATCATCCAGCGCGTGCGCGACGCCGAGCGCGACATCATCTACAACGAGTTCAAGGGTCGGAAGGGCGAGCTGATGTCGGGCATCGTGCAGCGCTTCGAGAAGAAGAACATCATCGTGAACCTCGGCCGGACCGACGCGATTCTGCCCGAGAAGGAGCAGATCCCCCGCGAGCGGTACCGCCAGGGCGACCGCATCCGCGCATTCATCCTGGACGTCGAGCTGGCCCCGAAGGGACCGCAGATCGTGCTGTCACGCACGCATCCGGGCCTGCTGATCGAGCTCTTCCGCCAGGAAGTGCCCGAGATCTACGAGGGCATCGTCGAGGTGAAGGGGGCAGCGCGCGAGCCCGGGGGGCGGGCGAAGATCGCCGTCGTGTCGCACGACCGCGACGTCGACCCGGTGGGTGCCTGTGTCGGTATGCGCGGCACGCGGGTGCAGGCGGTGGTGCAGGAGCTGAGGGGAGAGAAGATCGACATCGTGCCGTGGACGAACGATCCCGCCGAGTACGTCTGCCGCGCCGTGGCGCCCGCGAAGGTCTCGAAGATCATCATGGACGAAGACGAGCACGCCATGGAGGTCATTGTCCCCGACGATCAGCTCTCGCTCGCGATCGGCAAGAAGGGACAGAACATCCGCCTGGCGTCGCGGCTGACGACCTGGAAGCTCGACGTGCGCAGCGAATCGGAAGCGGAGGACGAGGCGCGACGGGCGCGCGCGTCGCTCACCGCCGTGCCGGGGATCAGCGATCTCACGGCCGAGCTGCTCATCCAGGACGGTGTCAAATCGGCGGAACAGCTCGCCGAGTCCGAGGTCGAGGCGATCGCCGAGATCGACGGCGTCGGTCCGGAGCGCGCCCCGGCGATCATCGCCGCCGCGCGCGAGCACATCGTGCAGCGGCGCGCCGAGGAGGCGGCCGCCGCGGTCGCGGGCCGCGCGGAGAACGCCGCCGAGGGCGAAGGCAACGTTCCGCCACCCGGCGAGCCGAACCCCGCCGCCGACGAGGAGCGCGGATGAGCGCGCACGTCCCGCTGCGTACCTGCGTGGGATGCGGCACGCGGGCGCCGCAGTCCGCCCTGATGCGCTTCACGGCCACGGCGGAGGGCCTGCGCGCCGACGTCGGCCGTCGCGCGGCCGGGCGCGGGGCGTACCTGCATGGAGTGCCGACCTGCTGGGCCGCGTTCGTGCGCCGCCGTGGGGCTGTTCGCTCGCTTCGGCTCACGCCTCCGATGCGCGAGCGGGAGCGCCTGCTGGCGCAGCTGGACACGGCCTCGGCGACTTCGAGGTAAGAGCGGATGTCAAAGCGAATCCACGAGCTGGCCAAAGACTGGGGCGTCGCCCCGAAGGACATCCTGGCGCGCGCCGAGAAGCTCGGCCTCCGGGGCAAGCGCTCCCAGAGCTCGCTCACCGACGAGGAAGCCGAGCGGCTGAAGGACGATCTCGGCCTTTCGCCGCGGCCGGCGGTCTCGCTCGGGACCGGGCGAGTCGTGTCGGAGCGGGTCGTGACGGAGCGCGACTCGGGTGCCGACCAGCTCGTCACGGCGCGCGAGCAGACGACCGAGACCCGCCTCCGTGCCAACGTGATCCGCCGCCGCACCGCACGTGAGGTGCTGAAGCGCGAGGAGCTGCCCCCAGCGCCGCCGGAGGGGGACGGCGTGGACGACATCCCGCCGTCGTTGGACTTCGAGCCCGAGGTGCCGCTGCCGACACCGGCCGCTCCAGCCGAACGGATGCCGGAAGCCGCGCCGCGGCCGGACGAACCGCCCCCGACCGCACCGGCCGAGACCGCGCCGCTCGACGTTTCGCGTGCGCAGCGGGTTGCCGAAGCGCCAGCCATCGCCGCCCATCCCGCCGCGCGGCCCGCGGTGCCCGTCCCGCCGCCTCGCCCTGCGACGCCCCCTGCACCGCCGCCCGGGTTCGAGGAGATGCGCGGCGTGAAGGTGCTCGGAAAGATCGACCTTCGCAAGGCAACGGCGCCCGCGGGGGCGCCGTCCGCGCGGGGCGCAGAGGCCGCTCCGGGTACCGAGGCGGCACCGAGCGACGGCGCGCCCAAGAAGAAGAAGGGGCGCAAGGTCATCAAGAAGTCCGACATGCTCGACACCATGGAGCGCGACTTCATGCGCGGCGGCAAGCGGCCGCAGAAGCGACGAGCGCTGCCGGGGAAGGAGCAGCGGAAGACCGAGATCACCGTGCCCCGCGCGTCAAAGCGGGTCATTCGCATTTCCGAGGTGGTCAGCGTCGCGGAGCTGGCGAAAGCGATGGGCGTCAAGGCGGGCGAGGTGCTGAAGAAGCTACTCGACATGGGGATGATGGCCACCATCAACCAGATGCTCGACCACGACACGGCGGCGCTGGTCGCCGGCGAGTTCGACTACCAGGTCGAGAACGTCGCGTTCGACGTCGAGCAGGCGCTCGAGGCGGAGCAGGAAGCCGGCACTGCAGCGGAGGGACGGACGACACGGGCGCCGGTCGTGACCCTCATGGGTCACGTCGACCACGGCAAGACGTCGCTCCTCGACGCGGTCCGGTCCACCGATGTTGCCGCCGGGGAGGCCGGCGGCATCACGCAGCACATCGGTGCGTATACCGTCGACGTGGGTGGCCGGCAGGTGACCTTCCTCGACACGCCGGGTCACGAGGCGTTCACGGCGATGCGCGCGCGCGGCGCCAAGGTGACCGACCTCGTCGTGCTGGTCGTCGCCGCCGACGACGGCGTCATGCCGCAGACGGTCGAGGCCATCAACCACGCGCGCGCCGCGGAAGTGCCGATCCTCGTCGCCGTCAACAAGATCGACAAGCCCGACGCGAACCCCGAACGCGTCAAGCAGGAGCTCGGGAATCACGGGCTCGCGCCCGAGGACTGGGGCGGCGACACGATCGTCGTTCCGGTGTCGGCGAAGAGCAAGGAGGGCGTCCCCCAGCTGCTCGACATGATCCTCCTCCAAGCGGATGTTCTCGAGCTGCGCGCGACGGCGAACCGCCTGGCGAAGGGCACCATCATCGAGGCCCGGCTCGACCGTGGTCGCGGCCCGGTGGCGACCGTGCTCGTCCAGGAGGGGACGCTCAAGGTGGGCGACGCCTTCGTGTGCGGCACGCAGTACGGGCGGATCCGGGCGATGGTCGACGACAAGGGCCGCCGGATCGACGCGGCCGGACCGTCGACGCCAGTGGAGGTCCTCGGTCTCGGCGGCGTGCCGGAGGCCGGCGACATCTTCGTCGCGGTGCAGGACGATCAGAAGGCGCGCCAGGTGGCGGAGCACCGCCGGACGAAGCAGCGCGAAGCGGAGATGGCCAAGACGGCCAAGGTCTCGCTCGACGAGCTCTACCAGCAGATCCAGACCGGCGAGGTGAGGGAGCTGAAGGTGGTGCTCAAGGCGGACGTGCAGGGCTCCGTCGAGGCGCTCAGCGAGGCGCTCCGCCGGCTGTCGACGGACGACGTGCGGCTCGCCGTCCTCCATGGCTCGGTCGGCGGGATCACCGAGTCCGACGTGCTGCTCGCGTCCGCCTCGAACGCGATCATCATCGGCTTCAACGTGCGCCCGGAGCCCAAGGCGGCGGGGCTCGCCGAGCGCGAGGGTGTCGACATCCGGCTCTACACGGTGATCTACGAGGCGGTGAACGACGTGCGCGACGCGCTCGAAGGCCTTCTCGAGCCGACATTCCACGAGAAGGTGCTCGGCCGTGCGGAGGTCCGGCAGGTCTTCGCCGTCTCGGGGATCGGTCAGGTCGCGGGCTGCGCCGTCACGGACGGCAAGATCGTCCGTGGCGCCAAGGCGCGCCTCCTGCGTGACCACGTCGTCGTGCACGATGGGCGGATCGGCAGCCTCAAGCGCTTCAAGGAAGATGCGCGCGAGGTCGCCAACGGATACGAGTGTGGTCTCTCGCTCGACGGCTTCCAGGACGTCAAGGCTGGCGACGTGGTCGAGGCGTACGAGGTCGAGCAGGTCGCGCGGCGTCTCGGGCCGACGGCGAGCAAGGGTCAACCCGCGGCGTCGGCCTGAGAGAGAACACCCCGCGGCCATGGTCGTCGGCGTGCTCCGGCTGGAGGTCCGTCTGCCGGAGAACCATTCGCTGAAGGGCAAGCGGAGCGTGCTCCGCACGATCAAGGCGCGCGTGCAGAACAAGTTCAACGTGTCGATCGCGGAATGCGACGATCACGACCTCTGGCAGCGGGCGATCCTCGGCGTCTCGCAGGTGGGTGCGGATCGGCCGCACGTCGAGCGCTGTCTGCAAGAGGTCGTGCGGTTCATCGACGAGCTGCAGGTGGCCGAGCTCGGTTCGGAACACGTCGAGTTCCTCCATTACTGAGCGCGAAAGGGGGGCGCCATGTCCAGCCGGCGACCGGAGCGCGTCGCACACCTCGTGCAGGCGGAGCTCGCCCGGTTGTTGCTCGAGGAGGCGCGAAACCCGCTCTTGCGACAGGTGATCGTGACCGCAGTCCGGATGACGCCGGATCTGCACATCGCGCGGGTGTATTTCCGGACACTCGCCGGCGGGACGGCACGCGACGACGTCTCGCGCGCGCTCGCGCGCTCGGCTCCCTTCCTGCGCGCCGAGATCGGCCACGCGCTCGCCATGCGGGGCACGCCCGAGCTGCGTTTCACGTACGACGACGTGCCGGACACGGCCGACCGCGTCGACGCGCTCTTGCGTGGCCCGGCACGGCCGCGGGATGACGAGGAGGCGTGACCGGCATCCTGCTCGTCGACAAGCCTGAAGCGATGACGTCGGCGGGCGCGATCCGCGCGCTGCGCCCGGTTCTCGGCCGCACGAAGGTCGGCCACCTCGGGACCCTCGACCCGTTCGCAAGCGGCCTGCTGCCGCTCTGCCTCGGCGAGGCGACGAAGGTGGCGCGCTACCTGCTCCTCGAACGCAAGGAGTACACGGGCACGATTCGCCTCGGCGTTGCTACCGATACGCTCGATCACACCGGCGCCACGGTCGAGACCCGGCCCGTGCCGCCGCTCGACCAGGCCATGGTCGACGCGGTGGCGGCGCGGTTTACCGGGTCCCAGCAGCAGGTTCCGCCGATGTACTCGGCGCTCAAGCAGGGTGGTGTCCCCCTTTACAAGCTCGCCCGGCGGGGAATCGAAGTGGCACGTGCGGCGCGCGACATCGACGTCGAGCGGCTGGAGCTCCATCTCCGGCCGCTGGACGCCATCGAGTTCGCGGCGGCCTGCTCCAAGGGGACGTACGTTCGCGTGCTGGCTGCCGACATCGGCCAGGCGCTCGGCACCGTCGCCCACCTCGAACGGCTCCGGCGGGTCGCGGTCGGCCCGTTCCGGATCGCCGACGCGCGGACACCCGACGCACTCGCCGTGCTGCCGCGCGCCGGCCTTCCCCTGGTGCCGCTCCGGACGGCGCTGGCCGCGTACCGGACATTCGCAGTTCCGGCGACGCAGTTCGTGCGGCTTCGCCACGGGCAGCAGGAGCCACTCGCGGCGTTGCCCCCTCCCGAGGCGCCCGACGAGACGGCGTTGCTCCTCGATGCCGCCGGGGAGGTGGTCGGCGTGATCGAGGCCGATGTCGGACGGCGCGGTTGGCGTCTCGTGCGGGTCCTCGGCAGCGACGCCGGGGAGTAACCACCGCGACGGCGCGGCTTTGCAATGCGTCAAACCGCATGTTACAGACCGGACTTCAAAGCGAGAGAACAAAGAGACGGAGAGGGTTCGGGATGGCAGTGGTGCGTGAGCGCACGGAAGAGCTCGTGCAGGCGTATCGTCGGCACGGGACGGACACCGGGTCACCGGAGGTCCAGATCGCGCTGCTCACGGGCCGCATCGGGTACCTGACGGGGCATTTCAAGGTACACCGCAAGGACCATCATTCCCGCCGTGGGTTGCTCAAGATGGTGGGGCAGCGCCGGCGACTGCTCGACTACCTCAAGCAACGCAATTTCCAGCGTTACAAGAGCGTGATCGAGCGCCTCGGCATCCGCAAGTAGCGCTCCATCTCCCTGTCCTGCTCGCCTGATCGAAAAGTGCGGCCGTCGCCGCAGGGAGATAACAGCATGTCGGGTCCGAGCTATCAGCGAGTACAGGTCGATTTTAACGGTCGGCCGCTGTCCATCGAAACAGGGCGCATGGCCAAGCAGGCGGGCGGCGCGGCGCTCGTGCAGTTCGGCGAGACCGTCGTGCTGGTCACGGCCACCGCCAGTTCGTCCCCGCGCGAGGGAATCGATTTCTTTCCGCTCACCTGCGACTACCAGGAGAAGACCTTCGCGGCCGGTAAGATCCCCGGCGGCTTCTTCAAGCGCGAGGGCCGGCCGGCGGAAAAAGAGATCCTCACTTCGCGCCTGATCGACCGTCCCGTCCGGCCGCTGTTTCCGAAAGGCTTCCGGTGCGAGACGCAGATCATCGCCACCGTGCTGTCGCACGACAAGGAAAACGATCCCGACGTCCTTTCGATCGTCGGGGCGTCCACCGCGCTCGTCCTCTCCGACGTTCCCTGGCTCGGTCCCATCGCCGCCGTCCGCGTGGGCCGCATCGGCGGACGCTTCGTCGTGAATCCGATGACCAGCCAGCTCGCCGAGAGCGATCTCAACCTGATCGTCGCCGGCAGCCGCGACGCCATCGTGATGGTCGAGGGCGGCGCCAGCATGCTGCCGGATCAGGTCCTTCTCGAGGCGCTGTTCGCCGCGCACGAGGCGCTGCAGCCCCTGATCGCCCTCCAGGACCAGCTGCAGCGCCAGGTCGGTAAGCCGAAGCGCACGGTCACCGAGGCGAAGACCGACGGCGCGCTCGAGCAGCAGGTCCGGCAGCTCGCGCTTCCGAAGCTGCGCGCGGCGCTCGCCACGTCCGTGAAGCAGGAGCGGTACGCGGCGCTCGACGCCGCACGCCAGGACGTCGTCAGCGCCGTGGCCAACGGCTCGCCGGAGCGGGCCAAGGAGGTCGGCGACATCTTCGACCGACTGACGCGAGACGTCGTACGCGAGACCATCGTCCACGAGCGGCGGCGCATCGACGGCCGCGGCCTCGCGGACATCCGGCCGATCAGCTGCGAGGTCGAGGTGCTGCCGCGGACGCACGGTTCGGCACTCTTCACCCGCGGTGAGACCCAGGCCCTCGTGGTGACGACGCTCGGCACGTCCTCCGACGAGCAGAAGATCGACGCGCTGATCGGCGAGACGTACAAGAAGTTCATGCTGCACTACAACTTCCCGCCGTTCAGTACCGGGGAGGTGAAGTTCCTGCGCGGCCCCGGGCGGCGGGAGGTCGGCCACGGCGCGCTGGCGGAGCGGGCGCTGACCCCCGTGCTGCCCGGCGAGGAGGAGTTCCCGTACACCATCCGCATCGTCTCCGAGGTGCTCGAATCCAACGGGTCGTCGTCGATGGCGACCGTGTGCGGAGGGTCGCTGTCGCTGATGGCGGCCGGCGTCCCGGTCAAGGCGCCGGTGGCCGGCGTGGCCATGGGCCTCATCAAGGAGGGCGACGAGGTCCGGGTGCTGTCGGACATCCTCGGCGACGAGGACCATCTCGGCGACATGGACTTCAAGGTGGCCGGTACCGAGCAAGGCGTCACGGCGGTGCAGATGGACATCAAGATCGGCGGCGTGACGCGCGCGGTCATGCAGCAGGCGCTCGAGGAGGCCCGTACCGCGCGCCTCCACATCCTCGGCGTGATGAGCCGCACGCTCGCGCGGCCGCACAGCGAGCTCTCGATGTACGCGCCGCGCATCATCACGCTGCACATCAAGCCCGATCGCATCCGTGACCTGATCGGTCCAGGTGGCAAGGTGATCCGCGGCATCACGGAGGAGACCGGCGTCAAGATCGACGTCGAGGACGATGGGACCGTGTACGTCGCCTCCGCCGACGGGACCTCGATGCAGATCGCGATCGACAAGATCCGCGCCGTCACCGCCGAGGCCGAGGTCGGCAAGGTCTATCGCGGCACTGTTCGCAAGATCGTCGACTTCGGCGCATTCGTCGAGATCTTCCCGGGAACGGACGGACTCGTGCACATTTCGCAGCTCGCGCACGAGCGCGTGCGGAAGGTGTCCGACGTCCTCAAGGAGGGGGACGTCATCGACGTGAAGGTGCTCGAGGTGGACAAGTCGGGAAAGATCCGTCTCTCGCGCAAGGAGACGCTCAAGAAGCCCGCCGACGAAGACCAAGAGGCGCGCCCCTGAGCCCATGCGGGCTACACGGCTGCCGAACGGTGTCCGGGTGCTGTCGGAGGAGCTCGCCGATCTGCCGTCGGTCACCGTCGGGATCTGGGTCGAAAACGGGTCCCGCTACGAGGCGCCGGAGCAGGCCGGCATCTCGCACTTCCTCGAGCATCTCTTTTTCAAAGGCACCGAGCGGCGCACGGCCGCCAACATCGCGGAGGAGATCGACGCGGTCGGCGGCGTGCTGAACGCGTTCACAGGCAAGGAATACACTTGCTATTACGGCAAGGTTCTCCCGCACCATCTGCCGCTCGCGCTCGACGTACTCGCGGATATCTTCACCAATTCGCGCTTCGCCGCCGAGGAGATCGAACGCGAGCGGTCGGTCATCGTCCAGGAGATATCGCAGGTCGAGGACACGCCCGACGACTACGTCCACGAGCTTTTCAACCTCGCTTTCTGGCCGGGGCATCCGCTCTCGCGGCCGATTGCGGGCACCGCGGAAACGGTCGGCCGCTTCGGCCGCGATGACTTTCTCGCGTTTCTCGATCGACGATACCGGCCCGATCGGATCCTGATCAGCGCCGCCGGAAACCTCCGTCACGACGAGCTGGTCGCGGTCGCGGCACAGAGCTTCGGCGATCTCCGCGGGACCGCGGTGCGTGTCGACGGGCGTCCGCCCGACCCGCACGCGGGCCTGTGGGTGCACGAGAAGAGTCTCGAGCAGGTGCATCTCTGCCTCGGGACACCCGGCATCGCGCAGACCGACGCCGACCGCTATGCGGCGCACATCCTGAACCTCGCGCTCGGCGGCGGCATGAGCTCGCGGCTCTTCCAGGAGATCCGCGAGCGTCGCGGGCGCGCGTATACCGTGTACTCGTTCCAGTCGTGTTACCTCGACGCCGGCTATGTCGGGTTCTACGTCGGCACGAGCGCCGAGTGGGTGCGGGAGGTCGTGGACGTCATCCGGGGCGAGCTCGACCGCGTCACCCGGGAAGGGCTGGCGGCGGCGGAGCTCGAGCGGGTGAAGAACCAGCGCAAGGGCAACATGCTGCTCGGCCTCGAAACCAGCGACAGCCGCATGAGTCGCATCGCGACGAACGACATCTATTTCGGCCGCGAGGTGCCGCTCGAAGAGGTGGCGGCGGCGATCGACGGCGTGACCAACGATGACATCGTGCGCGTGGCGACGCGTCTCTTCCGGCCGGGAACGCTCGCACTGACGATCCTCGGCGACCTGCGCGGCGAGAAGGTGACGGACGAGGTCCTGCGCGGGTGACCGCGCGGGCCGTGCGGGTCCGGGTGCGCCGCGTGAGGCGGACCGCGCGTCCGCTCGAGCTGCCTCGCTACATGACGCCCGGCGCGGCCGGCATGGATCTCGCCGCGGACGTCTCGACCGACGTGGTGCTCCGCCCGGGCGAGCGGCGGCTCGTACCGACGGGGCTCGCGCTCGCCATTCCCGTCGGATACGAGGGGCAGGTGCGACCCCGGAGTGGCCTGGCGCACCGGGAAGGGCTGACCCTGCTCAACGCGCCGGGCACGATCGATACCGACTACCGTGGCGAGGTCTGCGTGCTGCTCGTCAACCTCGGGGCCGCACCCGTCCGCATCCGTCGCGGCGACCGCATCGCGCAGCTCGTCGTCGCCCCGGTCGCGAACGTCGCATGGCAGGAAGTGGTCGAGCTGCCGGCCAGTGAGCGCGGAGAGGGCGGCTTCGGCAGCACGGACACGCCGCGCCCGCCCCGACGGGCGCGTGCCCGCCACGGGGCGGGCTGAGCGCGATGCTGGCGCGCTACACCCGCCCCGAGATGGGCCGCCTCTGGTCCGAGGAAGCCCGGCTCGCCCGCTGGCTCGAGATCGAGCTCGTCTTGACGGACGTGCTCGCCGAACGCGGCGAGATCCCGTCCGGGGCGGCGAGGAAGCTCCGGGCCGAGGCGCGGGTCGACGTGGCGCGGATGCGGGCAATCGAGGACGAGGTGAAGCACGACGTCGTGGCCTTCGTGTCGGCCGTTGCGGAAACCGTGGGCGACGAAGGACGGTACCTCCACCTGGGCCTCACCTCCAGCGACGTCGTCGACACCGCCTTCGCGCTCCAGCTGCGTGACGCTGCGAACCTGCTGCTGGCGGGCGTCGATCGGCTGCGGCAGGCGGTGCGCCGCCAGGCCGTTCAGCATCGCGACACGGTCATGATCGGCCGGACGCACGGGATCCATGCGGAGCCGATCACCTTCGGCCTCAAGTGCGCGAGCTGGTGGGCGGAGCTCGGCCGCGACCGGCAGCGGCTCGCGTCGGCGCGCGACGGCATCGCTTACGGGAAGCTCTCGGGTGCGGTCGGCACGTTCGCTAACCACGATCCGGCCGTCGAGCGCGCCGTCTGCATGCGCCTCGGGCTCAAGGCCGAGCCGATCGCGACGCAGGTCGTGCCCCGGGACCGGCACGCGGAGGTGTTCACCAGTCTCGCGGTGGTGGCCGGCACGTGTGAGCGCATCGCCCTCGAGATCCGCCACCTGCAGCGGACCGAGGTGGGGGAGGCGGCGGAGCCCTTCGCCCCCGGACAGAAGGGCTCGTCGGCGATGCCGCACAAGCGGAACCCCGTGCTCGCGGAGAACATATGCGGGCTCGCGCGCCTCGTCCGCGCCCATGCGCTCGCCGCGCTCGAGGACATGGCACTCTGGCACGAGCGCGACATCAGCCACTCCGCGGTCGAGCGGGTGATCGGTCCGGATGCGACGATCGTCGTCGACTTCATGCTGGCGCGGCTGGCCGACATCGTCGAGGGGCTCGAGGTCCGGCCCGCGGTGATGCGCGCCAACCTCGAACGGCTGGGCGGGGCGATCTTCTCCGAGCAGATCCTCCTCGCGCTCGTGCGGCGCGGTGTGACGCGCGACGACGCCTACCGCTGGGTTCAGCGTCACGCGCTCGCGAGCGGCGACTTTCAGACGCGGCTCGCGGCCGACCCGGACGTCGGCCGCCATCTTTCGTCGCAGGAGATCGCCGACCTCTTTGACATGCGACACCACCTGCGGCATATCGAGACTCTCTTCGCGCGGGCCTTGGAGGACGACGATGGAGCAGCGTGAGCTTCTCTACGAGGGCAAGGCCAAGCAGCTCTATCGCACCTCCGACCCGGACGTGTTGATCCAGCATTTCAAGGACGACGCGACGGCGTTCAACGCCAAGAAGCGGGGCACGATCGTCGACAAGGGCATCCTCAACAACCGCATGTCCGAGGTGCTCTTCCGCTTCCTCGAGGAGCAGGGCGTCCCGACGCACTTCGTCCGCCGCCTCAACGATCGTGACATGCTGGTGCGCGCCTGCGAGATCGTGAAGATCGAGGTGGTCGCCAGGAACCTGGTGGCCGGTAGCCTCGCGAAGCGCCTCGGGAAGCCCGAGGGCGAGCTCCTGCCCGAGCCGATCCTCGAGCACTTCTACAAGGACGACGCGCTCGACGACCCGATGATCAACGACTGGCACATCCGCTATCTGAAGCTCGCGACGGCGCACGAGCTGTCCCACATCAACGAGACGGCACTCCGCGTGAATGCGCTGCTGCGCGAATTCCTGGACCAGCGCGAGATCGTGCTGGTCGACATGAAGCTCGAGTTCGGGCGTCACCACGGAAAGCTCCTCCTGGCCGACGAGATCTGTCCGGACACGTGCCGGTTCTGGGACAAGCAGAGCGGCGAGAAGCTCGACAAGGACCGCTTCCGGCGCGACATGGGCGGCGTCGAGGACGCGTATCAGGAGGCGACGCGCCGGATCTGCACCGCGGCAGCGTGATGCCCGGCCTGCTGGCGCGGGTCTACGTCACCCCCAAGCGGGGCATCCTCGATCCGCAGGGCAAGACGGTCGAGCAGTCGCTGCACGTGCTCGGCTTCGACGAGGTCAGCGATGTGACGGTCGGCAAGTACATCGAGATGCGCCTCGGCGGTGCATCGCGCGAGGCAGCCGATGCGCGCGTCCGCCAGATGTGCGAGCGGCTGCTCGCCAACGGCGTCATCGAGGATTACCGCGTGGAGCTCGTCGCGGATCGGAGCTAGGCGCATGCGCTGGGGTGTGGTGACGTTTCCGGGGTCGAACGACGACGCGCAGGCGCTCCGCGTGGTGGAGCGCGTGCTCGGCGACGAGGCCATCGCGCTCTGGCACAAGGACGTGGATCTGCGCGGCGCCGACTGCGTGATCCTCCCCGGTGGATTCTCCTACGGCGACTACCTGCGCTGCGGCGCGATGGCCAAGTTCTCGCCCATCATGGCGGCCGTCGTCGCCCACGCGCGGCGCGGCGGCCTCGTGCTCGGCATCTGCAACGGCTTCCAGATCCTGTGCGAGGCGGGTCTGCTGCCCGGTGCCCTCGTCCGCAACCGTTCGCTGAGCTTCGTCTGCGACCTCGTGATCGCCCGGATCGAGACGACCGCGACGCCGTTCACCGCGAGCTGTGGGCGCGGCAGTCTCTTGACCCTGCCGATCAAGCACGGCGAGGGCTGCTACGTCGCCGACGAGACCACGCTGGCCGAGCTGGAAGCGCGGGACCAGGTGGTGTTCCGCTACGCCGACGCGGCCGGGCGGGTAGGGCCGGAAGCGAACCCCAACGGCTCGCTCGGCAACATCGCTGGGGTGTGCAGCGCAGAGCGGAACGTGCTCGGCCTCATGCCGCACCCGGAATACGCCACCGAGCGTCTCGTGGGTGGCGAGGACGGCCTCGCAGTCTTCCGGTCGGTCCAGTCGTGGCTCCGTGATGGCGGACGAAGCCGCGGCGACGAGCCCCGCGTCCAGGCCCCGTGAGCGTATCGGCGGTCACCGCGGACGTCGCGGCCGACCATGGCCTCACGGCCGAGGAGTACGCCAAGGTCGTGGAGGTTCTCGGTCGTGCGCCGACGTTCGAGGAGCTCGGCGTCTTCGGGGTGATGTGGTCCGAGCACTGCTCGTACAAGAGCTCGCGCGCCTGGCTGCGCCAGCTGCCGACGACGGGCCCGCAGGTGATCCAGGGTCCCGGCGAGAACGCGGGTGCCGTCGACATCGGCGAGGGGCTCGCCGCCGTCTTCAAGATCGAGAGCCACAATCACCCGTCGTTCATCGAGCCTTTCCAGGGGGCAGCCACCGGCGTTGGTGGCATCCTGCGCGACGTGTTCACGATGGGCGCCCGGCCCGTCGCGAATCTCGATGCCCTGCGCTTCGGCCGCCTGGACCATCCGCGGACGCCGTACCTCGTGAAGGGCGTCGTCGGCGGCATCGGCCATTACGGCAACTGCATCGGCGTGCCCACCGTCGGCGGCGACCTCTACTTCGACGCCGGCTACGATCACAACATCCTCGTGAACGCGTTCACGTGCGGCGTGGCGCGTCGTGATCGGCTGTTCCGCGCGCGCGCGGCGGGGCCCGGAAACCCGGTCGTCTACGTCGGCTCGCGCACGGGACGGGACGGCATTCACGGCGCGAGCCTGCTCGCGTCCGCGGCCTTCGATGCGGGTGCGGCGGCGAAGCGCCCAGCGGTGCAAGTCGGCGACCCGTTCACCGAGAAGCTCCTACTCGAGGCGTGCCTGGAGCTCATGGGGACCGACCACATCGTCGCCATCCAGGACATGGGCGCCGCCGGCCTCACGTCGAGCGCGCTCGAGATGGCGGGGCGGGGCGCTGCCGGCATGTTGCTCGACCTCGACCGCGTCCCGCTGCGCGAGCCGGGGCTGACGCCTGCGGAGATCCTGCTCTCCGAATCGCAGGAGCGGATGCTACTGGTGGTCCGCCAGGGGTCGGAGGCCGCCGTCGAGGCGATCTTCCGCCGCTGGGATCTGGAAGTGTCCGTGATCGGCCGGGTGACGGACGACGGAACGTTCCGCGCTCGCTGGCACGGGCGCGAGGTGTGCGCACTGCCGGTGGCAGCGCTCACCGAGAGCGCCCCGGTCTACCGGCGACCGGCCGAGGAGCCGGCGCGGTTCGAGCAGCTCCAGCACTTCGAGCTGGCCGCGTTGCGCGAGCCCGCGGATCTGACGGAGGTCCTGCTGCAGCTCCTCGAAAGCCCGAACCTCTGCTCGCGTGAGTGGGTATATCGCCAATACGACCAGCTTGTCGGCGGCAACACGGCGGTGCGCCCCGGCGGCGATGCGGCCGTTGTCCGGATCGAGGGGACGGCCCGGGGCCTCGCGCTCACCGTCGACTGCAACAGTCGCTACTGCCTCCTCGATCCCTATCTCGGCGCCGTGCTCGCCGTGGTCGAGGCGGCGCGCAATGTCGTCGCGGTCGGTGCGCGTCCGCTCGCCGTGAGCGACTGTCTCAACTACGGCAACCCCGAGCGGCCCGACGTCATGTGGGAGTTCCAGCAGGGCATCGCGGGCATTCGCGACGCGTGTCTAGCGCTCGACACGCCCGTGGTGAGCGGCAACGTCAGCTTCTACAACGAGACCGACGGTCGCAGCATTCCTCCGACGCCCGTGATCGCCATGGTGGGATTGCTCGACGACGTCGAGGCGCACTTGACGCCGTGGTGGAAGGCCGAGGGGGACGCGATCGTGCTGCTCGGCCGGACGCGGGAGGAGCTGAACGCGAGCGAGTATCTCGCCGTCGTCCATGGTCTCGTGCGCGGCGCGCCCCCCTGGATCGATCTCGAAACGGAGAAGCGGCTGCAGCGCGTGTGCCTCGCCGCGGCGACGGAACGGCTGCTGAGCTCGGCCCACGACGTCGCGGAAGGCGGGCTCGCGGTCGCGCTCGCCGAGTGCTCGTTCGGCGGCGCGGGTCTCGGCGCGCGCATCACGGTCGAGAGCGGCATGCGGGCCGACGCCCTCCTGTTCGGCGAGAGCCAGTCCCGCATGCTGGTGTCGCTGCGGCGCCGGCATCTCGGCCGTCTGCGCGACCTCGCCCGACGCGAGGACGTCCCCTTCACGGTCCTCGGAGAGGTGCGGGGCTCGAGCCTCGTGATCGGCGAGATGATCGACCTTCCGATCGAGCACGCCCGGGCCCGCTGGCGCCGGGCGCTGCCGGAGCGCGTCGGCGGCTGACGTCGATGTACTCGCGGACGGTGCTCGGCTAGACTCCGGAGGCGCGGATGTTCGACAAGTTCCACGAGGAGTGCGGTGTCGTTGGCGTCTACGGCCATCCCGAGGCCGCGACGCTCGCCTACCTCAGCCTCTACGCCCTGCAACACCGCGGGCAGGAGTCGGCGGGCATCGTCGCGTCCAACGGCGAGGCGCTGATCAGCCACCGCGGCATGGGCCACGTCGCCGACATCTTCCAGTACGACATCCTGGCGCGGCTCCGCGGCCACCTCGCGATCGGCCACAACCGCTACTCGACGAGCGGCTCGACGGTGCTGAAGAACTGTCAGCCGTTCGTGGTGTCGTGGGCGCACGGCGCGCTCGCGATCGCGCACAACGGGAACCTGGTGAACGCGGACGAGCTGCGAGCCAAGCTCGAGGCGCGCGGGGCGATCTTCCAGTCGACGGTCGACAGCGAGGTCATCGTCCACCTGATCGCGCGGTCCGCGGAGACGACGCTGCTCGAGCGCATCATCGACGCGCTCAGCCAGGTGCGCGGCGCGTATTCGCTGGTCTTCATGACCGAGGACCGGGTGATCGCCGCGCGGGACCCGGCGGGCTTCCGGCCGCTCGTCCTCGGGCGCGTGGGCGATGCCGTCGTGATCGCCTCGGAGACGTGCGCGCTCGACCTCGTCGACGCGCGTCTCGAGCGCGAGATCGACCCGGGGGAGATCGTGATCGTCAGCGAGCGAGGCGTCGACTCGGTGCGCCCGTTCCCCGCGAGCGAGAGCCATCACTGCGTGTTCGAGTACGTGTACTTCGCGCGGCCCGACAGCGAGGTATTCGGGCGCAACGTGTACGAGGCGCGCAAGGAGCTCGGCCGGCAGCTCGCCCGCGAGAGCGGCGTGCCGGCCGACATCGTCATCCCCGTCCCGGACTCGGGCCTCCCGGCCGCCATCGGCTACGCGGAGGAGGCCGGGCTGCCGTTCGAGATGGGCCTCATCCGCAATCACTACGTCGGGCGGACCTTCATCGAGCCCTCGAGCTCCATCCGCAACTTCGGCGTCAAGGTGAAGCTGAACGCGCTGCGCGAGGTGCTCGCCGGCAAGCGCGTCATCGTGGTGGACGACTCGATCGTCCGCGGGACCACCAGCCGCAAGCTCGTGCACATGATCCGCCAGGCCGGCGCGCGCGAGGTTCACGTGCGGATCAGCTCGCCGCCAACGACGCACCCATGCTTCTACGGGATCGACACGCCCACGCGGGAGGAGCTGATCGCGTCGTCGCACGGCGTGGGCGACATCCAGCAGTACCTCGGCGCGGACTCCCTCGCGTATCTCAGCCTGGCCGGCCTGTACACGTTCGCCGGCGGCCGGCGGGCGGGCTTCTGCGATGCGTGCTTCACGGGGCGCTATCCCATCGCGCCGCCCGTGGAGGTGCCCGTTCGCCAGTTCCAGCTGTTCGAGGCGCGCGAGCGCTAGGCGCGCGACCCGAGACTCATGTCTCGGGTCGGAGCGGCATGCGGGGTACGCGCCCGGCGCGCATCGCTCGATCGGCGGATGCCGCCGCAGCGGTGAAGCCGCCAGCCTTCGGCTTGCTGGACAGGCCTCGCACAGAGGCGTCGGCGGGGCGGGCGTACCTCGTCTGTCGCGCCGGCTTTCGCCGGCCGCGACATGCGGCGCGCGCGGGTCACCGAGCGTTCCACTCTCGCGTCCGGTCCCGACCCGAGATGTATCTCGGGTCGGCCTCCTAGGCGCGCTGCGCCAGCAGGGCGGGCCGCTCACCGTCCCGCCGCCGCACGACGGTGTCGTGCGCCCATGCCGCCTCGATGTGCGGATGGTCGATCGTGGAGTGGAGCCCGCGGCTCTCGCGCCGGCTCGCCGCGCACGTGATGATGAGCTCCGCGACCGTGGCGATGTTCCGGAGCTCGGCCAGGTCGCTCGTCAGCAGGAAGTCCCAGTAGTACTCCCGGATCTCGTTTAGAAGCAGCGTGATCCGCTCGCGTGCCCGCGCGAGGCGACGATCCGTGCGAACGATGCCCACGTAGTTCCACATGAAGCGGCGGATCTCGTCCCAGTTCTGCGCGACGACGACGGACTCGTCGCTGTCCGTGGCCCGTCCCGGGTCCCAGGGAGGGATCACGGGCGGCTGGTGCCGATCCGTCGCGAGCGCGTCGAGCGCGTGGGCGGCGGCGCGACGGCCGAAGACCAGCGCCTCGAGCAGCGAGTTGGACGCGAGCCGGTTGGCGCCGTGCAGACCCGTGCACGCCACCTCGCCGCATGCATAGAGGCGCTCGATCGCCGTCCGGCCGTGGACGTCCGTCACGACGCCGCCGCACGAGTAGTGCGCGGCCGGGACGACCGGGACCGGCTGACGGCCGAGGTCGAAGCCGAACTGCAGGCAGCGCTCGTACACGGTGGGAAAGCGACGGCGGACCCAATCGGCGTCCCGATGGCTGATGTCGAGGTAGACGCACTCGAACCCGTGCACCTTCATCTCGTTGTCGATTGCGCGGGCGACGACGTCCCGCGGCGCGAGCTCCGCGCGTTCGTCGTAGCGCGCCATGAACGGCTCGCCGTCAGGCCGCCGGAGGATCGCCCCCTCGCCGCGCAGCGCCTCGGTCAGGAGGAAGGACTTTGCGGCGGGATGGTAGAGACACGTCGGGTGGAACTGGAAGAACTCCATGTTGGCCACCGGCGCGCCCGCCCGGTACGCCATCGCGACGCCGTCGCCGGTCGCGACGTCGGGGTTCGACGTGTACAGATACACCTTGCCGGCGCCGCCGCTGCACAGGAACGTCGCGCGGGCGAGAAAACGGTGGACGCGCCGCGTGTCGCGATCGAGCACGTAGGCGCCCCAGCACGCCGGATTCGCCCCGTCGCGATCAACGAGCAGATCCACGGCGAGCGCGTTCTCGTGGACGGTGATGGAAGGTTCCCCGCGCACCGCCTCCGTGAGGGCGCGGATGATCTCGTGGCCGGTCGCGTCGAGCGCGTGGAGGATGCGGCGGCGCGAATGGCCGCCCTCCTGGCCGAGATCGTACTCGCGCTCCTCCGGGTCCCCGCGCACGTCGAAGTTCGCGCCGAGCGCGATCAGGCGCCGCACGCCGGCCGGTCCTTCGCGCACGACGGTCTCGACGACCTCGCGGCGGCAGAGGCCTGCGCCCGCCGCGAGCGTATCGTCGATGTGCGATTCGAAGCTGTCCTCCGGACTCCAGACCGACGCGATGCCACCCTGGGCGTACTGGCTCGAGCTCTCCGGGAGACGGTCCTTCGTGACCAGGACGACCCGCGCATGGCGGGCACACTCGAGGGCGCAGGTGAGTCCGGCGATGCCGCTGCCGATGACGAGGAGGTCGCCTTCCACGGGCACGTGGCGAGCTTCGCGTGCCCTGCGGGCCCGGTCAAGCGACGCCGATGGTTTGCGTTCCCGAGCGGCGTTCCGTATCGTGGCCGCGATGCGGCCGGGGACGGGGGAGGCGGTCCTGGCGATGGTCCTGGGCTTCGTCCCGGCGGCCTCCGCCGACATTTACTCGTACCTCGACGGACGGGGCGTCCGGCACTTCACGAACGTGTCGGCGGTTCCGGGCTCGCGGCTGGTGATCCGCGAGCGACCGCTGCCGCCGGGAACGCCGATGCTGGTGCCGGGGCGGCCGCGATGGTTTCCCGCGCTGCTGTCGCGGCCGCTTCCCCGAGCCGACGCGACGGTCTACGACGGTCTCATCCGGGACATCGCCGCGCGCCACGGGGTGGAATACGCGCTCGTGAAGGCCGTCATCAAGGCCGAGTCCGATTTCGACCGGACCGCGGTATCCCGCGCAGGCGCGCTCGGTCTCATGCAGCTGATGCCGCAGACGGCCGCGTCCCATCAGGTCCGCAACGTCTTCCTCCCGCGCGACAACATCGAGGGCGGCTGCCGGCACCTGCGCATGCTCCTCGACCGGTACGGCGGGAACCTGCCGCTCGTGGTCGCCGCGTACAACGCCGGCACCCAACGCGTCGAAGACGCCGGTGGCGTCCCGCCAATCGCAGAAACGCGCGAGTATCTGGCTCGCGTGTTGCGCTACCGGGCCGCCTACCTCTCCGCGGCGTTGGACGTGGTCGCGGCCGGCCGCTGAGGCGGGAGGGCGCACGCTCGCCGTTCGACCGCGGGCCGTCCCGAATCTGCTGAGCCTCTTCCGGGTGGGTCTCGTCCCGGTGATCGTCGTGACGCTCATGCGGTCCGGACGCGAGGCGCGCGTCGTCGCCGGCCTCGTCTTCTTCGTCGCCTGCGTGACGGACTTTCTCGACGGCTGGCTCGCGCGCCGGCGCGCCAGCACGACGGCGCTCGGTCAGTTCCTCGACCCGCTCGCCGATAAGCTGATCATCGCGGCTGTGCTGATCATGCTGGCGGCGCAGCCGCAGGAGCCGCGCGTCCCGGCGTGGATGGTGGTGCTCGTCGTCGTGCGCGAGCTCGCGGTCACCGGGCTGCGCGGCATCGCCTCGAGCGAGGGTGTTCGCCTGCCGGCCCAGGAGCTCGGAAAGTACAAGACGATCTTCCAGATGCTGGCGGTCGAGGCCCTGTTGCTGCACTATCGGTACCCGATTCCCGCCACGCAGCTCGCCGTCGACTTCCACGCGGGGGGCATGTTGTTTCTGTGGGTCGCGCTCGTTCTCGGGATCTGGTCGGGTGTCGACTACCACGTCCGCATCCTTCGTCATGTCCGCTTCGATTGACGGCACCGGGAGCCGTCGCTCGCCCGAGGTGCGATCTTGGCGGCCGGCGGACACGATTGTGCGGACGGGCGCGCGGTCGAAGACGGTTGTCTGACTGCGGCGCGGGTCGACATGGCTTCGGCGCAGGCATCACGCCGGTGCACGAACCGGCGGGCGGGAGTTGCGCGCGGAAGACCCGGCGGATCGCTTCTTGCACTCGTGAGAGTTCAAGAGCCGCCTGAAGTCTGCTAGAGAGTGCTGCAGGGCATACTCACGGTCGGACCGATGTCCGGGCGGAAGGAGGGGGTAGCGATGGAGGGACATACGGACGTGCCGTGTCCGAACTGCAACAACCCGGTGAACGACAGGCCACGCGCAGGTGACGTGACGGTCTGTCTCAACTGCGGCGCCTGGCTGGTGCCCGACGGCGACACGAAGCTGCGCGGCATGAGTCGGAGCGAGGCCGAACAGATTCCAGAGGACGTGCAGTCGACCCTCATCAGGGCGAGTCGCCTGATCCTCCAGCGTGGGTCCGCACCCGCGCCAACGGCGCCGCTCGAGGAAGATCCGGACTGACGGCGCTCGGCGAACAGCCGGTGTTGGCCCTCAAGCCGATGGGGAGATGACCCGATACTGAACAGTTGATGGGCAACCGGGCCGAGCCATTCGCACGGCTGTCGGTGGGCGTCCTCGGAGACGACCCCCGCCGCGCCCGGCGAGTGGGCCAGCTGATGACCCATAAGGTCGTGAAGGTCGTGGTCCTGCAGGACACGCAGACAATGCAGGACGCGATGCTGCTGCTCGAGAAGCACCCGTTTCACCATCTGCCCGTCGTGCACGGTCAGCGCGCCGTGGGGGTGCTGTCCGCTCGTGCGCGACGTCATGAGCACCCCGCCGCGCTGTATCGAGTCCGACACGTCGCTCTCCGAGGCGGCCAAGCTGTTTCTCCATTTTGGGTTCCGCTGCCTGATCGTCGTCGACGACGAGCGCCGGAAAGTGGTCCAGGGCATCGTCACGACGATGGATCTGCTGCGCGCGCTGATCTGACATGAGAAAGCGCATCTCCGTCCTGGTTGCGATCGGCTTCGCGTTCCTGCTCGGTCTCGGGGTCCTGACGAGCCTCGCGATGATCGCCGGTCTTCGCGAGACCATGACCAGGGCCGAAGCGTCGCAGGCCTCCGCGCTCGAGGTGCGCGCGGCGGTACGCAGCCTGCGCGCCGATTACCTGGCCAGCGGCGACGCGGTGAGCCGGCTGATGATGGAGCCGGAGCTCGCCGATGCGCGGATCGCCAAGCGGCAGGCAGACGACAATGCCACGGAGCACCTGGCCTCGGCCGTCCGCGCGACGCGACGTAAGGATCTCGGGGCCGTCCTCGACCAGCTCGCCACGCACGATCACGACGTCACCAACCGGATCGAGGACGATCTCATCGGCCTCGTCGCCGCAGACGCCGTCACGGCCAAGCGCGTCTACTTCGAGGGATATCTGCCCGCACGCGCGCGGAACATGGAATTGGTGGACGAGGCTCTGCGCGTCGCGACGGCGGAAGTGGCCGATGCGGCTCAGCTCGCGTCGGCGAAGGCGCGGCAGACGATCGCCCTCGCGTGGCTGGCCTTCGGTCTCTTCGTCGTCGTCGGCACGACGAGCGGGATCCGGTTGAGCGGCTCGGTGCGGAAGGTGGCGCGCGACTTCGAGGAGGCGGCGGCCATCGTCGGCGAGCAGCGCGACCGCCTGCGGGCCGTGATGACCACGATGCACGACGCGCTGATCGTCGTCGATGCCCGCGGCTGCGTCACCATGGCCAACGACGCGGCGTGCACGCTCTTTGGATGCCGCGAAGCGGAGCTGATCGGCAGTCCCCTCGCTCGGTACGTGGATGGCGGGACCGGTTGGCCGTCCAAATCCGCGGAGGTGCGCAACGAGCGCATCACGTTCCTGGCGCGGAGCGGGACGCGTATCCCGATGTCGGTTTCGGTCGCGATGCTCGCGGGACCCGACGGCGAAGCAGTCGGCAGCGTGTGGCTCGCGCACGACATGCGCGATCAGCTCCGGCTGCTCGAGGAGATGGAGGCGGCGCGCGACACCGCGGTCGATGCGAACCGCATCAAGTCCGAATTCCTGGCCAACATGAGCCACGAGATCCGCACGCCGATGAACGCGATCATCGGCTTCACGGACCTGGTCCTGGAGAGCGCGCTCGGCGCGGAGCAGCGCGAGTACCTCGGCCACGTGCGGCAATCCTCCGAGGCGTTGCTCGCGATCATCAACGAGGTGCTCGACCTTTCGAAGATCGAGGCCGGCAAGCTGCGGCTCGATCACGCGCCGTTCAGCCTTCGCCAGACGGTCCACGCCGTGCTCGGCGGAATGGCGATCCGCGCCGACGAGAAGAAGCTCGAGCTGGCGGTCGACGTGCGCTCGCACGTGCCCGATGCGGTGGTCGGCGACATGAGCCGGCTGCGCCAGGTGCTGCTCAACCTGGTGGGCAACGCCATCAAGTTCACGGAGCGGGGCGAGGTGGTCGTCCGCGTGACGACGGAATCGGACGTCGGCGGGGAGGGGACGACGCTGCGCTTCTCGGTGGCCGACACCGGAATCGGAATTCCGGTCGACAAGCATCGGCTCGTCTTTCAGGCGTTCACGCAGGCGGATGGCTCGATGACGCGGCGGTATGAGGGAACGGGGCTGGGGCTCGCCATCGCGTCACAGCTCGTGGAGATGATGGGCGGGCGAATCTGGCTCGACAGTACCGTCGGCGAGGGAAGCACGTTTCACTTCACGGCGCGCGTCGGCCTGCAGCGCGACGCCCTGTCGCTTCCATCGCCGTCCGCGACGCTCACGGGACTCCGCGTGCTCGTCGTCGACGACAGCGCGACGGTTCGGGGCATCGTCGTGGACATGCTGAACGCGTGCGGCGCGCATCCGGTGGCGGTCGACGGCGGCACGGCAGGGCTTGCAGCGCTCCGGGAGGCGCACCAGGCGGGGAACCCGTTCGGCCTGGCTCTGGTCGACGTCACGATGCCGGCGATGGACGGCTTCGAGCTCGCTCGCCACGTGCTCGACGAGCCGACCCTCCGGCAGACGAGGGTGATCCTGCTGACCGCTTCCAACCGGCCCGACGATGCCGCGCGCTGCCGCGCCATGGGTGTTGCTGGCTGTCTGAGGAAGCCCGTCTCCACGTCCGGCCTGCTCGACGCAATCCAGGTTGTCCTCGGCGACCTGAACGACGCCGCCGCGGCCGACGTGGCCGCGGGACCGCAGTCCACGTCGCGCCCGCTGCAGGTGCTGGTCGTGGAGGACAACCCGACCAACCGGCGCATGTTGACGGTCCTGCTCGAGAAGCGCGGATACACGGCTTTGGCGGTCGAGGACGGACTCCAGGCGATCGCGGCGATCCAGGCGGGCTCATTCGACGTTGTCCTCATGGACGTCCAGATGCCGCGGATGGATGGCCTCACCGCGACCGCGGGCATCCGCGCCCGCGAGAAGCATACGCGGACGCGCCTGCCCATCATCGCGCTCACCGCCCATGCGATGAACGGCGATCGCGAACGATGCATCGCCGCAGGCATGGACGCATATGTGTCGAAGCCCGTCGCAGCGGAAGAGCTCTTCAGGGTCATGCATGCCGTGGTGACCGGCGCTCGGAACGCAACATCCGCCGAGCGGCCGTCAACCGCCGCGCCGGTTCACGTGGAAGCGGTCCTGCGCCAGGTCGGAGGAAACCGAGCGGCCCTGGCGGAAGTGATCGATTCGTTCCGCAAGGATAGCGCGCGCACGCTCGACGCGCTGAGATCCGCGCTCGCCAGGCGAGATGGGAACACGGTGGAGAGCGCCGCCCATCGACTGCGGGCAGCGCTCACGACGGTCGTAGCGCCCGACGCCGCGGCCGCGGCGCTCCGTCTCGAAGAGATCGGACGTGAGGGGGACTTTCGTTCCGCGGCCGAGGCCTGGACGCGCCTGACGAGCGAGCTCGAGCGTCTCGAACCCCAGCTGGCTGCGCTCGGCGAACGCGCCAAGCAGGAGGCGACGATATGACGGGGTCTCTCGACATGGTCGGCAATCCATGCGCCGAGGCCGCGCTTCGCCAGGCGCGGCACGCCGTGCTCGATGCGGCGCGCGCGAAGGCCGAGTTCGTGGCGAATGTGAGCCACGAGGTCCGCACGCCCCTGACCACGATCCTCGGCATGACGGACCTCGCGCTCGCGACGGACCTGACGGCCGAGCAGCGTGACTACCTGACCGCCGCCCAGGCGGCCGCCGGCGAGCTTCTCACGCTGCTGGAGGATCTTCTCGACTTCTCCGCACTCGACGCCGGCCGACCGGCGGTGCAACGTGCACCATTCGACGTGCGCGCGAGCGTCGAGGGATCCGTCCGCGCACACGAACGGCGGGCCCGGGACAGAGGCCTCGCGCTCACGTGTGAGGTCCTATCGTCGGTGCCCGAGCGGGCCACGGGGGACGCGAGACGCCTCTGCCAGGTGATCGAGAAGCTCGTCGACAACGCGATCAAGTTCACCGCTCAGGGTGGGGTGGCCGTCCGGTTGGACGCCGAGGCGGCGGCGCACGAGACGCTGCTGCACTGCAGCGTCGCCGACACCGGCATCGGCATCGCGCGCGAGAATCAGGAGGCGATCTTCGAGCCGTTCGTGCAGGGCGACGGCTCGGCCAGTCGGCGGTACGGGGGCACGGGCCTCGGCCTCGCCATCGCCGCGGACGTCGTGCGGCTGATGGGCGGGAACATGTGGCTCGAGAGCGAAATCGGCCGGGGAAGCGTCTTTCACTTCACGGCACGTGTGGGAAGAGAGTGTCTCCGTCCGGCTCCGGAGTCGGCGCCCACGCCGCTTTTTGGTGGCGGTCACGCGCTGCGGGTGTTGCTCGCCGAGGACAATGCCGTGAACCGCAAGGTGGCTGTCCGCCTGCTCGAGAAGCGGGGCCATACGGTGGTTGCGGTCGAGGACGGTCGGCAGGCGCTGCAGGCGCTCGATCGCGAGCGGTTCGACGTCGTCCTGATGGACGTCCAGATGCCGGAGATGGACGGGTTCGAGGCGGCGGCCGCGATCCGCGCGCGCGAGCGCGCGGAGGGTGGACACGTGCCGATCGTCGCCCTCACCGCCCATGCGATGAAGGGGGATCGCGAGCGCTGCCTCGATGCGGGCATGGACGCGTACCTCGCCAAGCCGGTGAGCTCCGAGGAGCTGTTCGCGACGCTCGAAGGGCTCGTCCCCGCGGCCGCGCGATGACCCGCCGCCGCGTGATCGGTACGGTCGCCGGCCTCTCGTGGCTCGTTGGTGATGATGATCCACCCACATTGTCCCTGCTCGCGCGCGAGCCTCGAGGAGCTCGACCGGCTGATGGCTCATCTCCCCGGCGTTCTCGTTGCCCACGTGGTCTTCGTGAAGCCACCCGGCGTGCCGGACGACTGGGACCAGACGGACCTCTGGCGGCGCGCGGCGGCGATCCCGGGCATCTCGCTCTCGTCCGACGATGGCGGTGCCGAGGGACTGCGGTTCGGTGCCGTGACCTCCGGTCAGACCGCCGTCTACGACGGCGATGGGCGCCTCCTCTTCCAGGGTGGCATCACGTCCTCCCGCGGACACGAGGGCGACAACGCGGGGCGCGCCGCGATCGTCGCGGTGCTCTCGAGCGGAGGAGCGGCGCCGGCGAGCACGCCGGTCTTCGGCTGCTCGCTACTCGGAAATCGGGAAGGCGCCTGAGCCATGTCGAACGAGCTCGATGAGCTGATCGCGCGACGGTCCGCGGAGCTCTTCCGCGCGCACCGCCAGCGGATCTACGAGCGCACGGACCGCCTGTTCGCCGGCCTCATGCTGTTCCAGTGGCTGGCGGCCATCGCCGCGGCCTACTGGGTCTCGCCGCTGACCTGGATGGGCGCCGCGAGCCGGACGCACATCCACGTGTGGGCGGCCATCTTTCTCGGTGGCGCGACGACGCTCGTTCCGGTCGGCCTCGCGATCGGGTGGCCGGGCAGGGTCTTCACGCGCCACGCCGTCGCGGCCGGGCAGATGATCATGTCCGCGTTGCTGATCCACCTGTCCGGGGGGCGCATCGAGACGCACTTCCACGTCTTCGGCTCCCTCGCCTTCCTCGCCTTCTACCGCGACTGGAAGGTCTTCGTGCCCGCGACTTTGCTCGTCGCCACCGACCATTTCCTGCGCGGGGTGTACTGGCCACAGTCGGTCTACGGTCTGCTGACCCCCTCGCCGTGGCGATGGCTCGAGCACGCCGCCTGGGTGGCGTTCGAGGATACGTTCCTGATCAACGCGTGCCTGCAGAGCGTTCGCGAGATGTGGGACATCGCCTGCCACCGGGCGGAGCTGGAAGTGGCGCGGCAGAAGACCGAGGAGACCGTCCTCGAGCGCACGGCCGAGCTGAAGGCGAGCGAAGCGCGCTTTCGCACGCTCAGCGCTGCGTCGCCCGTCGGCATGTTCCGGACCGACGCCGACGGTCGCTCCGTCTACATCAACGCGCGCTGGGCAGAGATCGCCGGCATCGACGAGGCGGAGGCGGTCGGCGATGGATGGCAGCGCGCCGTCGATCCGGCCGACCGCGCTGCCGTCGTCGCGCGGTGGACGGCGGCGGTACACGAGAAGCGGGAGGACGAGCAGGAGTTCCGCATGCGGACCCCGCGCGGCGACGTGCGATGGGTGCACGCCCGCAGCAAGCCGATCCTCTCCGAGGACGGCCGCGTGACCGGCCATGTCGGGACCATAGAGGACATCACCGCGCGCCGGCGTGCGGAGGCGCTGAAGGCAGGCCAGAAGCACGTGCTCGAGGTGCTCGCCACGGGGGCGAGTCTTCCCGACGTGCTCGCCGTGCTCGTTCGCACGATCGAGGAGCAGGCGCCCGGGATGCAGTGCTCGGTCCTCTGTCTCGAGGGCGAGCGGCTCCGGCACGGCGCTGCGCCGAGCCTCCCCGAGGACTACAACCGGGCGGTCGACGGCATCACGATCGGACCTGCCGCCGGCTCCTGCGGGACGGCGGCCCACCGTCGCGAGCGGGTGATCGTGGAGGACATCCAGCGCGATCCGCTATGGACGGCGTTTCGCGATCTCGCCGGGCGACACGGCCTGCGTGCCTGCTGGTCCGAGCCGATCTTTTCGGCACGCGGCCACGTCCTGGGAACGTTCGCGAGCTACTACCGCGAGGCACGGGGGCCGAGCGACGACGAGATCGCGCTGATCGAGACGGCCGCGCAGCTCGGCGGCATCGCGATCGAGCGCAAGCGGGCCGAAGCCGAGGCGGCCGAGGCGCGCGACCAGGCGCTGGAGGCCGCTCGCTTGAAATCGCAGTTCCTCGCCAACATGAGCCACGAGATCCGCACCCCGATGAACGCCATCATCGGGATGACGGACATCGCCCTGGACACGAAGCTCGACAGCGAGCAGCGCGAGTGTCTGGAAACGGTGAAGCTCTCCGCCGGCTCGCTGCTTTCCCTCCTGAACGACATCCTCGATTTCTCGAAGGTCGAGGCCGGGCGGCTCGATCTCGAGCGCGTCGCCTTCAGCCTCCGGGATTCGCTCGGCGCCACCCTCCGAACGCACGCGCTGCAAGCCCATCAGAAGCGGCTCGAGCTCGCGTGCGATGTCGCGGGCAACGTGCCGGACGCGCTGCTCGGCGACCCCGGCCGCCTGCGGCAGGTGGTGGCGAACCTCGTCGGCAACGCCATCAAGTTCACCGACGAAGGTGAGGTGGTGGTGCGCGTCGGCGTGGAGCAGCTGGCGGCGGACGACGTCGCGCTGCACGTCACCGTGAGCGACACGGGGATCGGCATCGCGCGCGAGAAGCAGGAGATGATCTTCGGCGCGTTCGTCCAGGTCGACGGCTCCATGACCCGGCGCCACGGTGGCACCGGTCTCGGGCTCGCCATCGCCTCGCAACTCGTCGAGCTCATGGGTGGCCGCATCTGGGTCGAGAGCGAGCCTGGCCGCGGCAGCACCTTCCACGTCACGCTGCGCCTCGACCGCGCGCCCGAGGACGGCGCTCGCGGCGAGCGGATCGACGCGGCGGCGCTGCGTGGCCGTCGGGTGCTCGTCGTCGACGACAGCGCGACGAGCCGGAGGATCCTCGTCGAGATGCTGACGGCGTGGGGCCTGCGGGCCGATGGCGTTGCGGCTGGGGCCGAGGCGCTCGCCGCCCTCGGCGGCGCGCACGACGGGCAAGTCGCGTACGACCTTGCCCTGGTCGACGTCGAGATGCCCGACATGGACGGCCCGGCGCTCGTTCGCCGGGTGCGCGCTGAGCCGTTGTTTGCCGCGATTCCCGTCGTCCTGCTCGGGGCGCCGGGCCAGCGCGCGACGGACGTCGAGGCGACCGGGTATCTCACGAAGCCCGTGGTCGCGTCCCACCTGCTCGAAACGATCCAGGCGATCTGCGAGAAGCGCCCGCAGGACATCCGACCGCGAGCGGTCGTGGCATGGACAGGAAGACCCCTGCACGTGCTTCTCGCCGAGGACAATGCGGTGAATCGGAAGGTGGCCGTCCGGCTCCTGCAGAAGCGGGGTCACACCGTGGTCGCAGTCGAGGACGGACGGCAGGCGCTCCGCGCGCTCGATCGCGAACGATTCGACGTCGTCGTGATGGACGTGCAGATGCCCGAGCTGGACGGCTTGGAGGCGACGGAGGCGCTCCGGGCGCGCGAACGGATTCAAGGCGGCCATGTGCCGGTCGTCGCCCTCACGGCGCATGCGATGAAGGGCGACCGCGAGCGCTGTCTCGACGTCGGCATGGACGCCTACGTATCCAAGCCCGTCGACGCCGAAGAGCTGTTCACGACCTTGGAGCGCGTCGTTACCGGGGAGCCCCAGGCGCAGGGGTCCGCACCGATCCCGCGCACCGACGGCGCCGTCCTCGACCGCGTTGCGCTCCTGGAGCGTGCCGACCACGACCCCGAGCTGCTGCTCGACCTGGTGGAGACCTTCCGCGTCGAGAGCGAGCGGCTCCTCGCGGACATTCGCGACGCGCTCGCCCGGCGCGACGCGGACGCCCTCACGCGCCCGGCGCACGCGTTGAAGGGCGCGCTCGCCACGCTCGCCGCGGGTGCGGCCGCCGAGGCGGCGCGCCGCCTCGAGGCCATCGCGCGGCTCGGCGACATGCAGCCGGCCGACGACGCCTACGCGACGCTCGAACGCGAGCTGCGACGGCTCGAGCCGGAGCTTGCTGCCGTGGCGGAGCCGGAGCGCTCGGCCAATGCCGGCTGACGCGGTATGCGGCTCGCCGCGCGCGGCTCGTCAGCGCGCCTGAAACAGCGCCTCGGACGCACCGTGGACGCGTGCAGGCCTTGCGGCTCCTGGGGCACGATGGTAAGTGACCGACTTCGCTCTGCTGCGGGTGTAGCTCAGTTGGCTAGAGCGTGTGCTTGCCAAGCACAAGGTCGGCGGTTCGACCCCGCTCACCCGCTCTCGACGCCCTCGTGACGGGCACCCGCTCGCAGCCACTCCCAGAACCCCACCGATGACCTACTGCGTGGCGATCCAGGTGAACGACGGCCTCGTCTTCGCGTCCGACACGCGGACCAGCGCGGGCGTGGACGACATCAGGACGTACAGCAAGATGCACGTGTTCGAGTTCCCGGGCGAGCGCTCGCTCGTCCTGCTGTCGGCCGGCAACCTCGCCACCACGCACGCGATCCTCGCCCAGATGAGGCGCGACCTCGATAACCCGGAGGCCCCCGTCTCGCTGCGGAGCGCGCGCGGCATGTACGACGTCGCGGAGTACGTGGGCGGCGTGTCGACGCGCGCGCAGAAGGACACGTCCGTGCAGGGGCAGTATGGCGGCGTCGACCTGCGCGTCACCCTCATCCTGGGTGGTCAGATCAGCGGCGAGCCTCCGTCGCTCTATCTGATCTACCCGGAGGGCAACTGCATCTGGTGCTCGCCGGAGACGCCGTACCTGCAGCTCGGCGAGAGCAAGTACGGAAAGCCGATCCTCGACCGCATCATCCGGCCGGAGGTGTCGCTGGAGGATGCGGCACGCTGCGCGCTGGTCTCGCTCGACTCCACCATCAAGAGCAACCTGTCGGTCGGGCCGCCGCTCGATCTGGCCATCCTCTGCCGAGACGCGTTCAGCCTGGCACGGAAGGTCCGTCTCGAGCCAGACACCGGGTACTACGCGCAGCTTCGTGAGGCCTGGGGCCGTAAGATCGCCGATGCGCTCCGCAGCCTTCCGAAGTTCGACTGGGAGACCTCGTCCCGGTAGCTCAGCTGCGAAAGAACGCGGAGCTCAGCGCTTGATTCAGGCTGAGCAGGCCCTTCTGGATCTCGTCCATCGTCTGCTTGAGGCTCGGGCCGGTCAGCCCCTCGAGGACCACGTTCTGCACCATGAGGAGGGTCCGCTGCAGCTCTCGCTCGACCGCCTCGTGCGGCGGCAGCTGTGGCAGCGTGGCGCCGATCCGCAGCAGGCAGCACGCGACCGACCGCGGGAACTCGCGATTCTGGAGCAGGAACCGCGTGACGGACGTTCCGGCGACGCGGCTCCGCACGTGGCGACGGTAGGTCTGATCCGCGGTCAACGAGCGGAGCACGCTCATCCATTCCACGGCCTCGAACGACGCACCGTCCTCGGCGGGGATCGCGCGCGTCGACCGCGCGTCGAGGATCCGGGTGGTCATGTCGGCCTGCTCGAGGTTGGCGCCCATGCCGAGGAAGTGGAAGCCGACGTCGTGGCTCATGTTGAACGCGAGGAGGCCGTGGATGCCGAGCGCACAGTCGAGGATGCTCTCGAGGAAGATGTGCCGGCGGGCGCGTCCGAGCGAGCGCTCGCCCTTGTCCTGCACGTAGAAGAACATGTCGTTCACCCGCTCCCAGACCTCGCCCGGCATGTAATCCCGCGTCGTGCGCAAGGCTTCGCGCGCGTGGTGCAGCGAGGAGAGGATCGAGCCGGGGTTACGGTCGTCGACGGAGAGGAAGCGGACGACGTCGTCCTCGCCGTTGGCCTCGTAGAGCTGCGCGAAGAGGCCGTGCGCTCCGACCAGGTCGACGAGCGGCTCCCATCCGAGCTCCACCCGGCGCGGCAGGTCCATCGAGAGGATCGTGTTGACGTTGATGAGACGCGCCGTGTTCTCCGCGCGCTGGAGGTAACGGCCGAACCAGTAGAGGTTGTCGGCGAGACGCGAGAGCATCAGGCGGTGTCCTCGACGTCGACCACCCACGTGTCCTTGCTGCCGCCGCCCTGCGAGCTGTTGACGACGAGCGATCCCTTGACCAGCGCGACGCGTGTCAGCCCGCCGGTCGTCACGTACGGCTCGTCGCGCGAGAGGATGAAGGGCCGGAGGTCGAGGTGGCGCGGCTCGAGGCCGTCGTCGGTGAGCGTCGGCGCCGTGGACAGCGTGATCACCGGCTGCGCCATGTAGTTCCGCGGGTCGGCCTGGATCAGCTCGCGGAACTTCTCGCGCTCGGCGCGGGTCGACTTCGGCCCGATCAGGATCCCGTAGCCGCCCGACTCGTTGGCCGGCTTCACCACCAGGTTCTGCAGCTGCTCGAGCACGTGCGCGCGGTCGTTCGCGCGGTAGCAGAGGTAGCTCGGCACGTTCGGCAGGATCGGATGCTGGTCGAGATAGTAGCGGATCATGTCGGGCACGAAGGCATAGACGACCTTGTCGTCCGCCACCCCGGCGCCGGGCGCGTTCGCCAGTGCGACGTTCCCGCGTGTCCACGCACGCATGAGGCCCGGCACGCCGACCAGGGACTCGGGATTGAACGCCTCCGGGTCGAGGAACAGGTCGTCGATGCGCCGGTAGACGACGTCGACCCGCTTGGGGCCGTAGATCGTGCGCATGTAGCAGCAGTCGTCGTCGGCGACGAACAGATCGGAGCCCTCCACCAGCTCCACGCCCGTCTGCCGCGCGAGATAGGCATGCTCGAAATAGGCGGAGTTGTAGACGCCGGGCGTCAGCAGCACGACGAGCGGCACCTCGCCCGGCCGGGGCGAGAGGCCCGCGAGCGTCTCGTACAGCTGGGCCGGATAGTCGTCGACCGGCAGGATGGTCGTCGTCTCGAACAGCTCGGGGAAGACCCGCTTGGTCACCATGCGGTTCTCGATCATGTACGAGACCCCGGACGGCACGCGCAGGTTGTCCTCGAGCACGTAGAGCGTGCCGTCGCGGTCGCGCACGAGATCCGAGCCGCAGACGTGCGCCCACACGCCGCCTTTCGGCTTCACGCCCGCGCACTGCGGCCGGTAGTTCCTCGAATCGGCCAGCAGCTCCTTCGGAAAGACGCGGTCCTTGACGATCTTCTGATCGGTGTAGACGTCCTGGATGAAGCAGTTGAGCGCCATCACGCGTTGCTTCAGAGCCGCCTGGGTCCGTTCCCACTCCGCCCGCGGGATGACGCGCGGGAGGATGTCGAAGGGCCAGGCCCGGTCGACGTTTCGACCGTCCGTATAGACCGTGAAGGTGATGCCCATCGCCTTGATCGTCAGCTCGGAGGCGAGGCGCCGCGCCGCGAGCTCCGCGGCGGTGAGGCCGGTCAGGTACTCGACCAGCGGGCGGGCAGCAGCCCGCGGCTCTCCCGCTCCCTCCAGGAGCTCGTCGAACGCGGGCGAACGGTAGAGTCGCCAGTTCATGGCGGTTGTCCTCAGACCCCCCGGAGGTCCAGCGTCGAGGGATGCTCCGGGTCGACGCGCGGCGGCGTCGCCGCGTACGCGCCTGGCGTGTGGCCGATCGGCTCGAAGCGGGAGAGTCGCCGCGACTCGGCTTCGCGCGCGTTCACCGGAAACGCCTCGTAGTGGCGACCGGCCGGGTGCGCGACGTGATAGGTACAGCCGCCGAGCGCACGCCCACTCCACGTGTCGTACAGGTCGAGCACCAGCGGCGTGTGCACGCCGATCGTGGGATGGAGGCAGGCCGCCGGCTGCCATGCCCGGTACCGGACGCCGGCCACCTCGACGCCGGCCGTGCCCGTCGCGCCGAGCGGCAGCGCGCGGCCGTTGCAGGTGACCCAGTGACGGCCGGGCGTGAGCCCGGACGCCTTCACCTGGAGTCGCTCGAGCGACGAGTCGACGTAGCGGGCCGTGCCGCCGGCGCCGGGCTCCTCGCCGAGCACGGGCCACGGCTCGAGGGCGTGTCGTACCTCGATCTCGACGTTGCCGTAGCGGACGGTACCGTAGCGCGGAAAGCGGAAGTCGTGCTGTGCGGTGAACCAGTCGACGCGGAACGGGAACCCTGCGCGCTCGAGGTCCGCGATCACCTCGACGAAGTCCGCCCAGACGAAGTGCGGCAGGAGGAAGCGGTCGTGGAGCAGCGAGCCCCAGCGGACGAGCGCGCGTCCGTACGGCTCCTCCCAGAACCAGGCGATGAGGGCTCGCACGAGGAGCTGCTGCACGAGGCTCATGCGCGGGTGCGGTGGCATCTCGAAGCAGCGGAGCTCGACGAGGCCGAGCCGGCCGCTCGCCGACTCGGGGGCGTACAGCTTGTCGATGCAGAACTCGGTCCGGTGCGTGTTGCCGGCGACGTCCACCAGGAGATTCCGCAGGATGCGGTCGACCAGCCAGGGGGGCGCCTCCCGACCTCGCGGCGGGAGCGTGGCGAGGGCGATGTCCAGCTCGTAGAGCTGACCGTCGCGCGCCTCGTCCACCCGCGGGTGCTGCGACGTCGGCCCGATGAAGAGCCCCGAGAACAGGTACGAGAGCGAGGGATGGTTCTGCCAGTAGCGCAGCAGGCTGCCGAGCACGTCCGGGCGGCGCAGGAACGCGCTGTCGAGCGGGTGCGCCGCGCCCACGACGATCTGATTCCCGCCGCCCGTGCCGACGGCGCGCCCGTCGATCAGGAACTTCTCGGCGCTGAGCCGGGCGGCGCGGGCTTCCTCGTACAGAGTCTCGGTGATCTCGCGCAGCTCCGCCCAGGACCGCGCCGGGTGGACGTTCACCTCGATCACGCCGGGATCGGGCGTGATCTGCATGCGGTTCAGCTCCGGGTGCGGTGGGGGCGGATAGCCCTCGATCCGCACCGGGGCGCGGAGCTCCGCGGCCACGTCTTCGATCGCCGCGACGAGCTCGAGGTAGTCCTCGGCGTTGGCGACCGGCGGCATGAAGACGTTGAGGAAGCCGTCGCGCGCCTCGGCGGAGAGCGCCGTGCGAACGGCCCGCTCGGAAGACGCGTCCGCGCGCCGCTGCGGTGCGTCCGGCGGCCACGGCTGGCGCCGCGTGACCGGCTCGGGCAGGCGGCCGGGCGCAGCCGTCGGATCCCTCTCGAGCACGGCCGGGACGTCGGCGGGCGGAAGCCAGGGCAGCTGGTCGAGCGGCAGCCGGAGCCCCAGCGGAGAGTCTCCGGGGACGAGGAAGAGTGACCCGCTCCGGAACGTCCAGCGCTCGCTCGTCCAGCCCGTCGGTCCACGCGCCAGCGGCAGCACGTGACCCCGCGGCGTGCCGAGGCCGCGCTCGAAGACCGCGGCGAGACGCGCCCGCTCCTCGGGATCGTCGAGCCGGTTGTCGAGCGGGTCGACGTTCACCGGTAGCCGGCGCTCCTTCACGAGGTAGTGGACGGGGTCCTCGTAGGCGGGCTGGGGGCACGCCGGGTCGAGGCCGAGACGTACGGCGAGCCGACGCAGGAAGCGCTCGGCGAGCTCCGGCGTTGCGGCGGGCGACGCTGCCGAGACCGGCAGGCGCCAGAGTGGCTTGCCGTCGCGGCGCCAGTAGAGACCATAGACCCAGCGCGGCAGCGATTCCCCCGGGTACCACTTGCCCTGGCCGTAGGTGATGAGGCCGTCGGGCGCGAACCGCGCGCGCAGCCGCTCGAGGAGCGTCGCCGCGAGCCCCTCCTTCGTCGGCCCGACGGCCGCGACGTTCCACTCCGCGCCCTCCATGTCGTCGAGCGAGACGAAGGTGGGCTCGCCTCCCATGGTCAGGCGGACGTCGCCGGCAGCCAGGCGGCGGTCGACGGCGTGGCCAAGCGTGTCGATCGCCGCCCACTGCTCCTCGCTGTACGGCCTCGTCGAGCGCGGCGATTCGGCGATGCGCGACACCGACATCTCGTGCGAGAAGTCGACGTCGCAGTCGTCCACCGCCCCGCTGATCGCCGCAGCCGCCTGCGGCTCCGGCGTCGCCGCCAGCGGGAGGTGGCCCTCGGCGGCGAGGAGGCCCGACGTCGGGTCGAGCCCGACCCAGCCGGCGCCGGGAACGAAGACCTCAGCCCAGGCGTGCAGGTCGGTGAAGTCGCCCTCGGGGCCGGAGGGACCGTCGAGCGCGCGCACGTCGGGCCGGAGCTGGATCAGGTACCCGGAGACGAAGCGCGCGGCGAGGCCGAGGTGGCGCAGGCACTGCACCAGGAGCCAGCCGCTGTCGCGACACGAGCCCGAGCCCTTCGCGAGCGTCTCCTCCGGTGTCTGGACGCCCGGCTCGAGGCGGATCAGGTAGCGGATGCGGCGCTGCAGACGCTGGTTCAGCTCGACGAGGAAATCGATCGTGTTGCGCCGATCCCGCGCGATCGAAGCGAGGAGCTCCTGGAAGTTCGGTCCGGCCGGCTGCGGTCGCAGGTAGGGACGCAGGTCCTCCGCGAGCAGGCGCTCGTAGGCGAACGGCCAGCGCTCGGCGTAGTCCTCGACGAAGAAGTCGAACGGATTGAAGGCCACGGGTTCCGCGACGAGGTCGACGGTGACGACGAACTCGCGCACCGCGCCCGGAAACACCACGCGCGCCTGCCAGTTGCCGAACGGATCCTGCTGCCAGTTGAGGAAGTGGGGCTGGGGGTCGACCCGGAGAGAGTAAGAAGCGATCCGGGTCCGCGCATGCGGGGCAGGCCGCAGCCGGACGGTCTGCGGCGACAGGGACACGAGCCGGTCGTACCGGTACGCCGTCCGGTGATGGATTGCGACCTGCATGCTCGGCGGGCCTACGCCGCCGGAGACCCGCGGCGAACGCTCACCGACGGAGCAGCAAGGCACGTGCCCGATCCGCAACGGGTTTTCCTCGGCAACTCACACCTCCCAGCGCCCGTTTCTTGGGCAGCAGACCACTTTTTGAGTAGCACCGTCGGCGGCGACCTGCACGTCCGGCGATCGAGCCGACCCGGCACGGGGTTTCGGCGGACGGTGCTCGGGGGACGAGCTGACGGGGAAGGCCTGTATGGCTTCCTTCCTCCGGAACGCGTTATGCGATAACGATGACCGAGCGGTCCGGGGGGCACCGCC
This sequence comes from Deltaproteobacteria bacterium, assembly GCA_005879585.1. Lineage (GTDB taxonomy): Bacteria > Desulfobacterota > Binatia > DP-6 > DP-6 > DP-3. The sequence continues at coordinate 1,194 of VBKG01000335.1, read as the reverse complement.
CGCGCCCGCAAAGAGGAGTCGCCATGGCAGCCCGCTGCCGCTTGCCGTCGTCGCTGATCGCTCCGTTGTTGGCTGGAGTGGTGTGGCTCTGCGGTGCGGGAGCCATCGCCGACGCCGCGCCCCTCCAGGTCTGCACCGCCCAGACGCTCCAGGGTTTCCCGATCTCGGGAACGGTCTGCGGCGGGACGACATACGGCTATCAATGCAGTGCGGGAGTCATCTATAAATGCTCCTCGGGACCGCGGTTCACGCAGAACAACTGCGGGCTTTCGCAGGTATGTAGCGTCGGGTGTACCACGCGGCCTTCGAGCTCCACCTCGACCTCCGACGTCTGCTTTTCCGGTTCAGCGCCGCTCAAGCTCTCGACGACGAACACGCTGGGTGGAAACGACCTCGGCCTGACCGTCACGTTGGCGGCGGCGCATCCGTCCGGCGCCTTCACCAACATGAAGATCGACCGCGGTGACCTGGTGCCGGGGGCGTATTGTGGTGTCCCGAATCTCACGGCCGGTCAGACGTCGGTGAGCTTCTCGCTGCCGACGGCGGTGGTGAGCTCGCCGGTCAACGTCAACCTCTTCGTCGATCTGGCCTATACCGACAGCTCGGGGGTCAATCGCCAGCTCGTGCCGGTCGCCTCGGTGCTGACGCTCAATCCGGGCGGAACGGAGCCGCCGGCGCCCGAGATCCTGCAGGTGACGCTCTCGCCGTCGACGATCGCGCCGGGCGGCGTCTCCATCATGGACGTCGAGCTCGCGCGGATGGCCCCGGCGCGCGGCATTCCCATCAGCGTGACGAGCGGCAACCCGTCGGTCGCCTCGGTCATCGCCAACGGCCAGCCGATGGTCCTCGGCGGCTGCATCTATGGCGGCGGCGCCGCGACGATCCAGGCCGCGAACTCGGTCCCGAGCACGACGACGGTCACGATCAGCGCGAGCTCGGGCGCGCCCGGCCAGGCGCCGGTCACGACCCCGCTCACCGTGACCGGAGGGTGCACCCCGCGGACGTGCCTAGACGCGAGGGGAGGCACGGTCCACGGCGGGCCGTGCGGAAGCCTCGCCGACGGCTGCGGTGGCACCATCATGTGCGGCTGCGACTTCGGCGAGACCTGCGGCGGCGGCGGCGTGGCGGGCCAGTGCGGCACGGCGCCGCCGACGGTCGGCGTATCGGCAGTCTCGTTGAACCCTTCGACCGTCA
>VBKG01000149.1 GCA_005879585.1 Deltaproteobacteria bacterium | reverse complement strand
GACGATCTCCGCGACCTTTGGCGGCGTCGCACGCACCGCAGTATTGACCGTGAATCCCGTTCCGGCGGCGCCGACCTTGTCGACGCTGACGGTCAATCCGACGAGCGTCGTCGGCGGAGCCGGGAGCACCGGCACGGTGACCTTGACCGCTGCCGCGGGAACAGGCGGGGCCATCGTCACGCTGTCGAGCAGCAACACGACCGTGGCCGGCGTGCCTCCGAGCGTGACCGTGGCTCCCGGCGCGACCAGCGCAAGCTTCGGGATCGCGACGACCGGCGTCACCGCCGTAACGTCGGTGACCGTCGGCGGCGCCTTCGGAGGCGCCAGCGCAACGGCGACGCTGACCGTGAATCCTCCACCCCCGCCGGCGCAGACGGCGACGCTGTCGGTCACGGCGACCGGGCGAAGCGGCGAGCGCATCACCTCGAGCCCTGCCGGGATCAACGTCGCGGTCGGCAGCACGGGCTCGGCATCGTTCACGACCGGGACTTCGATCACGCTCACCGCGTCGAACGGTCGTGCCGTGATCTGGTCCGGCGCGTGCTCGAGCGGCGGGAACAAGGTGAACACCTGCACGTTCACGATCGTGGGCAGCGCGTCGGTGAGTGCCAGCGTACAGTAAGGTCGCGCCTCTCGGTCGTGTGTCCGTGAATGCGGTGCGGCGGTATACTGCTCCGGCCGGGGAGCCGGGGTATGCCGCAGGGGCGATGCACGCTCAGGGGTAGGGCGGCGTCAAGCAACTCGGAACCAGTACAGGACGGTGTCGAATGCGGTCGCGCCGTTGTTGTTGCAGTCGACGCCGAAGCCGATCTGGTCGAGCGTGCCGATGTGCGTCGCGATCGTCTCCGTTCCGATCCTGGTCCAGGCGGCACCGTCGAGTGACGCGTAGAACGTGAGCGTGGTCCCGTCCGACGTCGCCTTCAGGTACTGCGCCGTCGTGAGTCCGAAGTTGATCGCGGTGAACGAGAACGTGATCGGGTCGTTGAACCGCTGCACGAGGATGTTCGGCCCGCTGTTGTAGCCGAAGCCGTAGCTCGTGAACTTTCCCGTGGAGGAATTGCGGAACACGAAACCGGTGGCGGCATAGTTTGCCATCGGGAACCCGCTCGCGTACCGCATCGTGACGGTGAAGCTGCCGCTCTTCGACTGGACGCGCATCCGCCAGTTGTCCCCGTTCGCCGGCGTGACGGTCAGCGTCGTGTAGCCGTTCGGGCTCGCGGCGATGGTCGCGGAGCCCTGGTTCACCCAGGACCACTTCCCGTCGACCGACGGGTTGTTGAACTCGTCATCGAGGGGCGAAGGGCTGCCCGGTGGGGTATCGGCCGATGCCTCGAAGGCGGTGCCCCGTCCAGGCGGTCCCTGTAGATCGAGGGCAGACGGGTCGAGCTGCCTCTCGCGACGCCGACACGTCGTCCGCACGCGCACGGTTCCGCTGCCCGACTTCGCCGTACAGAGGACCGCGGCCTCCGAGGAAACGGCCGCGAGCGCCATGAGCAGGAACATCGTTCGCCTCATCGTCCCCACCTCCGTCCCCGGACTCGTGGTCTACACCATGACGGCGAACACGGCGAGCGTTCCGCCTCCTCGTGCCGAACGAGCCGCTTTTTTGGCTGGAAAGTATCGCTCGGAGTCGGCCGAGCTTCCTTACCACGCGGCGAGGAATGCCAGCGTGGCGGCCGCCGCATTGTCGGCCGCGAGCTGCTGGTACACGACGAACTGCAGATAGGGAACCGGCGGGAGCATCAGCGGATCCCCTCTGCCGTCCGAAACGCCGCGGAACGCGATGAACGGAATCCTCTTCTCGGTCGCGATGCGCGCCACGGCGGCGGTCTCCATGTCCTCGATGACGGCGGTGCCACCCTGGCTCCCTGAGAACGACTGGAAGAGCTCCAGGAAGAAGTTCGGGTCCAGGAAGGGGGTCGGGTCAGATCCGAGACCCGGGTCCCCTGGCGGTGCGCCGCACGCGTCGCAGCCGAGAAGATCGGTGCCCGGGTTGGCACAAGGCACCGCTCGACCGCCGTAGGGATCGGAGCTGTGCCCCTCGTCGCCGGGGTTGATGCGGACCTGGGGATCGTCGACGCGAACCGGCGTGCTCGGCGGCGTACGCAGACCCGTACAGGCCCGGTCCTCGACGTAGAGATTCGGATCCAGCGCCACGGTTCCGACGATCCGCCGGGCGATCCGATACAGGCATCGGTTCACCGCGTACGGAGGGAAAGGCGGCGCGGAATGCTCCAGGTCGTCCGTCCAGTGATCGGGAACGACGACGTCGCCAATGTTGTAGCTGCTGCCGGCGACGCCGGAGAAGACGACGGCCTTCACGAGAACGCCGCTGCTCTGGAGAAAAGCGAGCACCGCGCGCGTCGTCAGGTCGGCATCCACGAGGCCGATGCCGGTCAAGCCCATGACGACGCTCTTTCCGGCGATGGTGCCGGCGAAGAACCTGCGGCCGTTGAACACGCCGACTTCGGTGACGGGCCCTGCCGCAGCGAGGATCTTCGCGCCCTCGGTCGGGAACGCGGAGAGAATGAGCACGCGCGCGTTGCGAGGCCACGTCGCAAGGGTTGCGCGAGGGAAAAGCGCGCCCGCCACTAGCGCGAGGAGGACGAGCCTGCTGACGGATCGACGCGCTGACCGACGCCGCATTAGCGGCGGCTACACCGGTCCGTGACCCTCGACAAGACCCCAATTCACTCTTCACCGAATCCCGTCCAGCTCGTCGGTCGAGTCACGTGTATGACGAGCTGCGCGGACGTTCGGAGCGGGACGGCCGAGTTACGCGGCGGCGCCGGCGGGCGCGCCGCTGCCGTTCATCGCCGGTCTCGGCGGGAGCGCCGTCGGCTCGATCAGCCCGCGCTTCACGAGGTCCGCGAGCCCCATGTCGAGCGTCTGCATGCCGAGGCGCTGGCCGGTCTGCATCATCGACGTGATCTGGTGGAGCTTCCCTTCGCGAATGAGGTTCCGCACGGCGGGCGTCCCGATCAGGACCTCGCATGCGGCGACGCGACCGCCGCCCTTCTTCTTGAGCAGGGTCTGCGCCACCACGGCCTCGAGCGACTCGGAGAGCATGGTGCGGATCTGTCCTTGCTGGCCTGCCGGGAACACGTCGATGATGCGGTCGATGGTTTTCGGCGCGCTCGAGGTGTGGAGCGTGCCGAACACGAGGTGGCCCGTCTCCGCCGCCGTGAGCGCGAGCGAGATCGTCTCGAGGTCACGCATCTCGCCGATCAGGATCACGTCCGGATCCTCGCGGAGCGCGCTGCGCAACGCGTTCGAGAACGAGTTGGTGTGCGGACCCACCTCCCGCTGGTTCACCAGGCAGCGCTTCGGCGGGTGCACGAACTCGATCGGGTCCTCGATGGTCAGGATGTGCGCGTCCCACGTCTGATTGATGACGTCGACCATCGCGGCGAGCGTGGTCGACTTGCCGGAGCCCGTCGGGCCGGTGACGAGGACGAGCCCGCGCTCGCGCGTGCAGAGCTCCTTCAGGATCGGCGGCATGTGGAGGGTGTCGAGGGCGGGGATCTGCGTCGGGATGGTGCGCAGCACGGCGCCCGGCCCGCGGCTGTGAACGAAGACGTTCACCCGGAACCGTCCCTTGCCTTCGAGCTCGCACGCGAAGTCGACCTCGTGCTCGGCCTCGAACGTCGCGCGCTGCGCGTCGCTCATGATCGAGTTGACGAGCTCGGTGACCTGCGCGGGCGTGACCGCGGGATGCTCGATGCGCACGAGGTCGCCGTGCACCCTGAGCAGCGGCGGCTCCCCGGCGCTCAGGTGAAGGTCGGAGGCGCCCTTGTCGGCCGCCTCGCGTAGCAGGTCCTGCATCGTGGGCATTACGCGTCCTCCTGATCCGTGGGCTGGAGCCTGGCGCTCCGGTGCAAGACGTGCGCCACCTGCCGCGCGCGGGCGGGAGACAGCGGGCGGGCGCGAGGTGTCACAGCCGTGACGGACCGTTCAGATCCAGTCGGCGCGAGGTCAGAAGCTGTACTCCGATGCCGGCCGAACGGACAGGCTTCACTGCCGCGGCAATTCGATGCGCACCCGCGTCCCCACGCCCGGCTCGCTGTCGATGTCGAGCCGGCCGCCGTGGCGGTCCACTACCGAGCGCGCGATCGGCATGCCGAGGCCGGTCCCGTTGGCCTTGGTCGTGAAGAAGAGATCGAACATGCGCGCCCGCGTCTCGTCATCGATGCCGCAGCCGGTGTCCTCGACGCTCGCCTCGATGGTGCGCTCGTCCGCGCGCTGTGTCCGGATGGTCAGCGTGCCGTGCGGCTCCATCGCCTCGAGCGCGTTCACGAAGAGATTCAGCAAGACCTTCTTCAGCTCGCGTGCATCGGCAAGGACGGTGCCGACGTCGGGCGCGAGCTTGGACACGACGCGGATTTCCTTGTCGACGACCCGGTCCTGGACGAGCGACAGGCACTCCTCGATGAGCGCGTTGAGGGACGTCGGCTCGCGCTTCAGCTCGGGCGGCCGGCCGTACGCGGTGATGTCCGTCACCAGGTCGGCGAGGTGCTTGACGGCGCGGCCGACCTTGTGTGTGAGCTGCACGCCCTCCTCGTCGCCGGCAGTCTTGAAACGGTCCTCGAGCAGCCGCGCATAGAGCGCGAGGCCACCGAGCGGGTTGTTGAGCTCGTGCGCGACCTGGCTGGCCACCCGCCCGAGTGCGGCGAGCGCGCCGCTGCGCAGGCGCGACAGCTCGCGCGCGTTGCCGAGCGCGACGGCACCCTGCGAGGCGAACACGCGGAGGAGATCCAGATCGTCGTCAGTGGCGACGACGTGGCTCGGGTTCTCGACGACGAGCGCGCCTTCCGGCGTGCCGGCGACCATGAGCGGAACGGCGAGCGTTGCCCGCCCCTCGGCACCGCCCATGGTGACCGAGTCGCGCCGCGCGATCGCGGCTTCCGCCGCCGGGGCAAGCCGGTCGAGCGGGGTCGATGACGTGCCGGCGCTCGCCTTCGGCACGAGCCTATCCGACTCGCGCAGGAACACGACCGTGCGCTCCGTCTCGGTGGCCTCCATCGTGCCCTCGGCGACCGCGCTCAGTACCCGGTCCATCGAGGCCGCGGACGCCAGCGTCTCCCCGACGGTCCGCAGCAGATTGCGGTCGCGGGCCCAGCGCCGATCGGCCACCGCCCGCGCGAGCTTGCCGCGCAGCTCTTCGGTCACGAAGGGCTTGGTGAGGAAATCGAAGGCGCCTTCCTTGATCGCCTCTACCGCGTTCTCGATCGTGCCGTGCGCCGTCATGATCAGTACCGGCAGACGCGGCTGGCGGGCGTGCGCGGCGCGCGTCAGGGCGATGCCATCGATCGGGTCCATGCGCAGGTCGAAGAGCGCCGCGTCGAAGCCACGCGTGCCGAGCGCCGCGAGCGCCGCCTCGGCGTCTACCGTCGCCGTGACGGCGAAGCCCATCGACGTGAGCCGCATCTCCAGGACCTCGAGGATGTGCGCATCGTCGTCGACGACGAGCACGCTGCGCGGACGGTTCACGGTTCCTCCAGCTCCTTGTCGAGCTCCTTCAGCCGCTCGAGGTCCACTCGCGTTCGGGCGGCGTCGGCCTCGTGCTTCAGGAGCTCCGTCAGCACTGCGTGCCACGCACGGGCCTGCGGGGCCCACGCGCTCGACGGATAGCGGGTTGCCACCCGGCCGAAAACCGTCCGCGCGACGGCGTAGTCGCGGAGCGGACTCTTTGGATCGACGCGCAGCTGACCCAGGCCGTAGAGCGCGCGCGGTGCCACCGGATCGTCCGGGAAGTCGCGCAGGGCGCGCAGGTAGAGATTGCGGGCTTCGCGGGGCGCGTTCGTGCGCGCGAGGTCGTCCGCCTGTGCGACCAGTCGCTCGGCCTCCGAAGTGCTGGGCGCGAGGAGCCAGAGCCCTCGCCTCGGGATCGCGCAGCCCCCCACCAGTCCCACCATGACGAGCGCCGCCGTACGCCTCATGCGGCTTCCGCGCGCGGAAGCTGCACGACGAACCGGCTTCCTTTCCCCTCGCTCGAGTGCGCCTGCACGCGACCGCCGTGCATCTCGACGATGCTCTTCACGATGGCGAGGCCGAGGCCGGTGCCGGCGCGCGTCCCGCGTGCCTGCCAGTACCGCTCGAAGACGCGTGGCAACGCCTCGGGCGGGATGCCGACGCCGGTGTCCTCGACGGCGACCTCCACGCGGTCGGTACCTGCCGTGACGCCGAGGCGCACCGCGCCTCCCGGCGGCGTGAACTTGATCGCGTTGCCGAGGAGGTTCACGAGCACCTGCAGCAGGCGTTCCTCGTCGCCGAGCACCCGGGCGCCGTCGATCGCCCCGTTGCTTTCCATGCGGAGCCCACGCGCTTCCGCCTGCGGGCGGACTTGCTCGAGCGCGCGGTGCACGAGGTTCCCGATGTCGACGTTCCGCCGGTCGATCGCCAGCAGGCCTGCTCGGAGACGGGACAGCTCCAGGATCTCGTTCACCAGCCGCAGCACGCGGTCCGTGCTGGCGGCGATGATCTCCACGAGCCGCGCCTGTTTCGGCGCCAGGACCCCCGGCACCTCGTCGCGCAGGAGCGTCGCCGCTTCGCGCACCGACGTGAGCGGGGTGCGAAGCTCGTGAGAGATGTGCGAGAAGAACTCCTCCTTCATCCGGTCGGCTTCGCGCAGCCGCTCGCCCATGCGGTTGAAGGCCTGCGCCAGGCGCCCGATCTCGTCGCGGCCCTCGACGCCCACCGGAGCGACGAACGACCCTTCGACCACCTGGGTCGTGGCGACGGAGAGACGGCGCAGCGACCGCGTCATGCGAACGGCGATCACCCCGGCGCCGAGCAGCGCGAGCACGACGCTCGCCGGCAGCGCGATCATGACGGCGTGCCACGTCCGCCGCTCCAGCCGGCGCGCGCGCTGCTCGGAGTGCTCGAGGCTGGCACGCGTGGCGTCCTGCAAGCGGTCGAGCGCGCGCTCGCTGCGCGTCGCGGCGAGCCGCGGCTCGAGGCCGGACACGGCAGCAGTGCGCCGGTCGACACCCGAGCCGAGGCTCCCGACGAGGCTCTGGTACATGGCGAACTCCGCCACGGCCTTCAGATGGAGCTTGGTCTCCTGGCGGGTGAGGAGCAACCCGCGCAGCCGATCGAAGTCTTGCGACACGCGCGCCGCGCGCGCCTTCCACAGGCTCTCGTAGCCGGCGTCGTGGAGGATCGCGTAGCGCGTCTCCAGACGGACGAGGGCGGGCATCGACTCGCGCAGCGCTGCTTCGAGCCGCAGCGCCGGCGCCGTCTGCGTGACGAGGGAACGGTTCAGCGCGACGATCTGATTCATCGCGAGGAGGCTCCATCCCGCCACGACGACCAGCACGAGGATGACCACCGAGATGGCCAGGAAGATGCGGGAGGCGAGCCGCATGCCGATCGGGCCTTCCTCGCGCGTACGGGTGGAACGCCCGTCGCGGCGAGGAGCCTTGCCTAATTGCATCGTCGCTACGCCGCGTCAATCGCGCCGATCATCGGCACTGAAGGTCGGGGCGGCGGGCGGGGCGAAGCGGAAGGGCGCGAAGTGACCGGCGTCTGAGCCGGCGCTCACTCGCCAGCGCCGCCGAACGCGATCAGGACGGACGGCGTGCCCTCGCGCGGCTCGCCGGCGGCCTCACCGACCGTGACCCGCGTCGCCGGGATGCCGTGCCGCTCGCGGAGCAACGTCACCACCGCCTCGGCGCGCGCCCGCGCGAGCGCGCCGAGGCGGTCCTTGGCGATCGGCGGCCGGGCGGCGAGCCATTCGTCGAGCCGCGCGCGATCGTCGCGGTCGAGATCGCCGGGCTTGCCGGCCGCCCGGTCCGCGAGCGCCTGCGTGATACGCCGGCGCGCGTTCCGCTCCGGTAACCCGCGGAGCGCGTTCACCACGCCGGTCCGCGCCTCGAGTTCCGCCCGGAGATCCTGCTCCTGGAGCCAGCGCGCGTCAGTTGCCACCACGACGCCCACGAGCTCCACACCGAGGCCGGGGCGGCCTCCGAGCAAGGCCGCGAGCTGCGCCACCTGCTTCTGTCCGTCAGGGGTGACGGCAGCTCGCCCGAGCTCCATCCCGATCGGCGGCGGCTCGAGCGCCACCTCCTTGTCTCCGGATCCCACGACGATGCCGACGGCCTTCAGCGGCGACGTCACGGCGCCGACGATCGCGCTCCGCAGCGCTCCCGCGATCACCGTGCCGAGGGCGATCGTCGTTCCGGACTGGTCGACCGCCACCGGGATGTCGAGCTTGATGTTGCCGCCGGGATCGCGCAGCAGCGCCAGCGCCAGCGAAAGCGGGATGCCGAAGTGCTCCTTGAACACGGTGTCGCCCGCGGCGCCCTTTACGCTGAGACGCTGGAGCGTGAGCGCCGTCTTTGTGTCGTATTTGCCCTTTCCGAAGGCGACGCCGGTGCGAACCGAGAGACTGCTGCCGCGCCCGAGGCTGTAGGGCGAGAACGTCGAGACGTACGGATTGTAGGGCGTCAACGCGACGTCCTTGCCGTTCACCTGCACCTTTCCCCCTTCGGGGTGCAGCGAGCCGGTGACGTCGATTTTCCCTTTCTGCGGCGTCGTCGCGGACAGCGTGAAGCGATCGAGCACCGGGCCCTCGGAGCGGATCCCGTGCGCCTCGATATCGAGCGGCTTGATCTCGCCGGTGAAGAACGGTTTCACCGTCTGGTCGACGAGCCCGATCCGACCGCGCGCGAGGACGAAGGAGGCGACCGACACGTCCGGCGCGGGTGTCGCGGCGGGCGGCGGCGCGGTCGGCGGCGCGGCGCGCTCGTCCGCGGCCCGGCCGATCGGCGGGATGACGAGCCCGTCGGCCGCGCGCGTCGCCTGGACGGACGGCTCCTCGAGACGCACGTCGCCGAGCGCGACGTGGATGGCCGCGGGTGCGGCGGGCGCCGCAGCCGGGAGGACACCGGGCAGCTCGAGGGCGTCGATCGGCACGCCGAGGTGTCTCCACGCGACTGCGAAGACGCCGGGGTCGGGTCCCTGGAGCTGAACGCCGTCGAGCGTGACGTTTCCCTTGACGGCGACGGCACCGGTCCGCGCCGAATCGCCGCCGTCGGGAGAGAGGCCGGCCTCGACGGCCAGGTCCGCACCGAGCGTCGCGGCCTGGAGAAGCCCCGGCGACACACCAACGGCCGCGTGCGCCGCGCGGACGAGATCCTGGACCGGCAGCTGCTCGATCCGGACGGTGCCGCCGAACGCCGGCGGTATCGCGCGGGCGGCACCGACCACGGCGACCGAGCCCGGTGGGACGGACAGCTTCAGGTCGACCCGGCCGGGATCGCCCTGGCTGGCGAGCCGTCGCACCGACGCCGTGATTCCCACGTCGAGCGGCGAGCCTTCCTGCAGCAGGGTAACCTTCGAGTCGGCGAGGTCGAGGGCGTCCACCGTCCAGCGCCAGGGCGCTGCCTCGCTCGGCGGTGTCTCGGGCGCTGCTTCCGCCGGTGGCGCCTCGGTGCTCCGGCGCCGCAGGAGCGGCAGGACGTCCGCGCCGCCCTGGAGGTCGACGACCACCGACGCGCCCGCGACGTCGACGGCCGCCACCCGGGCCCGATGCGCGGCGAGATCGATCGGCTCGACCCGGACCGCCAGGCGCTCGACGGCGAGCGCCGCCTGCGGGACGTCGGGCACGCGGACCGCCACGTTCCGGAGCCGCACCATGCCGCCGAGCTCGTTCCGCGTGGCGGGGGCGATCGCATGGTCGATCGAGGCGTCGAGCTCGCCGGCGAGCTCGCTCCAGCCGATCCCGGGGATGTAGAGCCGCGCGCGATGGAGCGGGATGCGAAGCGCTTTGAGATGGGTCGCGACGGCGAACCCCTGATCGAGCACCCAGAGCCGGCACTCGATCCGGAGCACGCCGCCCTCGCTCTTCACGTAGACGCGCGCGACGCCGGGATCGCCGTAGAGGCCGGGCTGCAACGCGACGTCGCGCACCGTCACGTCCGGCAACGCGACGTCGAGCGGGGCTCCCTCGCCCAGCGTGAGGTCCCGAAACCGCACCCCACCGCCGCGCAGCACGAACCGATCGATGCCCGTCTTCCAGGCGCGGCCGCTCGGCTGCGGGGCGGGTGGCGCGGCGGGCGATGGCTCGGAAGGCGGGAGCAGCCGGCGAAGGTTCAGGTCGCCGCTCGCCAGACGATCGAGCGCCACGTGCGGCCCCTCGAGCTCGATGTCGCGGAGCTGCACCGTCTTCCAGAGGAGCGGGAGGTAGCGCAGCTCGACCGCGAAGCGTTTCCACGCGATCACCGGCGGCTCGCCCGGCGCATCGGGTGCGTAGAGCGCGACGTCCTCGAGCGCGACGCCGCCGCGATGGAGCGCGAGATCGACGTCCCCGACGTCTACGCGGGTGCGCAGGCGCTGCGAGAGCTGGGAGACGAGAACGCGGCGGACCACTTCGGGCAGCGCCGCGCGCAGCACGACGAGGACGCCGAGCAGCACGATCCAGCGCCGGCGGCGGGACACGAACACGCGCGCAGCAGGCCAGCGAGATGCCATCGGTCGCCGGTGCCCTCTCAGCACCGGCGGCCGGCGATGGCAAGGTCACGCGCCGCGGGGTCCGCGGCTGCTCGCCGCCTCGGCACTGGCGACGGTCGCCGCCGTCTGCCCGAAGAGCACCTTCCGCGCTTCGTCGTCGAGCGCGGCGTTCCGGCGGAGCTCCTCGCCGACGGCGCGCCCCTTCTTGACGGCGGGCCGGCTGCCGACGGTCTCCCACCAGCGCGCGACCTTCGGGAAGTCCGCGAGCACCTTGCGGCCCTGGTACTCGGGGAAGATCCACGGCCACGTCGCCATGTCGGCGATCGAGTAGTCGCCGGCGAGGTAGGAGCGGTCCGCGAGGCGCCGCTCGAGGACGCCGAGCAGCCGGTTCATCTCGTTGGCGAAGCGGTCGATCGCGTACGGGATCTTTTCCGGCGCGTAGGCGGCGAAGTGGTTCATCTGTCCGGCGATGGGGCCGAGGTTCGCGACCTGCCACGCGACCCACTGGAGGACGTCGTACTTGCCGCGCACGTCGCGCGGCAGGAAGCGGCCGGTCTTCTCGGCGAGGTACTGGAGAATCGCCGCGCTCTCGAAGATCGCGAGCGGCTCGCCGCCGCCGGGAGGATCGTCGTCGACGATGGCGGGCATGCGGTTGTTCGGCGAAAGCTTCAAGAAGGCAGGGGAGAACTGCTCGCCCCGGCCGATGTTCACCGGCTGCACGCGATAGGGCAGGCCGCACTCCTCGAGCATGATGCTGACCTTCCAGCCGTTCGGGGTGGGCCAGTAGTAGAGGTCGATCATGTGCGCGACGTACCGTGCGTGCACGGCCGTCGCAAGAGGGTCGCCGCTGAAAGTCTGCTGTGTCGTCCCTGCTCGGTTGCACCGTCCGTGCACACCTGCTGCGCGCTTGCAGCGGCGAACTGGACGGTCGTTGCGGCACCCGTCTTGCTCTTCCGCCGCCGCGATGATGACCGAACCGCGTCGGATGACCACCGCTGCTGCGAGATGGGTACGGCGTGCCGGCGCAGCCGGCGCAGCGATCGCCTTGCTGTCCAACGTCGCCATGGCGGCGTCGAGCTCGAGCCACGGGAAGAGCAACAACGGGGGCTGCATCAACGCCTGCCACCGGCAGTGGGTCTCGGACGGCGGGGCGTGTACGAGCCGCGATCCGGCGTGCCTGGCGGCCGCTCGCGTCAAATACGACGCCTGCGTCGTCGCTTGCTCGAAGCCGCAGCGCACGACCACCACGACCCGCCCGCGTCCGACGACCACCACGACGTCGCTGCGCCCGACGACCACGACGTCGACGACCACGACGACGGTGTCGACGACCAGCGTGCCGAACCCGGTCAGCACCACCACGACGACGCTCAAGCGGCCGACGACCACGACCACGACGCTCGTCGTCGGCTTCAGCCAGGCGACGGCGGCGTGCATCAAGGTAGCGACGGCGGACAAGAAGGTCTGCCTCGCGTCCGCCAGCACGGCCGACTGTCAGGCCGAATACGACACGAGCTTCGCGAGCTGCTTTGCGCCGGGGAAGGGTGTCGCGTGCGCGGCCTCGTGTCTCGCCAAGAAGGCGAAGTGCACCACGACGAAGACCTCCGGCTCTTCGACCAGCCGCACGACCTGCGTGAGCGATTGTCACAAGCAGTGGATCAACGCGGGCGCGCAGTGCGGCGGCGCGAATCAGCCGTGCCTGGCGGCGGCCCGCGCCGCGTACGACACGTGCGCGGCCGGATGCACGAACGTGCCCGGGAGCTGCGGCGCCGCGCTGTCCGCCTGCCTCGCGAAGTGCGCGAACCTCTGACGCCCGTCGTCCGCGGGCGAGCTCCGGCGCGATAAGCGCACCCATGCCACGCTCGGCGACGCGGCGAATGCCGTCGCCGAGCGCACGGCATCGTCGAGCGGCGCGTCCGTGCAGCCACCCGCATGGCGCCCCGGTGGTCGTCGCAGCATCGCAATCTGCTGCGAGCCGTCGCGCAGCCGTGAGAGGTCCGTCGCGCTCGATCCCCTCGGATTCATGGAGCTTTCTGTCTCGCTCGGTGGCACAGGACTTGTTTTGACGACCCGCCCGGAGGGGCCATGCACTACCATGTCGTCATGAAGGACGGGACGGTCGCACACCAGTCGCGCATCGAGCGGTTCGAGATGCTCGACGAGGCGGAGACCGTCGCGCAGCTACTCAGCGAGCGGCACATCCAGACGAGCTGGATTCCCACCCGGTACCCGGGCCGGGCATCCCGGCTGCACGAGGTCGCGGTCTACCTGGACCGCCGGAGCATGTCCCGTCGCGAGGTCGCGATCCTGCGCTGCGACGGTGACAATCTTCCGGGACAGCTCGCGTGCCATGTGGATCGGAACGGCGAGGGCATCTGGCCCGCGACGTACTTCCACGTGAGCGGCAGTCCGTCCGCGCACTGACGGACCGACCGACTCGGCACGTCGGTCGGTCCGCGCCCCGATTCAGTCGACGAAGGCGCCACTCGGCGAGCCGCCCTGGCATGCGGTGATACACGACCGCAGCATGGCGGCGCACTGCGCGGTGCCGTCGTGGATGCCATTCGCGCAGCCCTTGAGGCACGCGGCGACCTGAACCGCGGCCGCACGGAGGCAGGAGAGGGGATCAGCCGTTCCGCGGCAAGCCGCGGCGGCGGACCGGCCGTTCGCGAGGCAGTCCTGCGCGCACACCTTCCCGGTCGCCTGCACGCCCTGCGTGCAGGTGGCCATCTGCTCGCCGCAGGCGGCCGTGCAGGGGGACGGTGTCGGGCACGCCGTCCGGCAGTCGGTGAGGGCGGTGCGGCACGTCCGGCGCGACGTCGCGACCGCCGTGAGGCAGCTCGCGCGGCACGACACCGACGAGTCGCCTCCGCGACACGAGGCACGGCAGGACGCAAGAGCCGTCCGCGCCTCCGCCATGCACATCCGCTTGCCGACCGCGCAACCGGTGGAGCATTGCGCGCCCCAGGCCCGGCTCGCCGCTGCGGCCACGAGCCCGAGCGCGAGCGCGGCCAGCACGTATCGTCGTTTCATTCGCAAGATCTCCTCTTCGCCCATCCTCATCTGCGATCCCGCCCGGGGGCCGGACGTGGCGTGTGGCGATGCAGGTTCCGCGCCGGCCGCCTGCGCTGGCGAAGTGCCGTCGTTGCGGACGGTTCGCGCGCTGCATGGGGGTCGGCAGCGGCACAGCGGTGTCACGCGGCGAGCGGCGGTGGCACACCGCATTGACCGCCGCCATGCGGCCCGCCTAGAACGCGGCCGTGGGCGGACGCGGCGTGACCACGATCCGAGTCGATGACCGCGAGAGCGGCGTACGGCTCCTGACGCTCGACCGGCCGCCGGCCAACGCGCTCGACGAGCAGCTCCTCGGCGACCTCGATGCTGTGCTCGCCGCCGCGGCGGACGACGATCGCGTGCGCGCAGTCGTCCTGACCGGCGCCGGTGCGTTCTTCAGCGCGGGCTTCGACCTGTCGAGCCCGCGGCGCGACGAGGCGACCGCGCGCCGGCTGCGTGCGCTCTACCGGGATTCGCATCTCCGCCTGCTCGCGCTCCCGAAGCCGACCGTCGCGATGGTCGCCGGGCATGCGATCGCGGGCGGCCTCGTCCTGGCGCTTGCCTGCGATTATCGGCTCGGCCTCGAGGGTGACTACCGCATAGGCCTGAACGAGGTGGCGATTGGCGCATCGTACCCGAAGGTGGCCTTCGAGATCGTCCGCCTGCGCCTGCCCCATGCGCGCGCGAGCGAGCTGCTGCTGGGCGCCGCGCTGTATCCCGCGAGCCAGGCGATCCGCCTCGGGATCGCCGACGAGCTACTGTCCGCCGATCGTCTCGAGGAGACGGTGCTGCGCCGCGCCGCCCGCCTCGGCGCGTTCCCTCGCGAGGCCTATGCGCACGCGAAGGGCGCGTTGATCGCCGAGGCCGTGGCGCGGGTCGAGCACGAGACGGCGGACGAGGCCGCGCGGGCCGCCGCCGTGTGGACCGCTCCGGAGAGCCGCGCTGCACGGGCCGCGCAACGCGAG
>VBKG01000148.1 GCA_005879585.1 Deltaproteobacteria bacterium | reverse complement strand
ACTGCGAAGTTGTCAAGCTAAAATCTCTGTGCGTGGAGGCAAGATCCGACTCCTTTTTGCCGATGAACACGCGAACTTTTGAAGGCGTGGCGCGCGTTATTCGTAACTTAGCAGGCTGTCCGTGAACACGAAAATCTCGCCTCCTGACATATCGCACGCTCGCCCAGGCGCAACCTCGGGGCCGAGATGAGCTCGGCGAGAGTGCTCGCAACCCGACGGAATGGCGGTTGCCGAGGGCCATGTCGGTCCGATGCGCTTCCTGCGGAACACGAAACCTGTCGCGGGTGCGCAGTCGGTCGGCCGGTAGCCGCAGGCCCGCCGGTGCCGGACCGCCGGGGTCGGCGCGTTGAACTCGCTCTCCCCGGGGGCTAGGGGAGGGCATGCTGCCGCGACTTCCATACGACGGAGCGGTCGACGCCGATGGACACGTGCTCGAGCCGCCGGACCTCTGGGACCAGCGGCTCGAGCCGCGCTTTCGCGACCGGCCGATGGGCATCCGCCGCGACGAAGAGGGGCGCGAGTACCTCGAGATCGCGGGCCGTCCGTCGAAGATGGTCCGGCGAAACCTGCCGCAGGGTCTCGGGGCGATGGATCTCATCGGTGGCATCCTGGCACCGGCGGGACGGAGGCGCACCGGGCTCGGCTATCTCGACAACGCGGGCCTCGGCGCGTGGGATGCGACGGAGCGGCTCGAGCGGCTCGACCGCGAGAACCTCGATCTCGCGGTCCTCTACCCGACGCTCGGTGTCCTCTGGGAGGCAGAGTGCGAGGACCTGGAGCTCGCACAGGAGTACACGCGCGTCTACAACCGTTGGATCGTCGAGTTCTGCGCCGGCAGCGGGGGACGCCTCGTGCCGATCGCGCATCTGTCCCTCGGGATCCCCGCCGAGGCGGAACGCGAGCTCGCGCGGGCGGCACGGGACGGCGTGAAGGGCGTGTTCATCGCGCCGTTCGTGATGACGCGGAAGGCGCCGGGTCACCCGGACCACCACGGGGTCTTCCGGGTGGCCGAGGAGCTCGGGCTGCCGGTCGCCATTCATCCCGGCTTCGAGCCGTTCTGGGCGGCGCCGGGGCGCTTCGGGCGGATGACGGATGCGTCGCTGTCGTTCCTCATCAACGTGACCGCGCCCGACGGCGTGCGCCACGCGTTCACCTCGATGTTCCAGTTCGCCGTGCTCGAGAAGTTCCCCCGCCTGAAGGTCGTGGTGCTCGAGTCGGGGGCGGGCTGGATCGGCTACTGGCTCGAGCGGATGGACGCGGTGTACGCCACGCCGCTCGGCCGCAATACGGGCCTCACCGAGAAGCCGAGCGCCTACTTCCAGCGCCAGTGCTGGATCTCCTGCGACCCGGACGAGCGCTCGCTCGCGGGCGTGATCCCGCGCGTCGGTGAGGACAAGTTCTTCTGGGCGTCTGATTTCCCGCATCCCGACCACGCGCCGCGCTACGTGACGGAGCTCGCCGAGCTCGTGGAGCTGCTGCCGCCGTCGGCCCGGTACAAGCTCATGAGCGACAACGTGCGCGCGGTGTACGGGCTCGCGCCGCGCGCGGGAGCGTAGGGCCATGGCACGGTTCGCGGTCGTCGGGTCCGGCGCATGGGGTACCGCGCTCGCCTGCCACCTGGCGAGGCTCGAGCATGTCGTGACGATGTGGGCGTACGAGCCCGAGGTGGCGGAGGAGATCTCCACGCGGCACACGAACGCGGTCTACCTCCCGGACGTCGCGCTGCCGGAGAGCATCCGGGCATCGACGGATGCCGCGGAGGTGGCGGGGAGCGGGGACGTCGTCGTCCTCGTCCCGCCGTCGAGCCATCTCCGTGGCGTGTCGGCGGCGGCGGCCCCCGGGGTCGGCCGCGAGGCGATCCTCGTCGTCGCCACGAAGGGCATCGAGGAGCGGACGCTGAAGCTCATGTCGACGGTCCTCGAGGAGACGATGCCGGCGCTCGAGCCCGAGAGGCTCGCCTTCCTCTCCGGACCGACGTTCGCACGGGAGGTGGCGCGCGGGCTGCCGACGGACGTCGTGGTGGCGTCGCGCGGGATGGTCGCCGCGCGCAAGGTCCAGAGCCTCGTGCATTCGCTCACGCTCCGGACCTACACCAGCGCCGATCCCATCGGCGTCCAGGTGGGCGGCGCGGTCAAAAACGTGATGGCCGTCGCCACGGGCGCGTGCGACGGCCTCCGCTTCGGGTTGAACGCGCGCGCCGCGGTGATCACCCGCGGGCTCGCCGAGATGACGCGCCTCGGGACGGCGCTCGGCGCCGATCCGCTGACGTTCCTCGGCCTCGCGGGCGTCGGGGACCTCGTGCTCACCTGCACCGGCGACCTGTCCCGCAACCGGACGCTCGGCATGCAGGTCGCGGAGGGCGTCGACCCCGCGGCCTACCTCGAGCGGCAGCGGTCGGTGGCCGAAGGTTTCTCCACCGCCGCGGCGGCGCGCGGCCTCGCGCGGACGCTCGGCGTCGACATGCCGATCACGGAGCAGGTCTACCAGGTGCTGCACCAGGGGCGGCCGCTCCTCGAAGCGGTCCGCCAGCTCCTCGAACGTGATTACAAGGAGGAGCTACAGGGCATCCGCCCGCCGACGTAGATCCTCACGGCGTCCGCGGATTGAGATCACCCACACGGCGCGCAGCAGCTCGTGGCCGTACCGACCTGTCCCCCTGCCTCGGTGCACCGGACGTCCGAGCTCTTGATGTGGCACCGCGTGCCACAGTCGAAGTCGGTCGAGCACATCTGGTTCGGGTTGTCGACGCAATGGCCCGGGGTCCCGGCCGAGAGATCGCAGGTGTCCGTGGGGATGTTGCACGTGACGAACCCCGGCTTCCCGCACGTCGAGCGGGCCGCGCACCGGACGGCCTTCCCGCGGCACCGCGGCGAGACGTGAGCCTTCACCTGATGCGCGACGCAGCTCACGAAGCGGCCGTGGTTCGACGCGTCGGCGCACGATGGACAGTTCTGCGCGATGAACGACTGCGCCGCGCACCGCTCCGCCTCGCAGTCAGGCGCCGTCGGCTGCGCGAAGACGCCGCTCGCCAGGGGGAACACGAGAACCGCGGAAACGAGGATGTATCTCATCAAACGAAGACCTCCTTTTCGGCGCGACTTCTACGCGCCGGCCCGGGATGCCGTCAAGAACAAAAGTCGAAACGGGACGGAGGTGCACTTACGCACAGGCCCCGAAACGGGGGAGTATGGGCATCCGTGAAAGGGGAGAACCCCGCCAAAGGTCGTACGCCGGGGACCGAAACTTACCGTCTAATGTTGGGCTCCTGCCGATCACTCCGTGCGCGGCGCGAACGGCTCGTCGCCTGCGGGCGCCGCGTCCGCGGGCGCGACGGGTAGCGTGCCGCGACGCCGGTGCACGGGCGACTCCTTCGGCGATACGACGGAGACGTGGACCTGTGGCGGCTCCCGCTGTGCCGGCGCGCGCGGCGGCACGGGCGCCGGATATCGTCGCCCGAGACGCTTCGACGCTCCCATGTCCGCTTCCTGCGGGGCTGTCCCTGGTTGCGGCTGGGCCATCGCGACGACACCGGGCAGGGTGCCGAGCACGACGCAGAGGATCGTCCAGCCGCCGCGCATTGTCCCGCCGTCGATCATAGCGGGCCGCGCCGGACGGCAAGTCCCCCCGAGGCGGTACAGGCGCGCGGATGCACCGCCGGCGCCCGCTCGCCGGCGACCGCCGCCGTCACGCCGAGCTGGCGGCGTCGGCCGCGTATTCGGGGTACGTCCGCTCGGGGATCTCCCCCCGGCCGCGGCGGCGCGGTGAGGAGCCCCAGCGCGTCGACCAGCACGCGTCGCTGGAGCTCGCGCCTGAAGGGCGAGCCGAGTGCGTTTTCCACCCTGAAGCCGCGCGGGTAGAGCGCGCGCGGCGGTCGCATCTGTCGCGATGCCTCGGGACTCAAGCGTTTGACGCGGATCGTTGACGGGGTCAACGATGCGGCGTGCGTGACGCGGTCGGCCGCCTGCGGCGCTTCAATCGCCTGCTCACCCGCCGGATCGGCCTCGTGGCCGACCGCTACCTCGGCTCGCCGCTCTCGTTTGCGCAGGCCCGTCTCCTCTACGAGGTCGGGCTGCTCGCGCCGCTCGCGACCCACCATCTGCGTCGCCTCCTCGTCGTCGATCCCGCCGCCCTCAGCCGCGGGCTCGCCGCCCTCGAGGCGCGCCAGCTGATCCGCCGTCACGTCGACCCGGGGAACCGCCGGAACCGCATCGTGGAGGTCACGGCGAGGGGCCGAACGCTCCTCGCCACGCTCGATCGGCGTGCCGACGCCCGGGTCGCGGCGATGATCGCCGGCCTTGCGGCGCGCGACCGGCGGGGCCTCGTGGAGGCGGTCGACCAGGCGCGCCGTCTCCTCCTTCGGGTCGTGCTCCGCATCGAGCGGCGCGGCGACGACGACGCGGACGTGCGCGCCGCCCAGGCCGCTTACCTCGCCGAGATCGCGCGCCGCTTCGGCCGGCCCCTCGATCTATGGAACCAGGGGGCGCTCACGCCGGCGCGGTCGCTGCTCGTCGTCGACGAGGGCCGGCCGGTCGGTTGCGGCGTCCTCCGCGACCTTGCCCCGGGCGTCGGCGAGATCAAGCGCATGTGGCTCCATCCCGACGCGCGGGGCCTCGGCCTCGGAACGCGGTTGCTCGCCGCGCTGGAGTCGGCCGCGCGATACGCCGGGCACCACGCGGTCCGGCTCGACACCAACGAGAGCCTCCGCGAGGCGATCGCGCTCTACGAGTCGGCCGGCTACCGGCGCATCGCGCGGTACAACGACAATCCGGATGCGACGCGATTCTACGCGAAATCGCTGCGCGGCGGCGGGCGGCAGCGAGCCGCGTTGTGATCGAAGCGCCGTCAGCCGTGCTGCCAGACGCGGTTGAAGAGGCCGCGCTGACCGAACTTGGCGACGCGGTCGAGCGCCGTGACCTCGTCGGCGACGAGGGCCCACCCGAGCGCTCCCGCATTCTGCTCCGCCTGGGCCGCGTTCTTCGCGCCCGGGATCGGGACGGCGCCCTTGCACATCACCCAGTTGAGGGCGACCTGCGCCGGCGACTTGCCGCCGTGCGCCGCGCCGATGCGGCGGAGCTCGGCGACGACCGGCTCGATCTCGGCCATCGGAAAGGCCGAGAAGTTGCGCTTCCCCGGCGGCGGGTTCGCAACGCCGTACTTCCCGGTGAGACGTCCCATCGCGAGCGGGGAGTAGGCGAGCAGCGTCACGTCGAGGTCTCTGCACGCGCGCAGCAGGCCGCTCGTCTCCGGCATCGTGCGGAGCAGTGAGTACTCCACCTGGTTCGTCGCGAGTGGAATGCCTTCCGCCGCCAGCGCCCCGTGGATCGCGCGCATCTCGCCCTCGGAATAGTTCGACACGCCCACCGCCTTGACGAGACCCGCGCGATACGGCGCGGCAAGCGCGGCGGCGACCGCGCGCGCGGGCCGAAAGCTGATGGGCCCATGGATCTGATAGAGATGGACGAAGGGCAGGCCCAGGCGTTCGAGCGACGCCCGCAGCGATTTCATGAGCGCGCGGGCGAGCGGGACGCGCCACGGGAACGGCATGAATTTGGTGGCGACGACGACGCGGTCACGGTTGGCCGTGTCCTCGCGCAAGAGACGGCCGATGATGCGCTCGCTCTCGCCGTTGCCGTACATCTCCGCCGTGTCGAGCAACGTGACCCCGGCAGCGATCGCCCGCGCATAGGCGCCGCGGATGGTGTCGAACCCGTAGCTCGGGTCGTAGCCGTCCATGCCCCACGTGGAGCGGTCGCCCCAGGCCCAGGTGCCGAGGCCCATGACGGGCATCGTCACGTCGCAGCCAGGGATGGGAATCACGGAGGTCGGCGCGGTGTCAGGCTTCCCTGGTCGGTATCGAGCCGATGTAGTCCATCTTCCCGAGGTCGACGCCGTTGTGGCGGAGGATCGCGTACGTCATCGTCGCATGGAAGAAGAAGTTCGGGATCGCGACGTGGACGAGGTAGTCGTCGCCCCGGAGCCACCGGCCGCCGAGCCAGGGCGGGGCCACCTTCCGCTCTTCGGCGCCGGCCAGGTCCTTCGCCTGGACGCCCTCGAGGAAGCTGAGGCACTTCTCGATCCGCTGCCGCAGCTGCGCGAACGTCTGCTCGGTGTCCGGGTGGGACGGCGGCTCCTTGCCGCCGAGGTACGCGGCCGCGTACTTCGCCTGGTCGCACGTGGCCTGCACCTGGCGGACGAACGGGTACTGGTCCGGCGCGAGGCGCGCCTGGGCAAGCGTGTCGACGTCGAACGACTTGGCCTGCGCGTGGGCGGCGGCCTTGTCCATCCACCGCGCGACGTTCTGCAGGGTCTTCGCGAACAGCCGGATCGCATCGTTGTGGGTCATCGCGTCCTCCTCTCGTGAGCGCGGGACCGTAGCCCATCACGTGGGCTCAAGCGACCCCCATGTCGCGCGAATGTCAGACCCTACCAGGTGTCCACACAAGGGCGCTTCTTCCGCCTCCGCACCGGCGGCGGGGGCGTCGAGCGCAGCGCGGTCGTGATCCACGTCCGCGAATCCGCCGGGTCGATGACGTCGTCGATCTCGAAGTACGTGGCGTAGCTGACCGCCTTCCCGTGCTCGTACATGCGCGCCACCATCTCCGCGAAGAGCTGCTGGCGCGCGGCCGGGTCCTCGACGGCGGCGAGCTCCTTCCGATAGCCGAGCTTCACCGCACCCTCGAGCCCCATGCCGCCGAACTCGCCCGTCGGCCACGCGACGGTGAAGAGCGGCGCCTTGAAGCTTCCGCCCGCCATCGCCTGCGCGCCGAGACCGTAGCCCTTGCGGAGGACGATCGTGAAGAACGGCACGGTGAGGTTCGCACCGACGACGAACAGGCGGCTCACGTGCCGCACGAGGGCGGTCTTCTCCGCCTCCGGTCCCACCATCATCCCGGGCGTGTCGCAGAGGAAGAGGAGCGGAAGGTCGAAGGCGTCGCAGAGCTGCATGAAGCGCGCGGCCTTGTCGGCGCCGTCGCGGTCGATCGCGCCGCCGAGGTGGCTCGGGTCGTTCGCGACGACGCCGAGCGGGCGCCCTTCGACGCGGACGAGCGCGGTCACCATGCCGAAGCCGAAGTGGCGACGAAGCTCGAGGACGGACCCGGTATCGGCGAGCGTCCGGATGACCGCGCGCACGTCGTACACCCGGAGCCGGTTCTCCGGGACCGTCGTCCGCAGCCGGCGCTGGTCGGCGCACTCCCACGTGGCAACGGATCCCTGGAAGTAGGCGAGGTACTGCTTCGCGACGCGCACCGCCTCGGCCTCGTCGGCGACCGCCACGTCGACGACGCCGTTCGAGAGCTGCACCGCCATCGGCCCGACCTCGTCGGGATGGAAGACGCCGAGGCCGCCGCCCTCGATCATTGCGGGCCCGCCCATCCCGATCGACGAGTTCGCGGTCGCGATGACGACGTCGCAGCAGCCGAGGAGGGCGGCGTTGCCCGCGAAGCACCGCCCGGAGTTGATGCCGACGAGCGGCACGAGGCCGGAGAGGCGGCCCCAGTAGTTGAACGCCCAGCAGTCGAGGCCGGCGACCGTGGTGCCGTCGGTGTCGCCCGGCCGGCCACCGCCACCCTCGGTGAAGAACGCGACCGGGAGGCGGAGCTGCGAGGCCAGCTCGAACAGGCGATCCTTCTTCCGGTGGTTCTGGATACCCTGCGTGCCGGCGAGCACGGTGTAGTCGTACGCCATGACGACGCAGCGCGACCGTGGCTCGTCGAAGAGGTGGCCGTTCACGCGCCCGATGCCGGCGACGAGCCCGTCCGCCGGCGTCCGCTCGATCAGCTCCTCGACCGGCCGCCGCCGTCGCTGCGCGGCGATGACGAGCGGCCCGTACTCGACGAAGGTCCCCGGATCGCAGAGGTCGTCGACGTTCTCGCGCGCTGTCCGCTGGGCAGTCTGCCGCCGCCGGGCGACGGCATCGGGCCGCGCCGCATCGCGCGTCTGCGCGTGCCGCTGCTCCACTTCGGCGAGGTCGGGCCGCACGCGCGCGAGGTCGACGTGCGCACCGGCGTCGGCCGCGGTGCCCTCGACGGCGCTCTCCTCGAGCACGACGAGCGGCGACCCTTCGTACACCGTGTCGCCCGCCGCCACGTGCACCGCGCGGACGATTCCGCCGATCGGTGCGGCCACGACGTGCTCCATCTTCATCGCTTCCATGACGAGGAGCTGGGCGGCAGCGGGGACGGTGTCGCCCGGCGAGACGTCGATCGCGACGACGGTGCCCTGCATGGGCGCGCGGACGACGACCGCCTCCTCCCACGCGACGGGCGGGACGACCGACGCCGTCTTCCCGTGCACCAGCACTGCGAGCGGATCGTGCGGGTCGACGCTGGCTCCGGCGCGTCCGGCCGTGATCTCGACGTGCCGGCGTGGCTGTGGGCCGTCGTCGACCAGGAGCTCGTGCAGGTGCTCCTCGACGAAGCGGGTCGTGACCGCAAAGGTGGCGAGCGCCGGGTGGCGGAGGAGGTTCCGGAGGAACGGGAGGTTCGTCGACACGCCGTCGGTCCGGAACTCGGAGAGGGCGCGGCACGTCTTGGCGACGACGCCGGCGAAATCGGTCGCGGTGTTGCGCACGACGACCTTGGCGAGCAGCGAATCGAAGCTCGTGCTCGGGCGGTAGCCCGCGTAACCGGCGGTGTCGACCCGGACCCCGGGGCCGGTCGGGACGTCGAACGCGCCGAGCACGCCGGTCGACGGCCGGACGCTGCCGTCGGCGGCGAGCGTCTCGCAGTTGACGCGCACCTCGAGTGCAAAGCCCCGCGGCCGCGCGACGTCCTCTTGTCGGAATCCCAGCTCCGCGAGCGAGCGTCCCGCGGCGATCTCGAGCTGCGCTGCGACGAGATCGACGCCTGCGAGCTCCTCGGTCACGGTGTGCTCCACCTGGAGGCGCGGATTCGCCTCGATGAACGCGAGACGACCCGCGTCGACGAGGAACTCGAACGTCCCGACGTTCGCGTAGCGCACCTCGGCGGCCATCCGCACGGCGGCGGCGGCGAGCCGCGCGCGCACGTCGTCGGCGAGGCCGGGCGCGGGCGTCACCTCGACGAGCTTCTGGTGCCGGCGCTGCAGGCTACAGTCGCGCTCACCCAGGTGGATCACGGCGCCCGTTCCGTCGCCGATGACCTGGACCTCGACGTGCCGCACCCGCGGCAGCAGCTCCTCGACGTAGAGCGCGTCGTCGCCGAAGGCGGCCTGCGCTTCCGAGCGGCAGCGCGCCCACGCGTCATCGAGCTCATCGGGTCGCCGGACGACACGGAGTCCGCGCCCGCCGCCGCCGGCCACGGCCTTCACCACGATGGCCGTGTCCGGTCCGAGCGCGGCGAGAAACACGCGCGCCTCGTCCAGGCTGACCGCCGCGTCCGTCCCGCGCGGCACCGGCACGCCGCAGCGCGCGGCGAGCGCGCGGGCTGCCACCTTGTCGCCGAGGAGGGCCAGCGTCTCGGCGCGGGGGCCGACGAAGACGAGCCCCGTGTCGGCGCAGCGGCGCGCGAAGGCGGCCTGCTCGCTCAAGAACCCATAGCCTGGATGGACGGCGTCGCAGCCCGCATCGCGTGCGACGGCGAGGAGCTGTTCGACGTCGAGGTAGGCGCGGGGGCCGGATCCGCGGAGCCCGCGCGCATCGTCGACGCGCCGGCGGTGCAGGCTCGTCGTGTCGTCCTCGGCGAAGACGCCAACCGTCCGGATCCCGAGGTCGGCCGCCGTGCGCGCGATGCGGATGGCGATCTCGCCCCGGTTGGCGATCAGCAGCCGTGTGATGCGCATCGGAAGGGGTTCTTACACCGGGCACGCGGCGCCGCGAAGCCTGTGCGGCGGCCGCTCGCCAGCGCGGCCCGACATGGGCTATGGGACCGCGATGACGTCCTTCACGCGAATGGTCGACGCCACGGCCGAGGATTTCGGTCTCATCGCGCGCCACGCGCTCGGATTCCAGCAAAACCTGCCCGATCGGATCCTCGCCCATCTCGCGCTGCTCGCCGGCGATACGGGCGGTTACGCGGTCGACCGGCTCACTCACTCGCTGCAGACCGCGACGCGCGCGCATCGCGACGGCCGCGACGAGGAATACGTCGTGTGCGCGCTCGTCCACGACGTCGGCGACACGCTCGCGAGCCTGAACCACTCCGAGCTCGCCGCGGTGGTCGTTCAGCCGTTCGTGTCCGAGGAGAACCACTGGATCGTGAAGCACCACGGCGTCTTCCAGGGTTACTACTTCTTCCACCACATGGGGCTCGACCGGAACATGCGCGACCGCTACCGCGACCAGCCGTACTGGCGGGCGTGCGCGGACTTTTGCGCGAACTACGATCAGAACAGCTTCGATCCCCGCTACGACACGCTGCCTCTCGA
>VBKG01000147.1 GCA_005879585.1 Deltaproteobacteria bacterium | reverse complement strand
GGCGCGCGCCGCGCGAGCGTCGCTTCCTCGTCCGCGGTGAGCCGGCGCACCAGACGCACGACGCGTTCGTTGGCCGGCGCGGGCAGGGACACGGGTACGACGGTCGCGAGCACGTCGGCGAGCGAGGCCAGGTAGTAGCCTGCCGTCCAGCGGCAGAGCTCCAGGAGCTCGGGCGGTACGAATGGATCCGCATCGAGCACTTCGAGGATGGGACGGAGCTCGCCCGGCGGTGCGGCGTCGGCGAAGCCCGCCACGACGCCGGTGCGCGTCTGCCTGCCGAGCGGCATGCGCACCCGCATGCCCGGCTGGATGCGCGGGCGCAGCAGCTCGGGCACGCGATACGTGAAGAGATCGTGCAGCGGCACGGGCGGGAGCGGTGCAATTTGGACGAGCCCGTGCATCAGTGGCCAGCGTGTTAGAGCGGAGGCCCATCGCTGTCAATTTTCGGACGCGTTACGAACGCACCCGGACGCCATGAATTGAACGCTCGTGTTGCGGCGGTCGCCCGGCAACCGCACGTTTCTCGGGCTTCCGGCCATGGCACCTCGCTTGCTCCCCCGGTCTCCCAGCCCCTCCTTTCTGCACACGAGAAGACCTGGCCTGCGATGGGCGCGGCCGGGTCTTCTCGTTTTTGGGGTCCCACCCGCGATTCGACTGCCGGCACGTGCGTTGCACAGGCTGCCCGGCCGACTCGACGAGTGGAACGAAAGAGTCGCAACATTAGCTAACTATGCTTTGACAAGCCGTGAGGCCGGGAGCATACTCCCCGCGGGGTTCAGGTCGCGGGCGTCTGCCGGGCTCGAGGGGGTGGGGAGCGGAGATGAGGAGGAGTAGGCCTTGACGCCGGCTGAAGGTGTGACCCCGCGCTCGCTGGTTCAGCGCATTCTCGCGGCCAAGCTTTCGAACCCGTTTCGCCGCGCCGCCGGCTATCTCGTGCTCGACATCGGGTCGAGCAGCGTCAAGATGGCCGAGGTGCATCACGGGCCGAACGGGCCGCGCCTCGCGATGCTCGACGTGGCCCCGCTGCCGCCGACCGTCGTGCAGTCGAACGTGGTGCAGGACGAGGGACCGGTCGTCGAGGCGGTCCGTGCCGTGATCGCGCGGCGCGGCGTTCAGGCGAGGCAGGTCATCACCGCCGTGCCGGGCCCGGCGGTCATGGTGAAGAAGGTCGTGCTGCAGGCGCAGACCGGGGCGGCGATCGAATCCGCCGTGCTGGCTGAGGCCGGCCACCTGATTCCCGACTCCCTGGACAACGTGAACCTCGACTACCAGGTCATCGACTGGATCGAGTCCGGCAACAAGATGGAGGTCCTGGTCGTCGCGGTGAAGAAGGACATCATCAACAGCTACACCAACGCGATCCGTGCAGCGGAACTCGAACCCGTCGTCGTCGACGTCGACTACTTCGCGCTCGAGAACATGTTCGAGCTGAACTACGAGGCATCGAACGGACAGCCGATGGCGCTGGTGAACATCGGCGCACGCTATTCCTCGATCAACATCCTCAAGGGCGGGCGCTCGACGTTCACGGGCGACGTGCCAGTCGGCGGTGCCGAGTACAACGACGCGCTCGTCCGCCAGCTCGGCGTGTCGCCAGCCGACGCCGAGTCGTTGAAGCAGGGGCGCGCCGCGGGCGGTGCCGACCCGGCAGCCGCCGAGCAGGTGCTCGGCTCGGTGACCGAGCTCATCGTCGAGGAGATCCAGCGCGCGCTCAGCTTCTTCTGGACGGCCGCCACCGACGAGCCGCTCGGCGCCATCTTCCTGTCCGGCGGGCCGGCCCGCATGCCGGGCCTCGCGGCCGAGCTGAAGCAGCGGCTCGACTGCACGGTCGAGGTGGCGGACCCGTTCCGTCGCGCCCAGGTGGAGCGCGGGGTGGACCGGCTGCTCATCGAGAGGAGCGGCCCTTCGCTCGCGGTCGCGGTTGGTCTCGCCACCCGCCGTCCGGGGGACAAATGATTCGCATCAACCTGCTGCCCGCCGAGGACGCGGCGCGCGCCGCCGGACGCCGCCACGACATCGCGCTCGGCGCCTTCGTCATCGCGCTCTCGATCTTCGGCCTGATCGTCGCGCACACGTGGCAGCACGCCCGGCTCGCGTCCGTGGAGCGGGAGCAGCGGAGGCTCACGCAGGAGCTGGTCGCCATCCAGGGCCCGTACGCCGACGTCACGCGCATCGAGCAGCAGAAGCAGGAGCTGCGGGAGAAGCTGCGGGTGATCGCCGAGCTCGAGACGCGGAAGGTCGGACCGGTGCGCCTGCTCGAGGATCTGGGGGGTGCCACCCCCGACAAGCTCTGGCTCCTCGAGTTCGCCGACAACGGCGGAGCGGTGAAGATCTCGGGGCTCGGCGTCGACGAGCAGACGGTCGCAGACTTCCTCCGCCGCCTGGCGACGTCGCCGTACTTCCGCCGGGTCGACCTCGAGGAGACGAGCCAGGTGGACCAGGACGGCATCAAGCACAAGAAGTTCCTGATCAGCGGCCAGATCGACTACGCCGGCGGCGTACGCGGGGCGACGGAGGCCTCCGCCGCCATGCCGGGCAAGGCGCCGGGGGTGAGGCGATGATCTTCGGCGTTCTCGACGACCTGCTCGACCGCCCGGCCGGACACAAGCTCGGCATCCTGGCCGGCGTGATCGTGGCCGTCGCGGTGCTCGATTGGCAGTACTGGTACGGCCCGGAGGCGCGCGCGCTCACCGAGGCGCAGGGCCACGTCACCGAGCGGCGCCTTGAGCTCGAAAACAAGCGAGTGAAGGCCAATGCCCGCGGCGAGGCCGAGCGCCAGCTGCGGGACCTGGCCGCCGAGCTTCGCCGCGCGCAGGCCCGCCTGCCCGACCAGCGCGAGATCGCGGATCTCCTGTCGAGCATCGCCGCGAGCGGCCGGTCGGCGGGGCTTGAGATCATGCTCTTCCGGCAGAAGCCGGAGTCCTACCACGACTTCTACGCGGCGGTACCGGTGGAGATGCAGATGCGCGGCACGTACCACGAGCTCGCGACGTTTCTCGATCGCCTGAAGCGCCTCGACCGCATCGTGAACGTGACCGACATCCACCTGTCGAAGCCGCAGATCGACAACGAGCGGCTGCTGCTCGAGTCCACCTGCATGGTGACCACGTTCCGCTTCCTCGACGAGGCCGAACGCCAGAAGCTACTCGAGGAGAAGAAGAAGAAAGAAGGCGGGAAGGCGTGAGGATGCCCATGAACGGACGCATGCTCTGCGCTGTCGCGCTGACCACGATCGGGCTCGCCCGGGGGGCCGGCGCGCAGGCGTTGACCGGCGTCGTCCCCGTGGCGGGGCAGCCCGAGGCGGCCGAGCCTGCGCGCGCGGTCGAGCCCGACGACGACCCGCCGTACGACTCTGCGGGACGTCGCGACCCGTTCCGCCCGCCGCGCGCGGTGACGGCCACGCTCTCGGGCGAGGCACGGACGCCGCTGCAGCGCTACGAGATCGGACAGCTCAGATTGGTGGCGATCATCTACGAGGCCCGCGAGCCGCGTGCCGTCGTCGAGGACGACGACGGGCTCGGGTACATCCTGAAGTCCGGGACGCTGGTCGGCGCCAACGGCGGCCACGTGCGGCGGATCGAGCGCGGGCGAGTCGTGATCGAGGAGGATTCGGTGGACTTCTACGGTGAGCACCATCCGACCGACGTGGTGCTGGAGCTACGGACGGCCGAGAGGGGGAAGCGATGAGGAGGTTCCAGCCTGCGGTGCTGGCGTTCATGCTGGGAGCCGCATGCGTGCCGGCGAGGATCGGGTCCGTTGCGGGCCCCGGGTCGATCGCCATGGCCGAGGACGGGACGGATCACATGCCGGCCGGCGACGCGCCGAGCCCGGCAGCGGCTGCGGAGCAAGCACCCGCCGCGCCGTGGGTCGCCGTTCGCCACGTCGACGTCGAGCCCGCAGGCGCGGGCCGACGGGTGAGCATCGCGCTGACCCGAGCACCCGACGACGTGCACGAGTTCCTGCTCAGCAAGCCTCCACGCCTGGTGATCGACCTCGACGGGCCGCGTGCCCCGGGCGCCGAGCGCGAGACCCGCTTTCCCATCGGTGACGGCCTCGTTTCCCGGGCTCGCGTCGCCGCGCACGAAGGCCGCCTGCGGCTCGTGCTCGACCTCGGCCGGAACCCGCGTCACCACGTGGTACGGACGGACGGCGACACGCTGATCGCCGAGCTCGGCGACACCGGCGCGTCCACCACTGCCGAGGAGAAGGCGCCGCATGCGCCCGCCATCGAGCCGGCCGCGTACGTGGCGCCCGCCGCCGCGGCCGCCCCGCGGGTGGCAGCGGAGCCCACCGCCGCGACCGTGGTCGAAGCGGTCGAGCCGCCACCCGCGCAGCGTGTCGAAGCGGCACCGGCACCGGTGGCCCAGGCCGGGCCGCCGGCCGCCGCCGAAGCGCCCGCGCCGCCCGCGGAAGCCGAGCCGGAGCCTGCGCCGCCGCGGCCAGCGCACCGTGCCGCGCCGCCCCGCGTTCGGGAGGCGCACCGGGAGGCGCCGGTGGCGGGCCCCGTGTCCTTCAACGGCGAGCGCATCTCGCTCGACTTCAAGGACGCTGACATCCAGAACGTGCTCCGGGTGCTGGCCGACGTCAGCCACCTGAACATCATCGCCACCGACGACGTGAAGGGGAAGGTGACGCTCCACCTGGTGGACGTCCCGTGGGACCAGGCGCTCGACCTCGTGCTGCGCTCGAACCGACTCGAGATGATGCGCCAGGGGAACGTCGTCCGTATCTCCACGGTGGCCCGCCTCAAAGAAGAGCGGGAGGCGCTCCGCGCCGCCGAGGACGCCGCGCGCGAGCTCGAGCCGCTGCGCGTCCGCTACGTGAAGGTGAACTACGCGCGCGCCGATGACGCCCTCGTCGACAAGGTGAAGGGCGTGCTCAGCGAGCGCGGCAGCGTCACGTTCGACGACCGTACGAACACGATCATCGTGCGCGACATCCCGCACGGGCTCCAGGACGCGAGCGAGCTGATCACGCAGCTCGACACCCAGAGCCCGGAGGTGCTGATCGAGGCGAACATCGTGGAGGCCACGGAGGACTTCTCGCGCGGCCTTGGCGTCCAGTGGGGGTACCGGTTCAACGCGGGCCCCTCGACCGGCAACCCGACGGGCCTCAACTTCCCCGGGACGGTCGGCTTCGGCGGCTCGGGGCTCGGGACGGGGTTGCCCACGGCCGGCGTCAATGGCGCGCCGGGCCAGTCGGTCCCCTTCCTCGCCGACTTCCCGGTCCCGGGCAACTTCGGCTCGGGATTCGGCGCCAACAACGGCTCGGCGCTCGACCTGGCGCTCGGCTCGCTCAGCGGCTCCCAGAGCCTCAGCGCCCGCTTGACCGCTCTGGAGGAGCAGGGCAAGGGTAAGGTCATCAGCCGCCCCCGCGTCATCACCATGAACAACGTGGCGGCGACGATCCAGAGCCTCACGATCCTGCGTGTCAAACTGCCCTCGACCGGCACCGTCATCAACACCGGCACCGGGGGAGCGGCCGGCTCGGCGAGCACCGCGACGGAGAAGATCAACACCGGCATCACGCTCGTGGTCACGCCGCAGGTCTCGCAGGACGGTTTCGTGCTCATGAGCATCTTCGCCAAATCGAGCCAGCCGGACTTCACCCACACCGTCGACAACATCCCGAACGAGGTGAGCCGCGAGGCCAACTCGAACGTGCTGATCAAGGACGGCGAGACGGTCGTCCTCGGCGGCATCTATCGCAACACGTCGAACGACGCCGAGTCGGGCCTGCCGTTCTTGAGCCGCATCCCGGCGCTCGGCTGGCTCTTCAAGCGCGTCCTGCGCAGCCATCACCACGAGGAGCTCCTCGTCTTCCTCACGCCGAAGATCGTGGCGGCCGGTGCGGTCGCCCTGCCGCCGGCCGAGCGCCTCTGGGAGGAGCGGCGGCAGGGCGGGTGAGCCACGGATGGCGCTCCGCTACCTCACCACCGGGGAGTCGCACGGTCCCGGTCTGACGGCCGTCGTCGAGGGGTTCCCCGCCGGGGTGCCCATCGACGTCGAGGCGATCAACCGGGATCTCGTGCGCCGGATGGGCGGGTACGGCCGGGGCGGCCGCATGAAGATCGAGCGCGACGAGGTCGAGGTGCGCTCCGGCGTGCGCTGGGGCGAGTCGCTCGGCTCGCCGATCACGTTCTGGATCGAGAACCGCGACTGGACGAACTGGCAGAAGAAGATGTCGCCGCACGCTGTGGATCGTGATCCGAGCCTGGCTGTCACGCGGCCGCGGCCGGGTCACGCCGATCTCGCCGGCGCGCTCAAGTACAATCACCGCGACGTCCGCAACGTGCTGGAGCGCGCGAGCGCGCGCGAGACCGCAGCACGGGTCGCCGTCGGCGGCCTCGCGAAGTGCCTGCTCGCGCCGTTCGGTATCCGCGTGCACGGCTGGGTCGCCGAGATCGGCGGGATCGCCGCCAACCACGGGGCGCTCGCGGCGACGGAGATCGCCGAGCGCGCGGAGACGTCGCCGCTCCGCATGGCCGATCCGGAGGCCGAGCGCCGCATCATCGCGCGGATCGACGAGTGCAAGAAGGCCGGCGACACGCTCGGCGGCGTCGTCGAGACGGTCGCCACCGGCCTGCCGCCCGGGCTCGGCAGCCATGCGCAGTGGGATCGGAAGCTCGACGGCCGGCTCGCGCACGCGCTCATGAGCGTGCAGGCCGCGAAGGGCGTGGAGGTCGGCCTCGGCTTCGAGACCGCCCGCCGGCCGGGCTCCATGGTGCACGACGAGATCTACTTCGACGAGACGGCAAGCCGCTTCGTGCGCCGGACGAACAACGCCGGCGGCACCGAGGGGGGCATGTCGAGCGGCGAGCCGCTCGTCGTGCGAACGGCGTTCAAGCCGCTCTCGACGCTCATGAGCCCGCTGCACTCGGTCGACATCGACACCAAGGACGAGGCCAAGGCCGCCATCGAGCGGTCGGACGTCGTCGCGGTGCCGGCCGCTGCGGTGATCGCCGAAGCGGTGGTCGCGTTCGTCGTCGCCGACGCCTTCCTCGAGAAGTTCGGCGGCGATTCGCTGGTCGAGATCCGGCGGAACCTCGACGGCTACCTCGAGCAGGTGGAGCGCTTCTAGCCGTGCCGCGGCTCGTGCTCACCGGCTTCATGGCGACCGGCAAGACCGAGGTCGGCCGCCTGCTCGCGCGCCGGCTCGGCCGTCCGTTCGTCGACACCGACGGCCTCGTCGAGACCGCCGCGCGCTGCTCCGTCGCGCAGATCTTCGCGGGCGACGGGGAGGCATACTTCCGGAGGCTCGAGCGCGACGCGGTCGAGGAAGCGTGCGCCGTCCCCGACGCGGTCATCGCCACGGGAGGCGGGACGCTGCTCGATCCGGACAACCGCCGCCGGCTGGTCGGTGCGGGTCCGGTCGTCTGCCTCACCGCGTCGGCCGAGGAGATCGCCCGCCGGGTGGGGGACGTCTCGAGCCGTCCGCTGCTCGCCGGCCACAACGGCGATCGCCTGGCCCGCATCCGGTCGCTGCTCGACGAGCGCGCCCCGGTCTACGCGCTCGCCACCCACACCGTCGACACCTCCGGTCTCAGCGTCGAGCAGGTGGCCGAGCGGGTGCAGGCGCTCGTGGCGGGACGGTGAGGCACGGGTGGCCGCGGGAGCATCCATGACGATCGAGCAAGCGGACGAGGTGCGGGTGGACCTCGGCGCGCGCTCGTACCCCGTGCTGATCGGCGCGGGGCTGCTCGCGGAGCTCGGCCCGCGCCTCGCCGCGGCGGGGTTCCAGGGCCGCTGCGCGCTCGTCACGAGCGAGCGCGTCGGGGCCCTCTACCGCGAGCCGGCCGTCGCGTCGCTCGGCGACGCGGGCCTTTCGCCGATCGTCGTGGTGATCCCCGACGGCGAGGAGCACAAGAACCTCGCCTGGCTCGCCGTGCTCTACGACCGCCTCCTCGACGCGGGGATCGAGCGCCGGACGCCCGTCGTCGCCCTCGGCGGCGGTGTGGTGGGCGACCTCGCAGGCTTCGCGGCGGCGACGCTGCTCCGCGGCCTGCCGCTCGTGCAGGTGCCGACCACGCTCCTCGCCCAGGTGGACGCGGCGATCGGCGGCAAGACCGGCATCGACCACGCGCACGGCAAGAACCTGGTCGGCGCGTTTCATCAGCCGCGCCTCGTGCTGATCGACGTCGCCACCCTGCGGACCCTGCCGCGCCGGGAATTCGTGGCCGGGCTCGCCGAGGTGATCAAGTACGGCATGATCCGCGACGCCGAGCTCTTCGGCACGCTGGAAGCGCGGCTCGACGCGCTGCTCGCGCTCGACGAAGGCGTGCTCGTGCCCGTCGTCGCGACGTCGTGCCGGCACAAGGCCGCGGTGGTCGCCGCGGACGAGCGGGAGCAGAGCGGCGAGCGCGCGGTGCTGAACTTCGGGCACACGGTCGGGCATGCGCTCGAGGTGCTGACCGAGTACCGCGGGCTCCTGCACGGCGAAGCCGTCGCGATCGGGATGGTCGCTGCGGCGCGCGTGTCGCGCGCGCTCGGCGTGTGCGACGCGGCGACCGTCGAGCGTCTCGAGCGTCTTCTGCGGCGGGCGGGGCTGCCCGTCGCGATGCCGGCCGACGTCACGGCGCCGGCGCTGGCGCTCGCGATGCAGAGCGACAAGAAGACGGCCGGCGGCCGGATCCGCTTCGTGTGCGTCGAGCGCATCGGGCGGACGCGGCTCGTCGAGCTGTCGGCGCAGCAAGTGGTTGATCAACTCTGACGCGTGCAGGCGTCGGGGCTGGAGGGGCGGGGAGGAAAGTCATGAGGAGCACGCGTTGGACATTTGCGGCCAGGACCGCTCTGGCGGCGCTGATCGTCGTCGGGGTGGCGATGCCCGCCCGGGGAGACAACAACCCGAACGGCATGGCGTTCCGTGCCGTCGGGTGGTTCAAGGGGAAGGCGGAGATCTCCGCGGGTGACATCAAGTGCGAGATCCCGAGCACCACGTCGGCCATCTCCGACGGGTCCTTCTCGATGGGGCTGTGGAACACCTACGGGTTCTCGACGTTGATGTATCCGGACACGTCGAACCCGTTCGGCAACCCGTGTGGGGTCTGGATCCAGCTGCAGAACAACATGGTGAACCAGGCGATCGTCATCGACCGCATCGAGCTGGCCTTCCGGATCCCGGGGGCGCGGCGATTCCGGCGGTCCGTCGGCACGGCCCGCCAGTTCCCGACGGCCTGCCGGGAGTTCCGGCACGACACGCTCTTCTTCGGCGAGCGGATAAACCCGGTCAACAGCACGGTGGACACCTTGACAAGCGGCGCACCGAACGTCGCCTTCATCGAGATGCTGCCGATGGTGTCGAACCAGCTGCTCCTGTGCCTGCGTGAGCAGTACTCCCCGCTGCCGACGGCCACGTTCGCATCGCTGCCGCTGGTCGTGAAGGCGACGGTGTTCGGCACCGCCGACTCGGGCGACCGGTTCCGGTCGAACCCGATCGACTACACGGTGAATCTCCGCCATACGTGCGGCAACGGTCGGACCGACGACGGCGAGCAGTGCGATCCGACGGCGCCGGCCAATGCCTGCTTCGGCACGTGCACGGGCGGCAAATGCAGT
>VBKG01000146.1 GCA_005879585.1 Deltaproteobacteria bacterium | reverse complement strand
GAGCCCGACCGTCAGCCCGACCTTGCCGGGGATGGCGGCGAACCCCGGCGCGATCGCGAGCACCACGCCGGGCGCGATCCACATCCCGATGAGCGTGATCGTGCCGACGACGATCAGGAGGGTGTTGATCACGAGGCTCGCGAGCCGCCACGCCGCCGCCTCGCCGCCGCGCTCGAGGTACTGGGTGAACGTGCTGACGAAGGCCGCGGATAGCGCGCCCTCGGCGAACAGGTCGCGGAGGAGGTTCGGGATGCGGAACGCGGTGATGAACGCGTCGAGCTCGCGCCCGGCGCCGAAGAAGACGGCGAAGATCTGCTCGCGGACGACGCCGAGCACGCGGCTCGCCAGCACGGCGATGCTCACGACGCTCGCCCGCCGGGCAAGGACAGCCCGGCCGCCGGCGTCGGCCGGCGGCAACGCCGCGGCCACCGGCGCGGTGGGCTCGGAGATCATCGCGTTCCGGGGTACGCGATGCGTGCTCGACGCGCAAACGATCGCGGGTCAGCGGCGGCGCGCCGGTATGCCGAGCCGCTCCGCCACCGGCATGAGCGCGGCCGCGAGCTCCTCGATCTCCGTCGCGATCGCTGCGGGGCCGCGCGTCCCGACCATGTAGACGACCTGGTCGGCGCCGGCCTCGGCATAGCCGCGCAACGCGGCGGCGTCGCGCGCGGGCTCGAGATACGGACACACGCTCACCTCGACCGACGCGGGCGTGCGCCCGCGTCGCGCGAGCAGGCGGTCGAGGGCGGCGATCCGTGCCGCGGCCTCCGCGGGCAGGAGGCCGAACCCGTACCAGCCCTGCCCGAGGTCGGCGACGCGGCGGAGCGCCGCGTCGCTCTCGCCGCCGAAGACGATCGGTGGGTGCGGCTTCTGGACCGGCTTCGGGAACATGCGGAGCGGCGGCACCCGCAGGAGAGGGCCGTCATGGCGCGCCAGCGGCTCCGTCCACAGCGCGCGCATCGCGGCGAGGTATTCGCGGCAGCGCGCGGCGCGATCGTCGAACGGGACGCCGAGGGCCTCGAACTCCTCGCGCAGCCAGCCGATGCCGACGCCGAAGTCGAGCCGGCCGCCCGAGAGGACGTCCGCATCGGCGACCTGCTTGGCCGTGTAGAGCGGCGGCCGCTGCGGGACGAGGCAGATCCCCGTGCCGAGGCGAATGCGGCTGGTCAGCGCTGCCGCGAACCCGATCGCGAGGAACGGCTCGAGGATGCCGGCCTCGCCGGACAGCGGGAAGCTGCCGTCCGCCGAGTACGGATACCGGGACGCGGGGCCGTCGAAGAGGGCGACGTGCTCGGCGAACCAGAGCGAGTGGAAGCCCGTCCGCTCGGCGGTCGTTGCCGCGACCGCGAGCAGGTCACGGAGCCGCGCCGGATCGCCGGCGAGCGGCAGGAAGAGGCCGAGCTTCACGCGGCCGATCCTGCCTCGGAGCGCGCCGCGCTGGCAAGAGGCCGACCCGAGATACATCTCGGGTCGGGACCGGACGCGAGAGTGGAACGCTCGGTGACCCGCGCGCGCCGCATGTCGCGGCCGGCGAAAGCCGGCGCGACAGACGAGGTACGGCCCGCCCCGCCGACGCCTCTGTGGCGATGCCTGTCCAGCACGCCGAAGGCTGGCGGCTTCACCGCTGCGGCGGCATCCGCCGATCGAGCGCGCCGGGCGCGTACCCCGCATGCCGCGCTGGCTTCGCCAGCCGCGGCACGGCAGTCGCGCGTGGTACTGTCCCTTCACGCTCGCGTCTGGCTCCGACCCGAGACATGAGTCTCGGGTCGCTCCTAAGCGGCGTACGACTTCGGCGTTGCCACGTCGTCTTCGACGAGCGGCGGCGGCGCGTCGGCGACCGGTGCGGCGTGCGCCCGGGCGGAGGACAGCGCCGCGGCGAGGAGGGCGGCGATGTGGAGCACGCAGAGCAACGCGAACGCATCCCCCAGCCGGACGTAGGGCGTCAGCTCGCTGCGCGCCGCCACGATCCCGGTCGCGGCCCCGACGGTGCCGGGCGGCACCGTGGCGAGCACCCGACCGAAGGGGTCGACGATGCCCGAGATGCCGGTCGTCGCCGCGCGGACGAGATAGCGGCGGCTCTCGACGGCACGGAAGACCGCCATCGCGAAGTGCTGGCGGCTCGCGACGCCGTAGCCGCCGTCGAGCCATCCGTCGTTGGCGATGTTCACGAGGACGTCGGCGCCGGCGTGCACGGCGCGAGTGATCAGCTCCGGGTAGAGGATCTCGTGACAGATCGAGACGCCGAGCGGCACGAAGCTCGGGAGAATGCCGGGCAGCGTGCCGGCGGTGAAGGCCCGCGGGCTCTCGCTCGCGGCCTCCGGCGGCGGCGCTGCGAGCGGGCCGGACTCCGCGAAGAGGACCAGGCGCTGCTTGTCGTAGTGGCCGCCGCTCTCGCCGCTCGCGCGCAGGAGGCGGGCGCTGTTGAACGTATGGCCGTCGGCATAGCGCGGCCCGCCGAAGAGCAGGTCCGCGCGGTGCCGGACGGCGAGGCGGGCGAGCTGGCGGGCGACGAGCGGCTCGTTCTCGAGGTACAGCGTGAGCGCGTTCTCGGGCCACACGATGAGCGCCGGCCCGTGCTCGGGGAGCGCGTCGGTGGCGCGGATGTGCGCGAGCAGCTGCTGCTCGGCGTAGCCGCGCGTCCACTGGAAGGCGGGCGCCACGCCGGTCTGCACGATGGCGACGGGTTGCGCGGCGAAGCCGCCGTCGGGACCGCGGAGTGCGTATGCGGCGCCGACCAGCCAGACGCTGCCGATGATCGCGGCCGGACCCGCGAGCGCCGCGCAGGCCGCGCGGACGCCGCGGTGCGCGCGGAACGATGCCACGGCCTCGGCGATGGCGGCGTTCCCGAGCGCCACGAGGAACGAGACGCCGTAGACGCCGGCGATGGCGGCGACCTGAATCAGGCCGATGTGGCCGTGCTGCGAGTAGCCGAGGAGCGCCCACGGCTCCCCGAGCACACGCGCCCGGAGGACCTCGATCGCAGTCCAGAGGGCGGGCAGGCTGACCATCCGCCTCGATCCGCTGCCGCCGGCGTGCAGCACGGCGGCGGCGCCCGCCGCGAACAGGCCGAAGGTCCCGGCGACGGCCACCGCGTACGCGACGGACATGGCCAGCGCCGCCGGCAAGATGCCGGCCGCGAAGTAGCGCGCCACCGCCTGCGTGAGCCACCAGGTGACCATCCAGCCGGTGGCGAAGCCATAGAGCGCTCCCCACGCGAAGGCGCGCCGCGGCGACGCCGTACGGACGACGAGGAGCAGCGGAACGAGCGTCACCCACGCGAGACAGGCGTGGTCGAACGGCGGCAGCGCCAGGGCGTACGCGGCGGCTCCCGCCACCACGGCGACGGCGCGCCGGATCGTGGACGCCCTCACGCCGCGCTCCGTGCCGCGGGCTCCGGAGCGCGGAGCGGCAGGCGCATCGTGAACGTCGTGCCCTCGGGTCCGGACGCCGTGCAGGCGAGCGTCCCGCCGAATTCGCCGTTGACGATGTCGCGCGCGATGGCGAGCCCGAGCCCCGTTCCCTTGCCCGGCGGCTTGGTGGTGAAGAACTCGTCGAAGACGCGCTCCCGGACGTCGGGCGCGATGCCCGTCCCGAGATCGCAGATGCTGAGCACGACCTCGCGCCGGTCCGGGGCAGACGCCTCGACGACGATCCGCTGGCGCGCGAGTGGCAGCCCCTCGCAGGCGTCGATGGCGTTGGTGATGAGGTTCGCGAGCACCTGGCCGAGCCGGCTGCCGTCGCCGTAGAGCTGGGGCAGGTCGGCGGCGAGACGGAACTCGAGCTGCCCGCCCGCGAGCCGTAACCGGTGCATGAGGAGCGGCTGGAGATCGCGCTCGAGCAGGCGCGGCAGGTCGAACGGCGCCGCCGCGCCCCCGGCGGCCCGACTGTGCGCCTTGATGCTGCGAATGTACGAGATCGCCTTCCGCGTCCACTCCTCGATGTTCGCGACGACCCCCGCGAGCTCGGCGAACGCCGTCTGTCGGTCCGCCTCGGACGCGGTGTCGTCGAGCGCGACGGCCTCGCACTCCGACACCAGCTCGCGCGCCACCTTGAGCGCGTTGACCGCGGCGCCGAGGGGGGTGTTCACCTCGTGGGCGATGCCCGCGGCGAGGCGACCGAAGGCCGCCATCTTCTCGGCCGACACGAGCTGCTCCTGGCTCGCCTGCAGGGTCCGGTAGGCGGATTCGAGCTGCGCGAGCGACGTGGCGAGCTGCTGCGTCCGCTCGTTCACGCGGCGCTCGAGGTCGCTGTTCAGCAGCCACAGGTCGTGGAACGTGCGGGCGTTCTGCAACGAGAGCGCCGCCTGGTTGGCGAACGTGCGGAGGAACGAGGCGTCGCCCGCCGCGAACGACGTGCCCGCGCACTTCCGTCCGCAGACGATGAAGCCGCTCAGCACGCCCTGGCAGGCGAGCGGGACGACCAGCTGGGCCCCGAGCGCGTCGAGCGCCGCGAGAGTGGTCGCGCGGTCGGCGGCGGCCTGGCGCGGCAGCGCCTCGCGTACGACGATCTGGGGCAGCGCGGCGAGAAGCCGCGCCAGCGGCGCATCCTCGGCGAGGCGAACCGGCGTCCCGCCGTCGGAGGCGGGCTCGCGGAGCGCTTCCTCGAAGAACCCGTCGGCGGCGCGGAGGAAGACGGCGGCGTGCTCCAGGCGCAGCACGGACACGGGGAAGCGGAGCGTCATCTGGAGGATGGCTCGCAGCTCGAACGTCGATCCGAGCGCGGTGCTGGCGGCCGCGAGCACTTCCTCGGCCTCGTACGGCTGGCGGCCGAAGCAGAGGTCGACGATGCGTTGCACCCGATCGCGGAGCGCCGGCAGGACGAAGAGCACCGCCAGCGTGAAGGTGAGCGAGAAGACGGGCGAGCTGCCGAGCCGGGAGAGATGGAGCACGTGTGTCCCGAGCGCCGCGGTCAGGAGGTACGCCAGCGTCACGAGGCCGCTCAGGATCGTGTAGTAGAGGCCGCGCTGGACGAGCGCGTCGATCGCGAAGAGGTCGCGCTTGTGGACCGCGTAGGCGATCGCCAGCGGGAAGAGGAACGCCGTGTAGCCGACGACGTTGACGGGAATCTGGCCGTCGTTGAGCGCCGAGTAGCCGAGCACCGCCGCGGGCGGGACGAACCCGCCGATGATGCCGAGGACGATGATGCGCACGCGGTGGCGGACGAGCTCGGAGGAGGCCTGCACGTATCCCGCGACCACGCCGGCGAGCAGGCAGAGCCCGGCCCCGGTGAGACAGAGTGTCGCGAACTCGTGCACCGCCGGATAGCGCGCCGGATCGTCGAGCCACGCCTGGTAGACGACGGCCACGAGCGCGAATGGCACGTAGCTCACGGTGATCGCCGGCCAGAGACGCATCCGCCGCACGGGGAAGAGCAGGGCGAGATGGAGGAACACGGCGGGCAGGAACGCCTCGGCCAGCGCGTGCAGCCGGAACAGTACGTGCGGCCCGTAGAGGTCCATGGCGGTGAGCGCGTAAACGCCGACGCAGAGGCCGATCGCCTGGAGCGCCCAGGTGGTCGCGCGTCGGGGGCTCAGCGCCCAGACGCCGACGCCGATCGCCGCGAACACGAGCCCGTCGAAGAGGTAGACGCCGAAGATCAGAAAGGCGTCGCGCCACGTGAAGAGGTGCGAGGGGATGCGGCGTTCGAAGCGCCGTCCGTGCCGCTCGAAGGTGTACGCGAAGACCGTTCCGGCGCGATGCCGGCGCACCGCCTGGTATACGTCCGCGGCACGGGCTACGGGGACGCCGTCCACGGCGACGACCGTCGCCTGGAAGACCTCGGGGAACGGCGACACCGGCCAACCGGACAGGCCGACCGAGGCGACGACGCGGTTGCGCAGGAGGAAGAAACCCGGGAAAGGCCGGCCCACCCAGCCGACGCCAGCGCGCGTCGATACGACGGCGAGGCACACCACCGAAAGCAGCAGCAGCGCGCCCGCGAGCCGGGCCCGCCGGATGTACGGCGCGCTCACGGTGTCAGGCCGCGGCCTCGTCCGCCGCTGCTGCTGCGCGCGAGCCGTCGACCGGCAAGAGCACGGTGAACGCGGAGCCCGCGCCGGGTGCGCTCTCGACGGCGATCTCGCCGCCCATCATGCGCGTGAAGCGCCGCGCCAGCGCCAGGCCGAGCCCGATGCCTTTGGTCTCGCCGTCGTGCGGCCGGAGCTGGTGGAAGATCTCGAAGATCGCCTCGTGCTGCTCGGCCGGGATCCCGGGACCCGTGTCCAGCACGCGGATGGCGGCACGGCCGTCGGGGAGCGGCGCGGCGCTCAGCTGGATGTGGCCCTCCCGGGTGAACTTGGCCGCGTTGGTGAGGAGGTTGTGGACGACGACGCGGAGCTTTGCTGCCTCGGCGAGCACCGCGGGGAGCTCCTCCGGGATGTCGGTCACGAAGGCGACGGGCTTGTTCACGATCAGCGCGAAGGATTCCGCGATCTCGCGCAGGAACGGCGTCAGCGCCATCCGCTCCGGTTTGACGTGCATCGCGCCGGCCTCGAGCTTGGAGAGATCGAGGAACTCCTCGACCATCTCGAGCAGGTACGCGGCGTTGCCGAGCACCTTGTCGAGGACGGCGCGCGTTTCGGGCGGACACTCGCCGAACGTTCCCTCGCGCAGCAGGTCGATGTAGCCGACGATGATGTTGAGCGGCGTACGGAACTCGTGCGACACGTTGGCGAGGAGCTCCGTCTTCAGCCGCTCGGCGATGTGGAGCTGGGCGAGCTGGTCGTAGGCCTTGAACGCCACCTCGACCCAGAGCAGGAGGCGGTCGGGACCGTCGGTCTTGTCGTGGTAGCCCTGGATCGCGAGCCGCGACAGCATCTCGCGGGGAGGCTTCTCGCCCGCGTAGCCGGTCTGGAGGACGATCTGGACGAGGTGATCCCGTTCGCGGACGGCCCGGATCAGCTCCTCGCCGGTCATGATCGGCATGAAGTAGTCGACCAGCAGGAGCTGCACGGGCTCGCGCGCGAGGAGCGCCAGGGCCTCCGACCCGCTTTCGGCGGTGAGCACCCGGTGCCCCTCGCGCTCCAGCAGCATGCGGACGGAGCTCAGCGTGTCGACCTGGTCGTCGACGACCAGGACGGTGCGGCCGCTCGCCGTCACCTGCCGCCGACTGCTCACCAGCTCCTCCGCATGGACAAGTCCTGCCCGCCTCTCCTGGCCCGCGCTGTTCCGTCGAGCCTGCTGCAGTTTCCGGGCCGAAGCCTCGGGTGGCGAACCCCAGCGATTTCCGGGTGTCGCGGGCGGCGCGCGTGCCAGCGTCGCGACATCTTTGGCACAGCGAG
The DNA here is from genome assembly GCA_005879585.1 of Deltaproteobacteria bacterium. GTDB lineage: Bacteria > Desulfobacterota > Binatia > DP-6 > DP-6 > DP-3. The sequence continues at coordinate 4,517 of VBKG01000146.1, read as the reverse complement.
CGGGGTTCGACGCTGCGGCGGGTGCACGAGCAGAGTCAGCCGCGTGACGCGTGCGCGCATTTGCGTGCGCGTCGGCCATGTGAATCGCCGTGGCGTGCGCGACGGCGGCGGTTGACAGGGCAGGGTGCCGTCGATAGGAGAATGAACCTCGCGCGATCGGCGCGGGACCTGCCGCGGGGTGGAGCAGCCAGGTAGCTCGCGAGGCTCATAACCTCGAGGTCGGTGGTTCAAATCCACCCCCCGCAACTTCCTTCCCGTGATGGGTCAGCCGCGGGCCCGGGCTCCCGGGTCCGCGGCTTTAGCCTACCCGGGTCTGGCGACGATCGGTGTCGGTGGCGCGCGCGTTGCCCGCGGTGCGCTCCGGCTCGGTACCCACGATTGCGCGGAGGCCGAAGTCGTACGTCAGATAGCTCCACGCCCAGTTGACGAGCACGACGAGGCGGTTCCGGAACCCGATCAGCATCACGAGGTGCACGGCGAGCCAGAGAAACCACGCCGGCCGGCCGGTCACCTGGAAGCGGCCGATCATGGCGACCGCGTGGCTGCGGCCGATCGTCGCCATCGACCCCTTGTCGCGATACTGAAACGGGAGGCACGGCTCGCCGCGCAGGCCGCGGAGCACGTTCGCTGCGGCGTGCTCACCTTGCTGGATCGCCACCTGGGCCACCTGCGGCAGGCGCTCGGCGCCGTCGACGATCGCCACGTCGCCCGCGGCGAACACCTCCGGGTATCCCGGGACGCGAAGCGTCGGGTCGACACGCACGCGGCCGCTCTTTCCCGTCGCCAGCCCGAGGTCGGCGGTGACCGGCGCGGCGCGAATGCCCGCGGCCCAGACCGTGGTCCGGGCGGAGATCGTCTCGCCGGTCGCGAGCTCCACCGCGTCCGGCGTGATGCGGGTCACGCGGGCGCCGCTGCGGACGTCCACCCGGCGCCCCACGAGATCGCGCCGCGCGCGCTCGCGGAGCCGCGGCGTGAACGGCGGCAACAGCTCGGGGCCCGCCTCGAGCAGCACGATGCGGACGGCCTCCGCGGTCACCTTGCGGTAGTCGCGCGGGACGACGTGCGTCCGGAACTCCGCGAGCGCCCCCGCCATCTCGACGCCGGTCGGGCCGCCGCCGACGATGACGAAGGTCAACAGCGCGGCCCGGGCAGCGGGGTCCTCGAGGGCTTCCGCCTCCTCGAGCACGCGTAGCATGTGGTTCCGGAGGAGCCGCGCGTCCTCGAGGTCGTAGAGCCGGAAGGCGGAGTCCCGGGCCCCGGCCACGCCGAAGTCCTCCGCGGCCCCCCCGGCGGCGATGATCAGCCGATCGTAGCCGATGCGCTCGCCGGCGGCCGTGACGAGCGTCCGCGCGGCCGGATCGCCGCCGACGACGTGGGCGAGGCGGAACTCCGCGGTCGGGAACCGGCGCAGGATGCTCCGCGCCGGATACGCGATCTCCTGCGGCTCGAGACCGGCGGTCGCCACCTGGTAGAGCAGCGGCAGAAAGCAGTGATAATTGCGGCCGTCGACCCACAGGACCCGGATGCGTGCTTTCGCCAGCCGCCGGACGGCGTGCAGGCCGGCAAAGCCGGCGCCGACGACGACGACGCGCGCCCGGTCCGTCTCCTTCATGCGATGCGTCTAGCACCGCGTTGACGGGCGAGGAATCCGTCGTCTAGCATCCAGCCGTGCGCGTTCACACCGGCGGGTGCCACTGCGGCCGCGTGCGGTTCGAGGTGACTGCGGACCTCGCGCGCATCGTCGACTGCAACTGCTCGATCTGTACGCGCAAAGGGTACCTGCACCACATCGTCCCGCGGGAGCGGTTCCGCCTCGTGCAGGGCGCCGACGCGCTCACGACTTACCGCTTCGGCACCATGGTGGCGCAGCATCATTTCTGCGGGACCTGCGGCGTGGCCAGCTTCTACGTTCCGCGGTCGCATCCGGACTGCATCGACGTGAACGTGCGCTGTCTCGACGGCGTCGACGTCGAGCGGCTCACGGTCGTCCGGTTCGACGGCAGAAACTGGGAAGCAAGCATCGGTGAGCTGGACATGTAGGACGCCGACCCGAGACGAAGTTCCGGGTCGCTTCAGGAGGTCAAAGAATGAGCGTGCGCGCGGTGCTGCTGCTCGGTCTCTGCCTGGTCGCGGCTGCCCTCGTGCAGGGCGGGATATACTCGGCGGGCCAGGACTTCGTGCTGAACCGCTTCACGGGGAGATTCCAATTCGTGCCGGCCGAGGACGAAGAGGAGGACACGACCCCGACGCGCAGGGCGAGCGCCGGGCGATGCCTTGACGCCGGACGGGAGCGAGGGTTAGGGTCGCAAAAGTTCGCGTCGAGCAGTGCTGGCGCGCGGAGGTGATCGCCATGGCAGGGGGACGGGCCTTCAAGAGCAACGTCCGTGAGCGTCGCGAAGCGGAGCGTCGCATGAAGGCGCTCGAGAAGCGGCAGAAGAAAGAAGAGAAGCGCAAGAAAGAGTCCGAGCCCGCTGCCGGTACGCCATCCACGCCGCCCACCGGAACGCCTCGCTGAGGCGCGCCCGCCGCCTCGCGTTGACACGCGCGGGACTCGCAAGTATGGGACGAAGTTCCCCGGGCGGCGTACCCAAGTGGCTAAGGGAGAGGTCTGCAAAACCTCCATGCACCGGTTCGAATCCGGTCGCCGCCTCTCCTCCGCGTATCAGGGCGCGAGCGCATCGATCTTGGCCGCCAGGATGAAGTCGTTCTCGGACAGGCCGTCGATGGCGTGCGTCCAGATGGTCACGTCGACGCGGTTGTAGTGCACCGCAAAGTCCGGGTGATGGCCTTCGCCCTCGGCGACGTCGGCCATCTGATCGACGAACCGCATCGCCGCCTTGAAGTCGCGGAACGTGAACCGGCGATACAGCTTGTCGTCGCGGAGCTGCCACGCGGGAACCTGGCGGTGGAGCTCCGCAGCACGCGCGGCGTCGAGCTTGTCGACGCCGCCCTCGCACGGCACGCAATGCCTGGCGCGCAGATCGGTGCCGCCGCCCGTGCCCGCCGGCGGCAGTCGGCTGCTCGACGTCAGCTTGCCACCGCCTGTCGGGAATTCCGCTCGCGCGCCTCGGCGCAGAAGACGCAGGTGGTCGCGGTCGGCAGCACCTCGAGCCGTTCGACGGGAATCGGGTCGCCGCAGTCCTCACACGTCCCGTAGTCGCCCTCCTCGATCAGCGTGAGCGCGCGGTCGACTATGCGCAGCTCCGCGTTGCCGCGATCGTCGAGGCGCGCAAGAAGGTTGGCGATGTTCTGCTCTTGCGCCTCTTCCTCGGTCTCGGGATGCGTGTTGGTGTCGAGCCAGCGCAGATCATCCGCCGCGCGCGCGACCTGCTCGAAGAGCGCGCGACGTTGCGCGAGAAGCATCTGTCGAAGTTTGTCGATGGGCCGCATGCCGTGCCTCCCTTCGCGGTGCATGGACGCCCTGCAAAGGCGTGTTGCCATTAAGCATGCCGCGTGCCAGGCGCAAGGTCCGCGAGCGAGGACGGCGCGACGAGCGGCGGGAGCTACTGGGCCAGCGCGACGAGCGCCATTCCGAGCACCGTGAGCGCGAGGAGGGCGAACGACAGCCAATCCTTCTCGGGCTTCATGGCGGCGGGGAATCTCCGCCGGTTCGGGGCTGGCGTCAAGGACTTTGTGCCTGAAACCGTCACTTTTATCTATCGAAGGATGGCGACGGGCCGCGCCACACGGCCAAAATTGGAGCGTCGGCGCGCACGTCGGCTTGCCGGGCGCGGCGCCGGTCTGCGATGCTCCGCGTCATGAGCGCAGAGGCCGCTCGATTCGAGGCGCCGTCGCGCGTCGAACGGCTCTTCAGCCGGTTGTTTGGGAAACTCCTCGCCCTGGGGCTCGGTCTCCCGCACAACTACCAGCTCGAGGTGCGCGGCCGTCGGAGTGGTCGGCTGCACGTCTTCGAGCTCACGCGAGCGACCGGCGCGCCGTGACGCACCGGCAGCCGGCTATCCGTCGATGAAGGCGCCGCTCGGGGATCCTCCGCCACCGTTACAGGTGCGCGGGTCGGGCTCGGGAGCCGGCGGCAGTTTCTGGAAGTTGACGCGGAGCTGCTTGGAATCGACGACCGTCACGCCGTCCGGGAAGCTCAGGTTCCGGCCGAGGACCTCGGGTGCTTGCGGCGTGCCGCCGACGAACCGCACCATCGACATGCGACCGCATCCCGTCGAGGTGTCCGGGTTGAGGTTCAGCTCGGCATAGTAGAGCGTCCCGTCGGATCCGACGTCCAAGCCGAGGGGGTTCTGCAGCATCGCGCTCGGCACGATGTTTCGGACGAGGACGCCATTCGCGTCGTACTCGTCGATCGATCCCCCGCCTGTACCAGGCACGCCCGGCAGGAGGACGCTGTCGATGTACCAGTGATCCGTGCCGGGGACGCGGACGATCGCCGCCGGCGTCGGCGAGCTCGGGGTCGGGAACAGCGTCTTGGTCGGCGGGGTCGTCACCAGGTGATCGGCGTTGTTGCAGTCGGCGGCGCTCGTCGGGAACGGCGGCGAGTACTTCCACAT
>VBKG01000455.1 GCA_005879585.1 Deltaproteobacteria bacterium | reverse complement strand
GGGACCGATCGAGCTCGTGGGCGGGGCGCTCGTCATGGTGGGGCTCGCGACGCGTTGGGCGGCGTTTCTTTGCTCGGGACTCATGGCCTTCGCGTACTGGATGGCGCATGGGTTCAAAGCGCTGCTGCCGCTCGTCAACCAGGGCGAGCTCGCGGCGCTCTACTGCTTCGCGTTCCTGTGGATCGCGGCGCACGGGCCGGGGATGTGGAGCCTGGATCGGACGCCGCGAGCATGAAGGGGACGGGCTGCACGACGCACTGATCGCGTCATTCGGCGCCGCTCCCTTCTTTTCCAGCCGCTCTTCCCCGTTTTTCCCTCCCGCGCTGGGGGCGTTCCGGTATGGCTGGCTGCTCCTGCCGCGGGCTAGCGCCACCTGACTGGCGAGGAGGGGACACATGCCTGCGAGCCGTCCTCCATTGTTCCGGGTAGGCGCCGCCCTGCTGGCGACGGCAGGCGCCGCCCGGGGCGGGTCGCTGCCGAGCGTCACGAGCGGCGCCCGGCCGGGGCCCGACGTCCTCTATGCGCCGCCCCCTCCCGCACCGCAGCTCGAGAACCGCAATCCGCGCTTCACGGCGCCGCCGCTGCTCGTGTCGGGGCAAGAGGCGTACGTCGCCGGCGAGTATCTCTACCAGGACTTCCTCTACGACGACTACGGCAGCGACACCGACGGGCAGGGGGCGACGGGCCTCAGCCCGCGCGTCGGCGACATCAAGTACCCGACGAACACCGCACGCTACGGTGGCAACGCGGCCGACATCGTCGAGCTCCGCATCGCCGTCGCGCCCGATTCGGTGGCCTACCGGATCACGCTCAACACGCTGCTCGAGGCCGACAGCACGATCGTCGTCCTCGCGTTCGACACCGATCACAATGCGGCGACGGGCGCGGCGACCCTGCCGCGCGACCCCGGCGCGCCGTTTCCGGGGACCGACGAAGCGATCACGGTGTGGGGGACCGGCGCCGAGCACACGCGTTTCCCGCTCCTCGGCCTCCCGGTCACGACGCCGCTGACCGACGTGACGACCGACCTCGAAGCGAACCAGATCACGGTGATCGTGCCGCGCACCGTCTCGGACCCGCACGGCGCGTGGCGCGCGACCCTGGCCGCCGGGCTCTACGACCCGACGACGGGCGGGTGGCTCCGGCCGCAGCAGAACGCCAGCGCTACCGTGCCCGGCGGGGCGGGCCCCCTCGACCTCGCGCCGTGCGGCATCTTCAACCTCGGCTTCCGCTTCGGCGAGGCGGTCGCGCACTGCCAGAACCCGCCCGACACGCTCCACTGCGACGTGCCGCCCGACACCAACCAGTCGCTCTCGATCCGCAACAAGACGCCGACCGACTTCGCCCACGACATCGACTTCGCGAAGCTCGACGCGGCCGTCACCGAGTCGACGGTGCCGGCCACCGGTCTCCAGATGCGCATCTTCGCGAGTCGTCTCGACCTCGGCGAGGGCCGCGGTGACATCCCGCAGGAACCGAACTTCGGCACGTTCCCACAGTACCACGGGCAGCTGCAGCCGTACTCGCTGTACATCCCGAGCACGTACACGCCGGGCACGCCCGCCGGGCTGACGCTCAACCTGCACTCGCTCGGCGACCACTACTGGCAGTACCACGGCGCGACGATGATCCAGCAGATCGGCGAGGCGCGTGGCAACCTGGTGGCGACCGCCCTTGGCCGTGGGCCAGACGGCTGGTGCATCCACGAGGCCGAGTACGACGCCTTCGAGATGTGGAACGACGTCGCCGCACACTTCACGCTCGATCCGGACCGCATGGCGTCGAGCGGCTACTCGATGGGCGGCTACTGCACCTACCGCCTGCCGACGCTCTACCCCGACCTCTTCGGCAAGGCGTTCACCCAGGTCGGCCCGCCCGGCGACGGCATCTGGGTGCCGCCGGGACCGCCGACGGGGGGCATCGAGACGCTCACGAACCTGTGGCTCGAGAACGCGCGCAACATCCCGTACCTGAACGTGGTCGCCAGCTCCGACGAGCTCGTGCCCATCGCGGGGACCCGCGCCCAGAACCTCGGCGCGCCCGAACAAGGGATCCGCGGCTTCGACCAGCTCGGCTACCGCTTTCGCTTCCTCGTCTTCAGCCCGTCGGACCACCTCGCGCAGGCGCTCAACGGCTACAACTATCCCTTCTCGACGGACTTCCTCGGCACCGCCGCCGTCGACCGGAACCCGCCGCACGTGACGTTTGCCTACGTGCCAGCCGCGGACGCCGCCGCCCTCGGGCTCGTCCACGATCATGCGTACTGGATCTCCGAGCTGACATTGAAGAGCACCGCGGCCGGTTCGAACCCCGCGAAGGGCGTGATCGATGCGCTGAGCCACGGCTTCGGGCTCGGCGATCCGCCGAGCACGGCGGGGACGACGGCCGGCGCGGTGCCGCCGTTCACCTACGCCGAGTCGAACCGCACGTGGGGCGCGGCGCCCGCGATCCCGATCGAGAACCGTCTCGACGTGACGCTCCGGAACGTCGGCTCGGCGCGCCTCGACCTGGCGCGCGCGAACCTCGACCCGTCCCGCGCGCTCACGGTTGCCGCCGACGCCGACGCGGACGGCACGCTCCGCCTCGACGGCGTCTTCGCGGCCTGCAGCCGTGTCGTGCGCGACGGCACTGTGGTGGGCGCACCGGCGCCGGCGCCCGGCGGCGTCCTCCTCGACGTGGCGGCGGGCACGCATACGTACGTGATCGAGTGCACGGGGCCCTTCGACCTCCGCCGCCTGGTCCTCACGCGCCTCGGCGCGGGCAGCGACCGCCTGATGCTCCGCGGAGGGATCCCGGCCACGCTCGCCGCACTCGGGCTCCCCGGCGCCAGCATCACCGTGAAGCTGTCCAACGGCGGTGGCACGTTCTT
>VBKG01000484.1 GCA_005879585.1 Deltaproteobacteria bacterium | reverse complement strand
CGCAGTACGTGCTCGCTGTAGCCCGTCTGGCGCGACGTCCGCGTGCCGTGTGACACGGAGGCATGCGACGTGAGCGAGTCGGCGAGAGGCTTCAGGCGGCGCGCACCGCACTCGCCGGCCTCGGGCCGTATATGAGGCTCGGAAACGACGTTTCGGGCACGACCAGCGGGCCTCAGCTCGCCCTCTTCTACGCCGACCACGATCGACGGCTGCCGGAAGCGCTCCGCCTGGCCGAGCAGGAATCGAGGAGCCGCGGCGGCGTCTACACCGACGACGCGCTCGCGTGGGCGTTCTACAAGAACGGCCGCACGCCGGCCTCATCGCCGCGGCCGCAGGACGCCGGCGGCGGGCGAGCCGGCATCTCCGCCGCGCCCTCGCGCTCAACCCGTACTTCGACCTCCGCCAGGCGGCCGTGGCGCGGACGACGCTCGCCGCGCTCGACGGGGTCGCGCGGGTCGCGCTATGAGACGGCCCATGAGGAGCGTGCCGGTCGCCCTCTGCCTCGCCCTCGGCTCTGCGGTCGCGCACGCGCACCCGCTCGGCAACTTCACGGTCAACCGTTACGCCGCTCTCCGTCTCGAGCCGCGCACCATCACCATCCGCTACGTCGTCGACATGGCCGAGATCCCCACGTTCCAGGAGCTGCGCGTCGTGGACGCCAACGGCGACCAGACGATCGACGAGCGGGAGCAGGACGCCTACGTGCGCCGCATGGCGACGGAGCTCGGCCGGAACCTGGCGCTCGGCATCGACGGCCGGACCCTCGGCCTGACGCCGGGGGCCCATGCGTTCGAGACGTTGCCCGGCGCCGGAGGTCTTCCGACGCTCCGGCTGGAGCTGTGGTATTCGACGCTGCTCGGCGCGGATCGAGGAGCGGTGGCCGTCCGCGACGCCAACTTCGCTGGGCGCCCGGGCTGGCAGGAGATGATTGCCGACGGCGGCGCAGGGATGGTGCTCTCGGAATCCACCGTGCCACGCGTCGACCGGAGCCAGGCGCTGCGCGCCTATCCAGAGGATCAGCTGCAGAGCCCGCCGCAGGTGACCGAGGCTCGCTTCCGCTTCTCGCCCGGGGCCGCCGTTCCCGCCGCGGAGCGCGTGGTCTCACCGGCGCGCGCCGGGGCGGCGCGCTTCGCCGACCGGATGACGGAGCTGGTCGCGACGCGTGCCCCGCTCGGCCCGTGGCTCGTCCTCACCTCGCTGCTCGTGGCGGCGGGTCTCGGCGCGCTGCACGCGCTCAGCCCCGGCCACGGGAAGACCGTGGTGGGCGCTTACCTGGTCGGCGCGCGCGGCACCGCGCGACACGCCGTCTTCCTGGGCCTCGTCGTCACCGCAACCCACACCCTCGGTGTCTACGCGCTCGGCCTTCTCACGCTCACTGCCTCGGCCTACGTCGTCCCCGAGCGACTCTTCCCGTGGATCAGTGCCGTGTCCGGTCTCGTCGTGGTGGCGGTCGGAGCTTCGCTCGCCGCCTCCCGGCTTCAGGCCGCGCTCGCCCTCGGCCACGACGGGCATCCGCACGCGCACGACGATCACCACCACGACGGACACGAGCACACGCACGATCACGATCACAGCCATTCCCACGCGCCAGCGGACGGCGCGGTCGGATGGCGGAGCCTCCTCGCGCTCGGCGTGTCGGGCGGGCTCCTCCCGTGTCCGTCGGCGCTCGTGGTCATGCTCGGCGCGATCGCGTTCGGCCGCATCGCCTTCGGCCTCCTCCTGATCGTCGCCTTCAGCGCGGGCCTGGCGGCCGTGCTGACGTCGATCGGCATCGCCCTGGTGTACGCGCGCGACCTCTTCGAGCGCCTGCCGCTCGACGGGCGCCTGGCCCGTTTCGCTCCGGTCGCGAGCGCGCTCGTCATCTCGATCGCCGGGCTCGCGATCGTGATCGAGGCGATCGCCCGGTTGGGGATCTGACCGCCATGCCGACGACCCCGCTCGCGATCCTCGGCTTCGGCTTCGTGCTCGGCCTCCGGCACGCGCTCGACGTCGACCATCTGGCTGCCGTGTCGACGATCGTGGGCCAGCGACGGAGCCTCTGGAGCTCCTCTCTGGTCGGAGCCCTCTGGGGTCTCGGCCACACGGCTGCGCTACTCGCCGCCGCGGTGGCCGTGATCGGCTTGCACGCCGAGATCCCGCCGCGACTCGCCTCCGCGCTCGAGCTCGGCGTGGCCGTGATGCTGATCGTCCTCGGGCTGAATCTGCTGCGCACGGTCTGGACGGGTGGCACGCTGCACCATCACGTCCACAGCCACGGCGATCGCGCTCACGTCCATCCGCACCTGCACGACTCCGAACCGATGGGCGGCGAGGGTCACCACCACCTGCGCACCGGCAGGCGACCCTTCCTCGTCGGCCTCGTGCACGGCCTCGCCGGCAGCGCGGCCCTCATGCTCGCCGTGCTCGCGACCATCCCGTCACCGGGGCTCGCGTTCGCGTACGTCGGCATCTTCGGCGCCGGCTCGATCGCCGGCATGGTGGCGATGAGCACGCTCTTCGGCGTGCCGCTGGCACTCGTGGGCGGACGGTTCGCCCGCGCGGAGCTCGCGCTGCGGCTCGGGGCCGCGCTCGGCAGCGTCGCAGTGGGGCTCCGCCTGGCCTGGGAGCTCGGCGTCGTCTGACGCGCGGACGTTGGCGCCGACGGGCCAGATCGAGTCCGCGTTGCTCGGCCGCGTGGCGCGCGGGGACGATCCCGCGCGCGGCGAGGCACGACCGTGGTTGCTGCGTCTGGTCCGCAACGTCGCGATCGACGGTCGGCGGGCGCGCGCGGCCCACGGCCGGGCGGAGGCGCGCGGCGCGGCAGACCCGAGTGGCCACACTCCATCCGAACGGCCCGACGAAGCCGTAGAACGAAGCGAGCGGGCGGCGCGGCTGCGGGCCGCGCTGGAGCAACTGCCACCCGTCGGTGTCGAGGCCACGTTCTGACCGCGAACTCTCGGGCCGGCGCGGTCGACTGCGGTTTCGGGCCGTCGGCTGGCCCATCGCGACGATCCGCCGACTCCGGCCTCACTTCGTCTTCGCGACGAAGACG
>VBKG01000483.1 GCA_005879585.1 Deltaproteobacteria bacterium | reverse complement strand
CCGGTCCCGAGACGTAGAGGTTCCCCTTCCGGTCGACCTTCATGCCGTCGAGCGCCTGCTCGCCGGGCTCGCTCGTCATGTCGAAGAAGACCTCGCCGTGCGACAGCGTCCCGTCGCGCTCGACGCGATAGCGCATCACGACCTTCTTCTTCACGTCCCAGTCGTCGACGTAGAAGTACTTTTCGTCGGGCGAGAAGGCGAGGCCGTTCGGGCCGAGGAGGTCGGTGGTCAGGAGCTGCACCGTGCCGCCGGCGACGCGGAACACGCCGCTGTACGGCAATTCCTTCCGCGGGTCGTCGAAGAACTTCGGCAGACCGAACGGCGGATCCGTGAAGTAGAGGGCGCCGTCGGACTTGTAGACGAGGTCGTTCGGGCTGTTGAGGCGCTTGCCGTCGTAGCGGTCGGCGAGCACCGTCAGCTGGCCGTTCTTCTCGAGGCGCGTGACCCGCCGGTTGCCGTGCTCGTTGATGGTGAGACGGCCGTCGCGGTCGAGCGTCAGGCCGTTGGAGCCCGGCTGGCCGTACTCGGCGATGTCCGGCCCGGTGTAGCCGCTCTTCGTCCGGTAGACCGACAGGTCGCCGTCGGGCGTCCAGCGATAGATGCGGTTGTCGTTCGGGTCGCTGAACAGGAGATAGCCGCCGTCGCGGACCCAGACCGGTCCTTCGGTGAAGAGAAATCCACCGGCGAGCTTCTCGACGCGCGCACCGGCGGCGACGATGTCGTCGAGCGCCCGGTCGAGGCGGACGACCTCGCCGACGCCGGGACCCGGCTCCGGCGGCCGGTAGAAGTCGAGCGTCGCCGATTTGATCCAGATGAAGTTGTTCGGGCTCGCCGAGATCGGGCCGTTCATGCCGAAGAGCGCGAGCTGGATCTGCTGGCCCGGCTTCACGTTTCGCCCGATCACGACGCGGTTCGGTGCGTTGAAGCCGCCGACGACGGCACCACCGGTCTGCCCGAGAACCGGCGCGAGCTTGCCGTCCACCCAGACCTCGGCGTAGTCGTCGACGACGGTCTCGAACGCCACCGTGGACCCGGACGGATCGAAGCCCGCGATGCGGTCGGGAATCGTGACCTTGATCCGATACCAGTTGAAGCACACCTTGCCCGTCGAGCGGCGGTCGTCCAGCGCCGTAGGCTCGAGCCGCTCCCACGCGGCGTCGTCGAAATCGGCCGTTCCCGCTTTGGGTGTGTAGTCGTACGTCCGGTTCGGCGCGCCCGAGGGTTTCAGGTCCGGCCCGGGCCCCTTGCCGTCGACTTCGACGATCCGCGCGTCGCTGTAGCGCCACTGTCCCTTCACGAGCCGCACGCCGTCGGCCGTGCGGAGGTCGACGAGCGCGTCGGGCCGTCCGAGCGGACGCACGAGCGCCGTCGGCAGCGCGGCGGCCGGTCCGGCGAGCGCGAGGGTGATCGCGACGAGCGCGCGGACCGTCATCGCACCTTGACCACGTAGTAGAGCACCGGCCCGTCGACGTCCTTGAACCAGTGCGGCGTGCCGTTCGGCACGATGATGACGTCGCCCTTGCCGAGCCGGCGCGTGTCGCCGTGCTCGACGGACGTTCCGCGGATCTCGTCGGGCGCAGTGGTCTTGCCGCCGACGACCGTGCCGCCGGTCACGAACGTCGTCGAGCCGTCGAGCATATAGATGATGTCGGTGTCCTTGACGTGCACCTCGGCCTGGCCTGCCCCGTCGCGGCGGCTCGCGTGCACCATGTAGTTCCGCCCGTCGCCGTCGAAGAGGACGGCGCCCTTCGCGAAGGCCGCCGACACCTTCTCGGCGGGGAAGTACGTCACGTCCGCAGCGAGCACGGGCGTGACGAGGGCGATCAGGATTACGACGATGGTCCGCATCGTCACTTCAGCGCCGCCGCGCCGGCCTTGGCGACTTCCTCGTCGCGCTGCTGGTTGGCCGCGCCGCTGACGCCGATCGCGCCGATGACCTTGCCGTCGAGCTCGAGCGGCACGCCGCCCTGGAGCGGCGTGAAGTCCTCGAGCGCGATCATCGGCGTCCGCCCGTTGCGGATGATCTCCTCGAAGGCCGCCGTCGGCTTCTTGAAGAGCGCCGCGGTGCGCGCCTTGCCGATCGAGATGCGGGCGCCGGCGGCGAACGTGTTGTCGAGGCGCTCGAGGTACATCAGGTTCCCGCCGTCATCGACGACGGCGATGGCGGCGCCCTCGTTGTGCTGTCGGGCGTCCGCCGCGGCGCCGGCGGCGACCTTCTTCGCGCCGTCGAGCGTGAGGACCTTCTTGTCCGCCACCTGGGCCGTGGTATCGGTCGCGAGTGCCGCGAGGAGCGCCGCCGTGCCCGCGAAGCCGCGGGCGAGCGATGTTTTTCGCATGATCCCTCCCTCGCCGCTGAGATGCAGGGGGGACGGAGGGAGTTTCGGCGTGGCGTCGACACTCCGCGGGCGTGCGTCCTCGAGGAGCAGGTACAACGCGTTGTCGACGAACGCCGGATCGCGCGTGAGACCGAGGTGGTCGGTGAACAGGAAGAGAGCCCGGGTCCACGGGATCGGCGAGGCCACCCCGGCCTGCCACACGTGCCCGACCCGCTCGTCGAGGAGCGCACTGGAGCGCAAGACCGTCCCGTCCCCCGGCGCGGTGCGGAGGACGTGGATCGCGCCCGTGCCCGCGTCGACGGCGGCCTGCGCCTTCGTCGGTGTCGAATCGCCGGCGATTGGACACCCGTTGGATGTCCGGGGCACGACGCGGGTTACCGGTTCGCGCCGGGGGCGGCTGAAACCGGCCGCGCCCGAGCGGCATCCCAACACGCAGCCGCCAAGCTCGCGTTCGGAGAGCCCGAGGCGGCCACAGGGCGGGGAGGTGCTCGCATGGGCAGCGTGCGTCTGAAACGATCAGCCCGGATCATCGTGCTTGCTGCGGTGGGCCTGGCACCCATCGGGACGAGCTTTGCCGCCGGCTCGCACACCAGCAGGCCCTTCGCTGGCGTCAAGGCGAACACCGGG
>VBKG01000145.1 GCA_005879585.1 Deltaproteobacteria bacterium | reverse complement strand
CTCCCACTTGACGGCCGTCCGGAACCCCGCGCCGCCGAAGCCACGCAGGTCCGCCCCCTTCAAGGCGTCGAGCACGCCGGCGACGTCGCCCGTCTCGAGCAGGCGGCGAAGGGCGCCGTAGCGGCGCTCGCCCCCTCCGTAGGGATCGGCGCGGAGCTCGCGCAGACTCGGCGGTCCCGGCGGCGGGGGAAGCGACGTCCCGTTCTGCACCGCGGCCACCACGTCGCGCCGGGCAGCTTCCCCGAGCCCGAAGTAGGGCACGTCGTTGAGGGTGAACGCGGGTGCGCCATCGCAGCGCCCGAGGCAGGAGGCCGCTGCCACCGCCACCTCGGCCGGACCACGGGCCCGCGCGGCTCCCTCGAGCGCTCCGAGCAAGGCGGGCGCACCACGGAGACGACACGACAGGTCGCTGCACACGCGGACGTCGAGGGCCGGCGGCGGCTCGACGCGGAAGTGCGGGAAGAAGGTGGCGACGCCGTAGAGACGGTAGATCGGCACGCCGAGCTCGGCAGCGAGGGTTCGGAACGCTCCCTGCGGGATGTAACCGCCGTGCTGCCGCTGCACCGTCGTAAGGGCTTCGACGATGCGTGCGTCCGCTGTGTGGTCCAGAGCGACGCGGCTATAGCCAAGATCCGCGCAAGATCGCAAGCCCTCTGGACATTCTCTTCGGGAGTGGGTTACGCGGGGGCTCCGAATCGGATCGGACCTCGATGCGGCGAGCCAGCTGGGAGAGCCGAGCGCTAGCGGGCGGAAGCGTCCTGCTGGGTTGCCTGCTCGGCCTCGGCGCCGCGCGCGCCGACACGCGCCCGTCTTACGTCGGCGCCGGCGCCTGCTCGGCCAGCAACTGTCACGGGAGCGTCGTCCCGAGACGAGACAGCAAGCTGAGCCTCCAGAATGAGTACATCACCTGGTACAAGCAGGATCGTCATGCCAAGGCATATTCCGCGCTCTCCGAGGAGCGAGCGCTGAGGATCGCGCGCCGCCTCGGCATGGTCTCGGGCGGGGAGGCGTCGAGCTGGCTGGACGGCGCGGCGCATCCCGAGCGGTGCCTCGACTGCCACGCCCTCGACGTCCCGGCGGCCGAGCGCGGCCCCAGGTTCGACGTGCGCGACGGGGTGAGCTGCGAGGCCTGTCACGGGCCCGCCGGGGGCTGGATCGACCGCCACACCGAGGCGGGCTGGACGCCGGAGCGCTCGATCGCCCTCGGCATGGTCGACACGCGTGACCCCGCCCGGGCGGCGGAGATTTGCCTCTCCTGCCACCTCGGATCGGCCACCCAGCGCGTCGACCACGAGCTCATCGCCGCCGGCCACCCGGCGCTGGCCTTCGAGCTCGACACCTTCGCCGCCAGTCTTCCCGCCCACTGGACGGAGCACGAGGGGAACGGCGGCTGGTTCCGGGCCGGCCCGTGGCTCGTGGGGCAGGCCGTCGCCCTGCGCGAGGCGGCACGCCATCTGCCCCGCCAGGTCCGCGGCGCGGGCTGGCCGGACTTCGCGGCCTATGACTGCTCGGCCTGCCACCACGAGCTGCGGCCGGAGAGTGGTTGGCGCCAGGACCGCGGCGGTGTGCCCGGAAGGCCGCCGTGGGAGGAGTCGCGCTACGCGGTTCTCTCGGACCTCGCGCGGACCGTCGCCCCCGACCTCGCCGGCCCGCTCGACGCCGCGGTCGGCCGGCTCGACCGGCTGACACGCGAAGGGCGAGACGGACCCGAGCTCGGCGGGGCGGCGGAGGCGCTCGTCACGGTCGCCGAGCAACTCGTGGTGCGCGCGCGCCGCACCGAGCTCGACGGCCAGGGTGTGGCGCGGGTGATGCGCGCCGTCGTCTCCGACGCCCACCGTCTCGCGTACGCCGGCTTTGGAACGGCGCAGCAGCTGGCATGGGGGCTCGACAGCCTGGCGGTCGCTCGAGAGTCGCTCTCGGGCGCCCCGCCGCCGGCGACGCGCGCCGTCGCCGGCGACGATGCCCTGCGGGCCGCGATCGGCCGGCTGTTCGACCAGCTGACTGACCGGGCGAGGTACGATCCAGCTCGCTTCGCCCGCGACGTGCGCGACGTCGCCGGGAAGCTGCCGTAGCGCACCCGCGGGTCAGCGGGGACGCGGCGCCGCGAAGCGGTCCGCGACATCCGCGTCCCTCCGCAGCTCGGGTACGGTGTAGACGGTATCTCCGCGCATGTAGAGGCGGCGCTGCTCCTCGGCGTTGAAGGGCCGAGCCCCGCGGCGCCCGAAGACCGCGACCTGATTGCCGCTCTCGTCGACGGCGCGGTCGCGGTCGAGACCCTTCGAGAGGCCGACCGCCGGGCCGCGCGTCCGGTAGGTCGCGATCAGGCCCTGGCCCGGCAGGTCGGGGCGCGGGCGCGGGCTGAAGCCCTGGTAGCCGGGCGTGTCGGCCGAGGTGAGCTGGATGACGCGGAGCCCGTTGCGGCCGTCGGCCACGTAGGCGAAGAGGCTGGCGTTCGTCATCCCTACCTTGACCGCGCGGGCGTCGTTCACGACGCCGCCGGCCGTGTAGACCTGGTCGACGAACGGGTGCTCGGGACGCTCGACGTCCACGATCACGAGGCCCTGAGGCCCGCCCGCCACGTAGGCGTAGGTTCGCGCCACGTACACGTCGCGTGCGTCCGCGAGCGGAACGCTCGCCCCCGCGACGGCGGCGGCGCGCTCAGGGACGGTGACGTCGACCACCTTCAGCCCCTCGGCATCGGCGACGAAGGCGTAGCGGAACTGGATCGCCACGGCGCGCGGTCGCACCACCGCCGGCGGGCCGATCTCCGCGACCAGTCGCGGCCGGAGCGGGTCGTCGAGGTCGATCAGGAGGAGGCCGCGATCGGCGCAGACGTAGAGGTAGTGTCCCGCGATCGCGCCGCTCACCGCTCCGGCGAGCGCGCCGCCCGGGTTGAAGGTGGTGGCCCCGTCGGCGAGCCGCGCGCGCGCGAGGAAGTTGTTATCCGGGTTGCTGTCGAGGAGCGTGCCGGCGGGGACCAGGATCAGGCCCTCTTCGCGGTCGAGGAGGTAGAGGTAGCCGTAGAGGGGATGGATCGGCTGCTCCTCGTTCTCGGGACGACGGCTGCGAAGCGGGTCTACCGCAAGCGTGGACGGCGACACGACGGCCGAGGCGTCCTTGCTGCGCACGTAGAAGCGCTGGCCGAGGGGCGAGTTGACGGAGGTCGTGATGCGCTCGGCGATTCCCTTGTTGTCGATGTCGGCGACGTCGTAGACGCGGAGCCCACCGCTCCGGTTGGCGCTGTAGAGGTACTCGCCGCGGAGCTGGAGGTTCTGGACCGACTCGCGGTGCCACGGCACCGTCAGGATGTCGTTCCCCGGATGCTCGAACATCGAGGAGCGCTCGAGCACGCGGCCCCGTTCCAGATGCCGGCGGTACGCGTCCGGATAGGCGAGGGCGTGCAGGCGGCTCCCGATCACCGCCTGTGGCTCGTCGGCCTCCGTGACCGGCACCGCCTCGAGCCCCTCGGTTTCCTCCGCCACGTAGACGTAGCGGCCGAGGAAGTTGACGAAGTTCGTGCCCTGGAGGAGCACCTGCGCCATCCAGGCGTTGTTGTTCCCCTGCTCCGACAGGTGGCAGTCGTCGCAGGTCTTGGTCTCGGCGGCGCGCACGGCGTGCGGGAAGTGCGGGTTGAACGCCTGGCCCGCGAAGCCATCGGCCGACACGGTCTGCTGTTGAGAGTATATCCACTCGCGCTTGACGTTCTGCGACCCGACGAGCACCGCACTCGATGAGCGCACCGGCGCGATGCGGTGGTTCTTCACCGTGCCGTCGCGGCCGAGCATGAAGACGTCGTCGCGGAGCACCTGGTAGTTGTACTGCGTCCAGTTGCGCGTGAGCTCGCCTTCGTTGTGGAGCATCGGACGGCGCTGATTGGCGCGCATGGGAAGATGGCACCCGAAGCAGCTCGTCATCCACGAGGTGTGGCATGCGTAGCACGCCATGTCGTCGTCTGGATGGGCGAGCGCGTCGGCCGAGGGAGGAGCGTCGCCCCAGGTGGTCCCGTCGCGGCGAAGGGTCTTCGCGAGTCGCGAGCGCGCGCTGTAGTGCCGGCTCCCGGGCCTGATCGTATCGATCACCTGCACGACCTCCCAGGAGAGGTTCGGGTCGACCATCGAGCGTTGCACCAGGCGGTCGCTCTCCCGCCGGAAGACAGGTGTCCCGAACGGGGTCCGCCGCGTCGAGAGATCGGTCCCCCCCGGGGGCGCGGCGGGGCCCGAGGTGATGAGCGTCGCCGGCCCCCGCACCGAGCCGTGACAGTCGACGCACTCGATCTCGATCGCGTTGCGGAGCTCGCCGTAGAGCTTTCCGTTGCCATGCACGTCCTGCTCGAAGTGGCAGTCGATGCAGTGCATCCCCTTCTCGAGATGGATGTCCTTCAGGTGCACGGGGATGCCGGCCCCGCCGTGCGGCCGGTCCTCGACCGCGGTCTCGAGTGCGATCTGCGTGTTTTCGGGCGTGACCGGATCGACGACCCGACCGATCGCGTCGAGCAGGTTTCCCTTGCGGTCGTGCTTGAAGACTGCCCGGAACATCCATCCGTGGCCGTGGAAGTCGGCGAACTTCGTGAGCCAGAGTCGGGGGTTCAGCTCCGACGTCCGCGCCAGGAAGTCGGGGCCCGCGCGTTCGCCGATCTGGCTCACCGCATCCGGATCGAGGTCGGACCAGAGTCCGCGGACGGCGGACGCCTCGGGGTTCTTGCTGAGGCACGCGAGCTCTTGTTCGGGCGTCGCACGGCGCTGGTGCCGCGGGTACATGAACTCGCCGTGGGTCTCGTTGTCCCACCAGGTATAGCCGAAATAGCTGTTCGCGAAGCCGGTGCCGGGATGCATGTGACAGACGACGCACTGGCTCGACGGGATCGCCCGCGTGAACGCGTGACGGATCGGATGGCCCCGCTCGCCGTGCGGAATGGTCGGATCGACCGTGGCGCTCGTGCCGAGGTTGCCCGCGCGCGCGTACGGTCCGGAGTGGAACCGGTCGCGGTCGTTGGCGTAGACCACGTGGCAGGCGCTGCAGCCGCTGGAGCGATAGTCCCCGGGATGATCGTTGGTGCCGAGGAGCGAGAGCGCCGGGTCGAGCAGCCGGGTGCGCTGGAGACCCTGGAAGACAGGGTCCGTGCGCGTGAGCGTGCCGTAGCCGCGGAAGCTGAGCCGGTCGTCACCCCGCTCGAAGACGCGCAGCACGTTGCCCGGCTGCGTGACCTCGAACCGCGGCAGGGGCATGAGCGCAGGGAGCACGCCCTGCACGCGCGTCGCCTCGAGAGCCGGCTGCGGGATGGTCTGGAGCCGCTGCGGGCTGCCGTCCGGCGCGTAGCTCTCGCCGAAGTGCGCGTCTTTCAGGGGGAACGCACCGTTGTTGTACAGCGCTGCGCCCCAGAGCATCGCGCCGTGGGTCATCATGCTCTGGCGCACACGAGCGACCTCGGTCGGGTGGCAGCTGCGCGCGCCGCAGGTCTGGTCCGCCACCCGGAGGTCGCCCGGGTTCACGAAGCGGACGAAGTCGGCGCTTTCCTTCAGGAGCGCAGTGTAGGAATCCTCGGGGTTCGCCGCGGTCTTCCAGACGTCCGCCTGCCGCGGCAGGACGTGCACCCGCTCTTTGGTCTCGGCGTACTCGCGCGAGCCCGGCGCGACGCCCGCGGCAAGGGCGACCTCCGGCCGCCCGCCGTGGCAGTCGGCGCAGCCGAGCTGCACCGTGCCGGTCTCGTGCATCGTCGGGGTGTCCGTCTCGGTGTGGCACGTCACACATCCCGCGCTCGCGCGCTCGACGTCCGCCGCGCCGCGGCCGGCGAGGTCGTCGGCGCGGGCGGCGGCGACCGCGACGAGCACGGCGAGGATGGACGCGCGCATGGTCAGAAGGTGAGCGTCGCGGCCGTGAACGCCTGCCACAGCGTCCGCGCGCCGTAGATGTCCTGGAAGCCCCCGAGCGGCGTGAAGCCGGCCAGGCCGGCCACCAGGATGATGTTGTCGATCAGCAGCGGCCGGTAGCGGAGCCCGAGGCTGTAGTCGACGCCCGCCTCGTGGCCGATGCGCCGCTGGAGGAGAACGAGCTGGAGCGGGCCCGTCTCCTGGAAGCGGATGTAGTTCACGTTGAGCTCGCAGAAGAGCTTGGGGGTGAGCTTGCCGGAGAGCCCGGCGTTGTAGAGGAAGAGCCCCGGGTTCACGAAGTTGGCCTGCCCCTCGTTCTTGCTGCTGCGCAGGCTCGGGAGCAGGCTGAACGGACTGGTGAGGTTCACGTTGGTGTCGGTCAGCTTGATGCCTTGCCGCTGCCAGAAGCTGAACGGCCCGCCCGCGAAGAGCGGGTCGTCGAAGACCGCGTCGAATCCGCGCGCCGTGCCGTCGGTCGGGTTTCGATCGCCCGAGGCCCAGAAGAAGGAACCCTTGAAGCGCAGCCAGTCGCGGTCGTACGAGACCTCGACGGCAGCCATCTGAGCGTTGAGATCGACGGCACGCCCGGCGATCGGGTTGTGGCTGTCCCGCCCGATGGCCTCGAACACGGCATGGTCGACGTTGATCCGCCCGATGTGGCCGTCGCCGGCCCACCCGAGGTAGCCGACCCGGATGTCGTGCGGCCGGCTGTCACCCACGTTCGCCGGTCGGACGAGGAAGCCATTCTCGTCGAAGTGTCGGCTTGCGTCGTCACCGTTGTAGTGGACCGAGAGCTGCGCCGTGTAGCCGGGCCAGATGGTGTCCTGGCGGAAGACGTTGGCGATGGCGACGTTCTGCCGGCGGTCCTTGAAGATGGTGTTGAGCCCGCTGTTCGTGTCCTTCTCGAGCTGTCGGAAGAAGGCGAGGTTCCACTGGTAGCGATTCGAGGCGTAGTTGCCGTCGAGCTTGAGACCCGGCTCGGAGTCCGCGAAGACGAAGCCGCGAAAGTCGCTGACGAAGTCCTGGATTCCGGCGCGCAGGTCGACCACGTCGTAGTACGGGCTCACGTCCGCGAGCTTCCAGTCGGCGAAGAGCTCCTGGAAGGCCACGTGGCCGTCGACCCGATCGGTGCCGCGGCGGACGTCGATGTTGACGAGCCCGGTCTCCCGGGTGGCCAGGTAGTTCACGTTGAACACCGGTGAGGCGCGCAGCTCCCAGTCGCGCGGCTTGAAGCCGGCGTCGCCGTGGAAGAGCTCGAAGGTGACGCGGAAGTCCTGGTTGACGGCGAGCTGCTGGCCCTTGCCGAAGAACTGCTCGCTGTTCGCGCGCTCGGCGCTGACGCCTGCCGGGACCGGGACGCGGTGCCCCTCGACCAGCGTGTCGCTCTGCAACGTGAGGTCGACGAACGTGTGCTGTCCGAGCAGCGGGTAGTCGCCCTTGAGCGCGTTCAGGTCGTACGGGTCCCACCAGCGTCCGCGCGTGTACGGATACTCCCCGGGGTACTGCGGGCCGTAGCGCTCGTGGGTCGGAAAGCCGATGCGCCAGCGGTCGGGCACCGGCACCTGCTCGACGGGCGGCAGGCTCTCGGGAGGCCGGCGGACGCCGGTGAACCCGAGCGGCTCCTCGGTGACCGGGACCGGTGGCTGTGGCTCGGGCGCGGAGGGGGGCGGCGGCACCTCGGGCGCGGGGCGCCGGCGTGGCGTTGCGGGTCGGGTATCGTCCCCGGCGTCGCCCTCGGTCCGCTCGGGCGCGATGGGCCCGGATGTGTTCTCGGCACGTGCGGGCGCCGCGCAGAACAGGATGAGGCTCGCGAACATGGCGTACCGGGTTCGCACCTGCTCGCTCGTCCATCCTCCGGCAAACGACGGGGAAAACTTTCCAGCCGAATCGGCGGCGGTGAGTAGCACATCCTTGCAGCCGTCGTCTAGATTGTCTACAGGTTCGGCGCGTGCACGCAGGGAGCGGCTTCTGTTCGGCGGCCCGCGCCTGCCGCATGGTGGCTGCGCTCGCCACGCTCCTCTGGACGCGGCCGGCAAACGCCGGCGCGGTCCTGACCGCGGCCGACGTCGAGCGGATCATCGCGCAGGCGGTGGCCGAGGCCGAGCGGGTGCGGCTGCGGGTCACGGTCGCGGTCGTGGATCACGAGGGGAACGTCCTCGGCCTCTTCAAGATGACGGATGCCCGGGACGACATCACCTTCCGGGGCTTTCCGAAGAAGAGGCAGTCGGAGGCCGTCTTTGAGATGCAGCAGGGGCTCGAGGGGGTCCTGATCGGCCGTGTCCCCCTGACCGGAGTGCTCCATGTGCCGGGGCGTTGCGAGGGCGGGCAGCCGACGGCGCCGACCGAGCTGGTCCGCACGGGCGCGGCCGTGGCGGCGATCTCCAAGGCCGGAACCGCCGCCTTCTTCAGCACCCAGGGCAACGCCTTCACGCCTCGAACGGCCGCGTTCATCATCCAGCCGCACTTCCCGCCCGGCCTCAAGGAAACCGCGAGCGGCCCGCTCTTCGGGGTCCAGTTCTCGAGCCTGTTCGGGTGCAGCGACGTGAGCTCGCGGCTCCCGCTCGGGCTGTCGGGCGACGCTGGCGGGTTGCCGCTCTACAAGCGCGGCCGTGCGGTAGGCGGCGTGGGCGTGGAGGGCGACGGGATCTACACGCTCGATTTCGATCCGCGCGACGACGACGTCACCAAGGAGGAGCTGATCGCGACCGCGGCCGCGCGGACCTTCGCGGCGCCGCCGCACATCCGCGCCGACCAGATTCTCGTGGGCGGCCTTCGCTTCCCGTTCGCGAACACGCGCGAGACGTCGGGCCGGTCGCCCCCCGCCGGTTTCCTGACGGGCAAGGGGACCGCCCTCGTGGGTTCAGTGGATGCGCCGCCCAGTCGCTTCCGCCGGGCAAGGCTCGGGGGAGTCGCGGGAACCGTCGACCCCTGCTTCTTCCCGCCCGTCGGCAGCGTCGACCCACCCGTCGCCGGCGGCGGGCTCTCGGCCGAGGACGTCTCGCGCATCCTCACCCGCGGCGCTCGAGAGGCCCTCCGGCTGCGCGCCGCGATCCGCCGACCTCTCGGAGACCACGCGCGGGTCAACATCGCGGTGGTCGACCGGGGCGGCGGCATCCTCGGCATCTTCCGCACGCTCGACGCGCCGGTCTTCGGGTTCGACGTGTCGGTCCAGAAGGCACGGGCCACCGCCTTCTTCAGCGCTCCGCTGGCTGGCGAGAAGCTCGCGGCACTCGGCAATTTCACGGTGCGGCAATTCGTCGCGGCCGCCGCCAGCGACGGTCTCCATCTCGACGGCCGCATCGCGTACACCGACCGGAGCATCGGGTTCATCGCTCGGCCGTTCTTCCCGGACGACATCGACGGGACCAGCCCGGGGGCACTTTCCCGACCCGTCGAAACGTGGAGCGTCTTCAACGACGGGCTCCAGGTCGAGCTGGTGAGGCCCTTCTTCCTTTCCGTCGTCACCGGGATCCCGCCCGAGCTCCCCTCGACCTGCACCGGCCTCTCCGAGCTGAAGAACGGTCTCCAGATCTTTGCCGGCAGCATGCCCATCTATCGCGGGTCGACGCTCATCGGCGCGGTGGGGGTCAGCGGGGACGGCATCGACCAGGACGACGCCGTCGCCGCCGCCGCCGGGGCGGGCTTCGGAGCGCCGCCGGCGCTGCGAGCCGACCGGGTGTTCGTGCGGGGCGTGCGGCTGCCGTACTTCAAGCTGCCGCGCCGCCCCGAGCGCCGCTGAGCCTCGCCGGCGCGGCGCTGCGCACGCAACCCCGGGCGACCGACGGTTCCTTCGAGAGCCCTTGACCGCGATTGTTACGCGGCGTTATGCGGAACCGGGCGCGGGGCGTATTCCGTTGAAGTACCGTCCGGAACCCATCGATACGTCCGGGGTAGCGCTCGGCGACGACCTGGTCGCGCTGACGGAGGTTCTAGCGCGCAACTCCCATGAGCGGTGGGCCCGCCAGCGCCTCGAGGACGGGTGGCGCTATGGCCCACAGCGCGACGACGCGCGCAAGGAACATCCGTGCCTCGTGCCGTACGAGGCATTGCCCGACTCCGAGCGGGATTACGATCGCGTGATCGCGGTCGAGACGATCAAGGCCCTGCTCGCAATCGGCTATGGCCTGCAGGCGCCTCGCCCTTCGCGGGTGACCGCGACGTCGCGAGTCACTGCGGGAAATGCCGTCGAGCTGCTCGAGAACGTCGAAAGCCTCGACCTCGCCGCGTTGATCGCCCTCTGGAACACGCACGATCCAGAGCGCGCGCTCGGGACGCGGGAGGTGTACCGCCGCTTCGGCGAACGCATCCTGCGGCTCGGCGAGCCTCTCCTGGCGTCGGACGTCCTTGTCGAAGGGCTCAAGCGACACGCCGGCGACGTGCGTCTGCTGCAGCTCCAGGCGCTGGCGTTGGCGCGCGCGGGCGCGACCCAGCGGGCGAATGGCATCCTCGCGCAGCTGGACCGTGATGGGCACGGCGATGAGGAGACTCTCGGCTTGCTCGCCCGCACCTGCAAAGACCTCGGCATGCGAGCCGGCGATCCCGAGGAGCGCAAGGCCCAGCTCAGCTGTGCGTTCGACGCCTATGCGCGCGCCTATCGTTCCAGCGACGGCTACTGGAGCGGTATCAATGCTGCCACCCTGGCGGTCGTCCTGCGCGACCGAGAGACGGCGGTCGCCATCGCCCGCGAGGTGCGGGAGACCTGTCACCGGGTGCTGAGTCAGCCAAGGACCGGGGGGACGGATGCGTACTGGGTCCTCGCCACGCTCGGCGAGGCGGCGCTCATCCTCGATGACTGGGGGCAGGCGGAGATGTGGTACGGGCGGGCGGCTGCCGAGGGCGTGGGTCGCTTTGGCGACCTCAGCTCCACGCGACGCAACGCCCGCCTCCTGCTCGAGCACATCGGCGGGGATCGGACCCGCGTCGAGCGCTGCTTCGAGATCCCTCGTGTGGTGGTCTTTGCCGGGCACATGCTTGATCGGGCGGACCGGCCTCATCCGCGGTTTCCACCGGCGATCGAAGGTGCGGTGCGCGACGCGATCGAGGAGCGTCTCCGGCGGCTGGACGGCCGCCTCGGCTTCGCATCGGCGGCCTGTGGATCGGACCTCCTCTTCCTGGAATCGGTCCTCGCGCTCGGCGGGGAGGTGAGTGTCGTCCTGCCGTATGGGCGCGACGAATTCGCGGCCGATACGGTGGACGTCATT
>VBKG01000482.1 GCA_005879585.1 Deltaproteobacteria bacterium | reverse complement strand
TGGCGTTCCAGTCTGCCTGGGCCGGGTTGTAGCGTAGCGGGCAGTTGTCGCAGCCGTCGGGCACCCGGTCGCCGTCCCGATCGGCGCGGTCGTCGTGTCCCGGGCAGATGTCGCAGGCATCGCCGGCGCCGTCGCCATCGGTGTCCGCTTGGTCCGCGTTCGGAACGTTTGAGCAGTTGTCCGCGATGTCGATCACCCCGTCGCCGTCGACATCCTGACAAGCGTCGCCGATCCCGTTGGCGTCCCGGTCGGCCTGATTTGCGTTCGGAACGTTGGGACAGTTGTCGCAGGCGTCGCCGACCCCGTCGCCGTCCCCGTCGGCCTGCCCGGCGTTCGGGACGAAGACACAGTCGTCCGAACCGTCGATCACGCCATCCGCGTCACAATCGTCCGCCGGACCCGTGCACAGCTCGCGGGCAATCGTGACGGGCGTGGCATAGGACCGATGGAGCGTCGTCCATCCTGGCACGTCGGCGGGGAACAGGCCGAGCGCCGAGCAATACCAGTTGCTGAGCAGCGCCGTCGTGAGCCCCGCGTTCACCGGATGTGCGCTCGCCGCCGGCTCGATCGTGACGTACTGGACGCAATCCTGACCGTAACGGACCGCTCGCGTGACGCCCCACCGCGGCGGGAGCCAGTCGTACATCGTATTGTCATCGGCAAGCACGACGAGCCCCGGCCGTGAACCGCGCGCCGCCCACCCGAGCGCGTTCATCAGGAACTGGGACGCCCCCTCGTTCGGGGGACGAACGAGGTCGGCGTCGAGCTCCGTCACGGCGACCCGGCCGAATACGAGCCCGCCCTGGACGGTGGGATTGGCGCGGAGGCCGTCGTAGAGCGTGTAGTCTCCGTAGAGTCCCAGCGAGGGCACGAGCCAGACATCGGCGGCCGCGAAGTCGCTTACGGTCGCGAACGCGCGTGGATCGTAGCGGGTGTACGACGCATCGTACGCGCGGCTCTGGATGAGGTAGTCGAGCGCCGCACTGCCGGAACCGAAATCGTAGAGACCGACCCTGATGGTTGCCACGGCGGGCGCCACCGATCCGAGGATCACACAGAGTACGGCGGCGCGGACAACCTTCATCGGTGCGCGGCGAATACCGCGCCGATTTCTACGCCCGTCGCGGCCACCCGGTCAAGCGACAAACAAGCAGAGTGGCTTCACTTTCTCCACGCACGCGAGCACACAAGAAAATTCGTCTTTGGTTAGCGCCCCGGCTGCTCGCAGGTCCGGCGACGGGATGAGAGAGGGCGCGAGGACCGTCAGGTCGGTGGTGCAGGACCGGGCAGCCGCAAGTCGGCGACGATCGGACGGGGGCTGCGCTGCAGCGCAACGAGGAGCACGAGCGGGTCACGGTGCTGCTGGACGGAGGTCCGCAGGACGCTGGCGACGATCGCCTGGGTGGCGGCGCCGCGCGGCGAGCGGTTGCCGCCACACACCTTGCGGGTGACGACGGCGGGCCGGATAGCCTGTTCGGCCTGCCAGTTGGTGGCCTCGACGTCGGCGCGGCGCACGCAAGTGAAGAGCGCGGGCCGCTCGGTGCGCAGGTGCTGCAGGAGGCGGCGGTTCGGCGGATAGGTCACGCGCCCCGCAAGCAGGCGATCGGTGGCGGCCGCGCTGTGCGGGCTGATCGACCGAAACTTTCCCTTCCCGGTCCGGCCGGTCAGGATGTCGGAGGCGGCAGCAGGGCCTGCGCGCCCGCGAAGACGTCGATGAGCAGGACGGTCCCGTTCGACTGGATCACGCCGGCCGAGCTCACCGAGTACGGCAGGCCGGTGCCGGCGGTGCCCGGGTCGGGACGCGACTCGAACGTGGCGAAGCTCTTTGCGCCGTGCCCGATGAGGTACTTCTTCAATTGGTTCGTCTCCACCCCAACGGCGCCACCGAACCCGGTGCTCGCATCGGCGAACGGGGAGTCCGAGAGCTTCCCCGAGGCATCCACGAACAGTCCGGGCACGACCTGGTGTGCGGGCTGGGGCGTCCCCCCGAGCAGCGACGCGATGGCCCGGGTCACCGCGAGCCCGGCGTGCGGGCCGAGGGACTCCGAGTCGTCGGAGTGGTGGAAGCCGAACCGGTCCGTCGCGCCGCGGTTCGTGGCGAGCTGATAGTCCGCCCAGGGGCTCTGGTCGGTCTCACCCTGATCGCCCACGAAGTTCCCCGGCGGGAACAGGTAACCGATCATGTCCTCTCCGAGCCCCGCCATGAAGTGGTACGGCGCCGTCATCATCGCGGAGATCCATGGTGTCATCGGGAACGGAGTCCCGCAGAAGTAGTCGTCCGGCGTCGACCCGGAGCCGGGCCGGAAGCAGTCGGTGGGGAACGGCTCCTGCTGCTCGTCCATCGCCCCGCGGATCTCTGTGAACGGGAACACCTCGCCGGGC
>VBKG01000481.1 GCA_005879585.1 Deltaproteobacteria bacterium | reverse complement strand
CTCGCCATCCTGAATCGGTAGGGGCACGGCAACACCCAATTTGCCCGCGCGCTCCGCGCGCCCCTGACGAGAGGAGGAAGGCGATGAAGATCGGCATCTACACGCGCGTCAGCCGCGACGACGGCACGCAGAATCCTGAAAACCAAGTCCAAGAGTTACGCGGCTGGGCGGAGCGGCTCGGTGGGACGGTCGTCGCGGAGTACGGACCAGAAGTCCGGGGCGACCGAGGCGCGGCCCGGGCTGCAGGCAGCGCTACAGGCCGCGCACGAGCGCCGGTTTGATCTGCTGCTGCTCTGGTCGCTCGACAGGTTGTCACGTGGTGGCGCCGCTCTGAAACTGACCCACCTGCCGCTCTGAAACTGACCCACCCCCACAGCGGCGGAGGTTGCCGGACGACGCCGTCCGGGCTTCCGCAGGAGGATGCTGCGGATGGAAGAGGTGGGGACGATCCGGCACTTGGTGCTGGCAGAAGGGTGGACGATCCGGCGCGTGGCCCGCGAGCTGCGGGTGTCGCGCAATACGATCCGGCGGTACTTGGCCGGCGCCGAGCCCGGCCTACGCAAGCAGGTCGTCCGGGCCCGGCCGGTGCTCGGTCGCGTGCAGGCGCGGCTCGATGCGCTGCTGGCGGAGGCGCCGCGCTGGACGCAGGGCAAGCAGCGGCTGACGGCCACGCGGCTGCACCGGCTCCTCATCGAGGAGGGGCATGCGGTCGGCGCCACGCTGGTGAAAGCGTACGTGGCCGAGTGGAAGCGCCGGCGGCAAGAGGTCTTCATTCCGCTCGTGTACGAGCCGGGGGACTTGGGGGAGATCGACTTCTTCGAGGTCTGGGTCGACGTCGCCGCCGTGCGACAGAAGGCGTGGCTGTTCGTCGTGCGGCTGATGGCGAGCGGGCGAGACTTCGGCTGGCTCTACCCGCGGCAGGACCAGGTGTGTTTCCTCGACGGGCACGTCCGCGCGTTCGCTCATGTGGGCGGCGTGCCGCACCGGCTCCTCTACGATAATCTGCGGCCGGCGGTCGCGCGGGTGCTGGTCGGGGCGGCCCGCGTGCTGACGGCGCGGATGCAGGCGCTGGTCGCGCACTACGCCTTCGAGCCGTCTTTCGCGCGACCGGGGACGGGGCACGACAAGGGAGGGGTGGAGAGCCGCGGCCGGGCGATCCGGTGGCAGGACCTCGTCCCGATCCCCGCCGGCCCGGACCTCGAAACGATCAGCCAGCGGCTGCTCGCGCGGCTCGACGGCCGACTCGCCACGCAGCGCGACGCGGAGGGCCGCACGCTCGGCGAGCGGTTCGCCGCCGAGCAGGCGGCGCTCCTGCCGCTGCCCGCGCGTCCCTTCCTCGCGGCCGCGGTCCACGTCGTGCCCGTCTCGCGGCGGGCGCTCGTGCGGCTGGAGGGGGCGATGTACTCGGTGCCCGAAGGGTGGGCGGGCCTGGAGATCACGGCACACGTGGGTCCCGCGACGGTGACGCTCGTCGGGCCGGACGCGCGCGTGGTGCATCCGCGCGGCCGCTTCGGCACGAAGGCGATCGACTATCGCCACTACCTGCGCGAGCTCGCGCGGAAGCCGCAGGCCGTCCGCCAGGTGGCCGGCCCGCTGCTCCGCGATCTCGGCGCGCCCTTCGGGGCGGTCTGGCAGCGACTCGTCGACGCCCATGGACCGGCCGAGGCCGCCCGACACTTCGCGCGCGTCCTGGGCGCGATCATCACGCTTGGGCACACCACCGTGGTCGCCCGCCTCGAGACGGCCCTCGCGACGGGCACACCACTCGGCCTCGCGCTCGCACCACCGACCTCGCCCCGACCGACGCTCGCGCTCGAGGCATTGCCCCCGAGCGTGCAGGACATCACGGTCCCGGCCGCCCGCGCTGCCGACTACGACACCCTGCTCGGCGCGCTGCCATGAGCCGCGCCGCCGTCGCCGCCGAGCTCGTGCGCACGCACGCGCGGACCCTGAAGATGCCGGGCCTCGCGCGCAGCTTCGAGGCGCTCGCGCGCCAGGCCCGCGAGGAGCGCTGGACGGTGGAGGAGTACCTCGACGAGACGCTCGCGGCCGAAGTCGCCTCCCGCGCCGCCTCCGGGGTCCGCCTGCGCCTGCAGGCCGCCCGCTTCCCCGAGCTCAAGCCCCTCGACACCTTCGACGTCGCGGCCGCCGAGGGGCTCGACGGCGCCCAGCTCCTGGAACTCGCCCGCGGGGAGTGGATCGGGCGAGCGGAAAACGTCCTCCTCGTCGGGCCGATTGGCACGGGGAAGACCCACCTCGCCATCGCGCTCGGCATCGAGGCGTGCCGCCAGCGCCGCCACGTCCTCTTCTCGCGGGCCGCCGACCTCGTGCGCACGCTGCTCGAAGCGCGCGATGCCCGCGAGCTCTCGCGCCTCCAGCGCCGGCTCGAGCGCGTCGAGCTTCTCATCCTCGACGAGCTTGGCTTCATCCCCTTCGACCGGGCCGGAGGCGAGCTCCTGTTCAACGTCCTCACGGCGCGCTACGAGCGGCGGGCCACGATCGTCACCAGCAACCTCGCCTTCAGCGAGTGGCCGCAGATCTTCGCGGGCGACGAGAAGCTCACTACCGCGCTCCTCGACCGCCTCGCGGAGCGGGCGACGATCGTGACGACGCGCGGACGGAGCTTCCGGCTTCGGCGCCGCCAACGGGCCGCGCCGCTGAGTCCGCCGGCCGACGACGCACCCAGAGCCTCGTAGAGCCACGCAGCGGACCCAGGAGGTCTTACCCTACGGACGAAAGTATGCGAGATTTTCTCCCGCCCGAGTCACAGACTCGGCACAACGCCATGCGATAGACCAACTCGGGGTGGGTCAGTTTCACGCCGGCGAGTGGGTCAGTTTCGGAGCGGCGTTACCATCAACACGTTGCTGGCCGAAGAAGAGGAGCGGCTGCGCTCGCACGCCGTCCTGCGGGAGACCGCTCGAACGGTTCGAGCCCGCGAGGTCGAT
>VBKG01000144.1 GCA_005879585.1 Deltaproteobacteria bacterium | reverse complement strand
GAGGAGGAACGTCCCGCTACACACCGAGGCGAGGCGGCGGACACGCGGCGCCATGCGCGCGAGCCAGCGCAGCAGGCGGCGGTCGCGCATCGCCTCCGCCACCCCGCGCCCGCCGGCGACGACGAGCGTGTCGATGCGACCCCGGACGTCGCCGATCGTGCCGTCGGGGACGAGCTTCACGCCCGCCGAGCACACGATCGGGCTCGCGCCGCTGGTCAGGATCTCCGTGGTGTAGGCGGCGCGCCGGAAATGCGCCGCCTGCGCGAACACCTCGAGCGGCCCGGCGACGTCCAGGACCTCGACGTCGGGGAACGCGACGACGGTGACCCGCCGCGGTCCTCCGTCCGCCCGGCGTCGGGTCACGCGGCCGGCACCACGTACGCGGCCCGCATCTGCTCGAGTGTCTGCCGCACCAGGTCGACGATGTATGCCGGTGCCTTCTGCGGCGACCCGGTGTCGAACGGCGGCGCGGGGTCGTACTCGATGCCGAGCTGGATGCCGCGCGCGACGTCGTCGCCGGCGATGCGGGCGACCAGCCGGAGCGCCATGTCGATGCCGGCCGACACGCCGGCGGCCGTGATGATCTTCCCCTGCTCGACGACGCGCTCCGAGACCGGCGTGGCGCCGAACTCGCGCAGCTCGTCGAGAACCGCCCAGTGGGTCGTTGCGCGGAGGCCGCGCAGCAGCCCCGCCGCCGCGAGGATCAGCGAGCCGGTGCAGACCGACGTGGTCCACGTGGTCGTCTCGTGGATGCGTCGGATCCACGCGAGCGTGGCGGGCTCGCGCATGACCCGCTCCTGGCCGAGGCCGCCCGGCACCACCAGGATATCGGCCCGCGTGACGTCGGCGAACGCGCGATCGGCCACCAGGCCGAGCGGCTGCGCCTCGGTCCGCTTGATCCCCGCCGTGTCGCCGACGAATACCACCTCCGCGCCCGGCAGCTGCCGGAGGACGTCGTAGGGTCCGATGGCGTCGAGCGCCGTCATCCCGTCGTAGAGGAAGATCGCGATCCGCATGGGTGCACTCTCGCATCCGTGCGCACTGGCTGCAATGACATTGAGCCAACGATTTCTGCCAGCCGGGACGCCGGGGGCGGGCAAGTGCTAAGGGGCGCGCATGGCCACCGAGACGGACGACCTCCAGTTCGTGATCGAGGATCGGGTCGCCATCCTCACGATGAACCGGCCCGACAAGCTGAACGCGCTCTCGGATCCGATGATCGACGCGGCGATCGCCCACCTGCGGCGCTGCGCCACGGATCCCAACGTCGGCGCGGTCGTGCTGACCGGAGCGGGGCGGGCGTTCTGCGCCGGCGGTGACGTCTCCGCGATGGGATCGGGCGGCGGGGGCGGACAGACCTTCGAGACGCACGTCGACCGGCAGCGCGAGAGGCACGAGTTTCCGTGGCTCCTCGCCGACATCCCGAAGGTGACGATCGCCGCCGTCAACGGCGCCGCGGTGGGCGCGGGCCTCGGCCTCGCGCTCTCGTGCGACCTCTGCTTCGCCTCGGACCGCGCCCGCTTCGGTACGGCGTTCGCGCGCGTCGGCTTCGGCGGCGACTTCGGCACCACGTGGCAGCTGACGCGCCGGGCGGGACCGGCCAAGGCCAAGGAGCTCTTCTTCCTCCCGGACCTCGTCCCGGCCGTGGACGCTGCGGCCATGGGGCTCGTGAACCGCGTGTTCGCGCACGACGTGTTCACGGCCGAGGTCCGCGAGCTCGCGCGGCGCATCGCCCACGGGCCGCTCGTCAGCTACCGCTACATGAAGCAAAACGTCGACCTGGCACTCACCGGCGACTTCCGGACGCTGCTCGATCGCGAAGCGATCACGCATCTCCGCTGCGGGCAGACGGCGGACCATCGCGAGGGTGTCGCCGCATTCCTCGAGAAGCGCGAGCCGCGCTTCCAGGGGCGATGACGCGCATCCGGCAGGTGGCCCTCGTCGCCCGCGACCTCGACCCGGTCGTCGCGGACCTGTGCGCGGTCTTCGGTCTCGAGGTCGCCTTCAACGACCCTGGCGTCGCCGAGTTCGGCCTCCGCAACGCGGTGATGCCCGTCGGGTCGACGTTTCTCGAGGTCGTGTCGCCGGCGCGCGAGGGGACGACCGCGGGCCGCTTGCTCGACAAGCGAGGTGGCGACGGCGGCTACATGGTGATCGTCCAGACCGACGACCTCGAGGCCGCGCGCACGCGCCTCGGCGCGCTCGGTGTCCGCATCGTGTGGCAGATCGCGCTCGACGACATCGCGACCCTCCACCTCCACCCGCGCGACGTGGGTGGCGCCATCGTGTCGCTCGACCAGCCGCGGCCGCCCGAATCGTGGCGCTGGGGTGGTCCGGAGTGGCAGTCGCACGTCCGGACCGACGTCGTCGACGGGATCACGAGCGTGACGCTCGAGGCGGAAAACGCCGAGCGCCTCGCCGCCCGGTGGACGGAGGTGCTCGGGCTCTGGACGCCGCGGCGCGCCGGCACGACGTTCGAGCTGGCCCTGGAAGGCGGCGGCATCCGCTTCGTGCCCGCCGCCGGGTCCAACGAGGGCATCGCACGGGTCGGCCTCGGCGCGGTCGATGCGGCGCGGGCCGTCGCCGTGGCGCGCGAGCGCGGCATCCGCACGAGCGCCGATACCGTCTGGATCGGCGGCCTGCGCTTCGACCTCGAACGGCCGGCGGTCAGGGCCCGGGGATGATCCGGTAGATCTCCCCGTCGGACGTGCCGCCGCCCCCGTAGTCCGCGATGTAGAGCTCGCCGCGCGCGTCCTCGCCGAACGACGTGACGCTGTCGAGGTTTTCACATGTCCCCGCCCGCCGGATCCTACGCTCGACGCAACGTCTGCGTGGCCGCTCCGATGCGAGTATGCTACCTCGCGGCGAGATGGCAGACCGGCTCGTCGCGGGCGGCTTCGAGGACGTCGATCGCACGGGCTCGGCGGAGGCCTTCGCCGCTTACCTGGAGCGCATCGGTACCGACGAGCGCGTCCGCAAGCTCAACCGCACGCGTGCCGAGACGGCCGGCATCGGCGCCGGGCACCGCGTGCTCGACGTCGGGTGCGGCGTCGGGTTCGACGCGAGCATCCTCGCCGAGCTGGTGGCGCCGGGCGGCCACGTCGTCGGCGTCGACCAGAGCGCGGGGATGGTCGAGCGGGCAGCGGCGCGCCTCGTGGCGAGCGGGCTGCCGGTGGAGTTCCGGACCGGCGACGCCCACGCGCTCCCGTTCGGCGACGGCACGTTCGACGCCGCGTGGACGGAGCGCGTGCTCGTGCACGTCGCGGATCCGGCCCTCGTCGTGCGCGAGATGATCCGCGTCGTCCGTCCCGGCGGCACGGTGGTGATCGCCGAGGCCGACTACCACGCGTACGTCGTCGACTCCCTCGATCCCACCGTCGCAACGCAGGTGATGGCCCGCCACGCCCGGGGGCTTCGCCATCCGGACATCGGGCGTCGCGTGCGGCGGCTCTGTCTGGACGCCGGCGCGGCCGAGGTCCGCATGCGGCCCGAGGTGCGCCTCGTCTACGAGCTCGAGTTTGCCGACAAGGTGCTCCTCCTGCGCGACTACCTCGCCGCGGCCGTCGCCGCGGGCGAGGTCGACGCCGAGCGGGCGGCCGCGTGGTGGGCGGGACTCGAGGACCTCCAGCGGCGCGGTCGCTTTCTCGCGGCGCTCGAGTTTTTCATCGCTTTCGCCCGCGTCGCGGGATAGATGTCTCGGCACCCCTGGCGCGCGCGCGAAGTCGCGCGCCGGTGCAAGGTTTCCCCTGCGGCGGAGTCACCTCGCATCCGGCATGTCTCTCGCATGGGCGGTGTCCCGAGCCACGGCCGAGGACTGCCCGCGATGAGCCCCTCATGAGATACCGCACACTCGTCTTCGGCGTCGACGGGGCGACCTTCGAAGTCATCGACCCGCTCGTCGCCGCGGGAAAGATGCCGGCGCTGGCCGGGCTCATGGCGCGCGGCGTGCGTGCGGGGCTGCGGTCGACGTGTCCGCCGGTGTCGGCGCCGGCCTGGACCACGTTCCTGACCGGCAAGCAGCCCGGCAAGCACGGCGTCTTCTGCTTCCAGAACTTCGACGCGCGCCACTACTCGGGCTTCAGCGAGACGCTGGTGAACTCCTCCCACTTCCGCGGCAAGACGCTGCTCGACCACGCCGCCGAGGCCGCGCCCATCCGGACGCTCTCGTATCGCATCCCGATGACCTATCCACCGTGGGACATCCCGAACGGGGTGGTCGTCTCGGGCTTCCCGCTTCCGGACCGGCGCCAGACGTACGTGCGGCCCGCCGAGGCCGCGGCGGAGCTCGGACCCGCGAGCCCGCTCTCGTACGACGAGACCGCGGCGGCGATGAAGACGCTCGACGTAGCGACGCTCGAGGCGTCGAACCGCGTCGAGCTCGAGGGGCTCGAGCGCGCCGTCGGGCGCTACCTCGCGCGCGGCTTCGAGCTGGTGATCGGCTTCACCGGGATCCCCGACACGCTCCACCACGGCTTCTGGGCGTTTCACGACGCCGCGTCGCCGCTGCACGATCCCGCGGCGCCGTCGGGGGCGCGGACGATCATCGAGCGGGCGTACGCCGAGATCGACGCGACGATCGGCCGGCTCACGGCCGGGCTCGACGACGACACGGCCGTGATCGTGGTGTCCGATCACGGCGGCGGGCCGGCGCCGTTCCGGCACGTGAACCTGAATGCCTTCCTCGCCGCCCGCGGGTACCTCGAGCAGGCCGCCGCGGGCCGCGCGCGCGTCGCGACGACGGTGGGCCGCGTCCTCGAGCGCGGCCGCCTGGCACTTCCCGGCCGCCTGTGGCTGAAGCGCCGCTTGCCGGAGCGGCTCGGCCGCTCGCTGCGCGCGCTCCGCAAGGCGACGGGTGCGATTGCGTGGGAGCGCACGCGGGCGTACGCGATCCCCATCCACTATCCGGTGAGCGGCGTATGGGTGAACGTCGCCGGGCGCCAGCCGAAGGGCATCGTCGCGCCCGGCGAGGAGTACGAGCAGCTCCGCCGGACGCTCGCGCGCGAGCTCGCCGGGCTCCGCGATCCGGACACCGGCGCGCCGCTCGTCGTGCGCGTGGCGCTCCGCGAGGAGGTGTATGCCGGTCCGCACACCGTCGACGCTCCCGACCTCATCGTCGAGACCACGGCGGGGTACCACGGCGGATCCGACCTCGACCGCCTCGTGAGCCCGGTGCCGCCGGCGGTGCTGCGGCGGAACAACGGGTCGCACACGTTCGAGGGCATCCTCGTCGCCGCCGGCGGTCCCTTCCGGCAGGGCGTCGCGCTCGACGCGCCGAGCCTCGCCGACGTGCTGCCGACGGCGCTCCATCTCCTCGGCGTCCCGTTGCCCGACGACCTGGACGGCCGCGTCGTCGAGGAGGCGCTCGACGCCGCCTACCTCGCAACCCATCCGGTGAGCGTCACGGCGGCGCGGCACGCCAACGGCGGCCCGGCGGCCGGGGACGAGGACGAAGAGGAGATGCGCCGCTACCTCCAGGGCCTCGGCTACGTCGAATGAAGGTCTCCGATTTCGTCGCGTTCTTCCCGGGTGACGGCGCCGCGCCGCCGCCCGCGGCGTTCGCCGCGCTGCCGCGCATCTTCGCCGATGGGCTGCACGCGCAGGCGGTGCGAGCCGAGCAGCTGGGCGGGGCGACGCTCTTCCGGACGGCGCCGCCCGACGGCCGGGTGTTCCGCTTCTTCGCCCGCGACGGCAGCTGGGTCGTCGTGAAGGGCCTGATGGTCGACGTGCGCGCCCGCCAGCCGCAGGTCGACCTCGAGGGTTTGCTCGACGACCTCGTGCAGGGCGCTGAGCCGGATCTCAACCGCTATGAGGGCACGTTCGCGGCCGCCGCGTGGGACGCCCGCGCGCGCCGCGGCTGGGCGTTCAACGACCAGGTGTCGCTGCTGAACCTCTACTACGGCGAGTTCGACGGCGGCCTCTACGTCGCGTCGACGGCGTTGCCCCTCGCCGCCGCGCTCGGCCTCGAGCCGTCGCGCGAAGGGCTCCAGGAGTTCCTGGTCCGCGGCTGCATCCTGGCGCCGGCGAGCGCGTTCGCGGGGCTCGCGCGGCTCGACGTCGGCCAGCACGTTCGCTTCGAGGCGGGGCGCTGCCGCGTCGGCCAGCACTGGCGGGCGTACAAGGAGCCCGCGCCCCATCGGCGTCTCGACGACGCCGCGGCGGCGATCGCCTCGGTCATCGCCGACCGCGTGCGCCGCTTCGACGCGGTGAGCGGCCCCATGGTCTTCGACCTGACCGGCGGCTACGACTCGCGCCTCCTCGCCTCGGGCGCGCACTTCGCGGGCGTGAAGCCGACCGTGACCGTCAACGGCCCGCGCGACCTGCCCGACGTCGTAGTCTCGAAGCAGGTGGCGGCCGCGGCCGGCTGGCCGATGCTCTACTTCGACACCGACAGGCTCGACGGCCGGCCGATCGACCCCGAGATGCGCCGCGAGCTCACCTTCCGCACGAACGGCGAGATCGTCTTCAGCGACGTCTACAACCAGCAGTTCTCGCGTCCCGTCCTTGCGGAGCGCTTCAATCTCCACGCGGGCGGCGTCGGCGGCGAGTTCGTCCGCTACTACCCGTGGTCGCAGGAGTTCTTCGGCATCGGACGGCGGCGGAAGGCCAACGTCGAGAACGTCCTGCGCTATCGGGTCCTCCAGGGACGCTTCCCGCCGGCCGACCTGTTCGAGCGACCCTGGTATCCGGCGCTCCGCGCGCGTCTGCACGCGCAGATCGACGCCATCTGCGCGTCGGCGCCGGGCACGCTCACGAACCAGCAGCTCGACGCCGTGCACGTCTGGAAGTTCTCCTCCGGCACGTCGCTCTACATGTCGGCGCTGTTCAACTGGTTCCCGACCTGCCTGCCGCTCCTGACCGCCGGCTTCGTCGAGGCCGGCATCGAGACGCCGTGGCGTCTCCGGCTGTCGACGGCGCTCGACCGGCGGCTGATCGGGATGCTCGCGCCGCGCGCGGCGGACGTCGTGACGATCTACGGCGGGCCGGCGAGCCCGCTCCGCCTCGCCACGGTGCCGCTGCATCTGCGGCAGACGATGCGGCAGTGCGGTCACCTCGTGGCGAAGGTCGACAGCGTGCTCGGCACCGGACGTCTCCGGCGCTGGGCGGTGCCGACGCGCGCGCCGGCGCGGAAGGATCACCTGCTGACTCCGGAGTTTCGCGATTTCCTGACCCCGGAGAAGATGCGAAGCCGCGGCCTGTACGCGATGCCCGGTCTCCGGCGCGTGCTCGCCGGCTCCGACGACGAGTGGGCGGCCCGCGGCGGGTTGATCCAGCGGATCGCCACCGTCGAGCAGGTCTGTCGCGAGCTGCGGTTCGAGCCGGGGCCAGAGCTCCTCGGCTGACGCGCGTCCGCTTCGGCATCGCGCGACGCTGACGCTGAGGAGTTGCCAGCGCCGGCACACGGGGTGCCGCGCGTGGCACAGCAGCTGCCGCGAGCCGGCGCGACGCCCACGCCAGCGGGTGGCCACACGACATGACCTCCGCCGCCCCACCCGCCACGTCCGGTCGAGCGGCTGGTCGTTTCCGGGTCAAACCCCGTTCGCGGCATGCATCTTGGACTTCGCCCCCCGGCATGAAAGCCGATTGGGAAACCGCTGTCGTCGTAGACCCGCGCACGCTCGAGTCGCTCGGGAAGGACTGCCGCCGCCTGCGTCGCGGCACGCGCCGGCTGAAGGGGGCGCTGTGCGTCACGCTCGCCGGCGCCGTCGTGTTCGGGGCAAGGCTCGAAGCGTCCTCGCGGCGGCTCGGCGAGACCGAGCAGGGGCTTCGCGAGTGCCGCAAGTCCTTCACCCGCTCGAGCGGAGTGCTCTCCGCGCTCGCGCGCAGCCAGGAGAAGATCCTGCTCGCGACCGAGCGGGCTCCGTCAGTCGGCACCAAGTCGTGGGGACGGCGCTTCACGGTGACGAAGTACACGCCGCGGAGCCCGGCGTACGGCAAGTTCGACGACGGCCTCACGGCGACGCTCACCAAGGCCGACCCGAAGAACCGCATCGTCGCCGTCGACCCGAAGCTGATCCCGTACGGCTCCTGGGTGTGGGTCGAGGATCTCGGCTGGTTCCACGCCGAGGACTGCGGCGCGGCGATCAAGGGCTTTCGCCTCGACCTGCTGGCTGCCACGGAGCAGGATGCGATGGGCTTCGGGCGCCAGGAGCGGTTCGCGATCGTGGTGCCGACGGACGCGTAGCGCGCGATCGCTACGACGCGGCCGTGACGATCCACGCGGCCGACGCCAGGCGGACGCCTGCCGGCGTGGCGAACGGCTCGAGCGCGGCGCGCACGGCCGCCGCCACCGCCGGGCGCACCGCCGGGTCGGCGTCGCGGAGCGCGGCGCTCGTCGGCCCCACGCCGTGCAGCAGGAACTCGACGACCTGGTCGAGCGTTGCCCGCCCGCCGAGGGTGAGCGTCTCGCGCACGTCGTCGAGGACAACGCGCTCGAAGCCGGCGGCCGCCAGGATGCCGCGGACGCGATCCGGATCGGCGAAGGAGAAGGGCCCCGGCGCGTCGGGCGCCGGAGGGGGCGGCAGCCTCAGGTGCTGTGCGGCGGCTCCGAGCGGCAGAGCGAGCCACGGGTTCTCGCGGAGCGCTTGCCAGCAGATGAAGGCGAGCCGTCCACCCGGCCGGAGCGCCGCGCGGAGATTCGTGAAGGCCGCCGTCGGGTCGGCGAAGAACATCACACCGAAGCGCGAGTAGAGGAGGTCGAACTCCGCGGCCGGGAAGCGATGGGTCTGAGCATCCGCGTTCTCGAAGCGGACGTTGGCGAGGCCGGCCTCCCGCGCTGAGTCGGCAGCGCGCGCGACCATCGCGGCGGACACGTCGACGCCGAGGACGCGACCGCCGGGTCCGATGCGGCGCGCGAGCTCGAGCGTGGCATCGCCGCAGCCGCAGCCGACGTCGAGCGCGCGGTCGCCGGGGCGGACCTGCGCGCGGTCCATCGTTTGGCTTCCGAGCGCGCTGAGCTGGGTGTCGAGCAGCTGCTGGTACGCCACCCACTTCGGGCCGGCCGTCTCGTTCCAGTATCGGATCTGCTCGGCGTTGGGGCCGGTCGGCTCGAGGGTGCCCATGGCGCGACACTAGGGACGTTGCCGCCCCGGGTGCAACCCGCGGCTCATGTCGGGCGTGGACGAGCTTGCAGTGCCCGAGCGGCGATCGTACGCTCCCGCCGCCCATCCGTGGGCGTGCGATGGTCGGCATCACCTCATACGGCGCGTACATCCCGATGCTGCGGATGCCGCTGGCGGTCATCGGCGGTGGCAAGCCCGGCGGCCCCGAGAAGGCGGTGGCCAACTGGGACGAGGATGCCCTCACCATGGCGGTGGCCGCCGCGATCGGCTGTCTCGAGGGCATCGACCGGTCGACCGTCGACGGCGTCTTCTTCGCGTCCACCTCGTACGCGTTCAAGGAGAAGCAGGGCGCGGCGATCGTCGCGAAGGCGCTCGACCTGCGGCGCGACGTCGTGACCGCCGACGTCGGCGATTCGCTGCGCGCGGGTACGACGGCGCTCCGCGCCGCCCTCGACGCGGTCAAGGCGGGGTCGGCGGCGCGAGTGCTCGTCGTCGCCGGCGACACGCGAATGGCCGCCCCGCGCTCGCCGCTCGAGGCCAACCTCGGCGACGGGGCGGCGGCGTTCCTCGTCGGCGACGCTGACGTCGCGGCGGGTCTCGACGCCGGGCACGCGGTCGCCGACGAGATCATCGACGTGTGGCGGC
Organism: Deltaproteobacteria bacterium; assembly: GCA_005879585.1. Classification (GTDB taxonomy): domain Bacteria; phylum Desulfobacterota; class Binatia; order DP-6; family DP-6; genus DP-3. The sequence goes on along the minus strand of VBKG01000144.1, from coordinate 3,552 downwards.
GCGAGGGCGACCCGTTCGTGCACACATGGGAGGACCGGTTCGTCGTCGACCACGGCTACCGCCAGAACGTGCGCGACGTGGTGCGCGGGCTCCTGGAGAAGACAGGCTCGTCGGCGCGCGACTTCGGAAAGGTGGCGCTCTACGGCCCCGACGCGCGCAGCCACGCTGCCGTCGCACGCGAGCTCGGCTTCTCCTCCGACCAGGTGCAGGACCCGCTGTTCGGCCGAGTGGGCAACACCGGCGCAGCGTTCGCGCCACTGCTCCTCGCGGCGGCGCTCGAGAGCGCGCGGCCCGGCGAGCGGCTCCTCGTCGTCGGCTACGGCGACGGCGCCGACGCGCTCGTGTTCAGCGTGACACCGGCCGTCGCGCGGCTCCGCGACCGGCGCGGCGTCGGCTGGCACCTCGCGCGGCGCGCGGAGGTCGCGGGGTACGACAAGTATCTCCGCTTCCGCCAGCTGCTCGCCACCGAGCACGACCGGCGCGCCGGCGCGGGCATCTCCGCCACCATCCACTTCCGCGACCGCGACGAGGACGTGAGCCTGCTTGCGCACCGCTGCCGGCGCTGCGGCACGACGCAGTATCCCTTCCAGCGCGTCTGCTACCGCTGCTACGCCCGGGACGACTTCGACAAGGTGCGCCTCTCCGACCGCCGGGGCACGCTCAAGTCGTTCACCTTCGACGCCTTCGCCGGCAGCCCGGACCCGCCGCTCATCGCGACGGTCACCGACGTCGACGGGGCACGCCTCTACCTCCAGATGACCGACGCGAGCCCGAACGAGGTGAAGCTCGACCTGCCCGTCGAGCTGACCTTCCGGAGGATCCACGAGGCGGGCGGCACGCCCAACTACTACTGGAAGTGTACGCCCGCGCGCTGAGGAGCCGAGTGATGGACATCGCCGCCATCCCGGACAAAGTCGCGATCGTAGCACCGCTCTCATCTCCGCGGCCGTGACCGGCAAGATCGACGTCCGCGACGAGGCGGGCGGGAAGGCCGAGAGAGACTCCGGCTGCCTGACCGCCCTCGCGCGTGCCCCGGCCGCTCTTTTCGAATCGGTGGGTATTCGCTAATAAGGACCGGCCATATTATCGCGAGTGAAAATAACGATGCCCGAGCGTTTCCAATTCGGTCGCCGAGTCCGTTGCGCCGGCGGGTACGCGGCCTTCGTCCCCGACCCCCTCCCGCCCCGGGTAGAATGGACAGCGGATCTGATCCGCGCGCTCTCCGACGCCGATCGGGCGATCGGCCGCCTGGCGGGGGAGGGCCGGCGACTGCCGAACCCCCACCTACTCATCCGCCCGTTCGTGAAGCGGGAAGCTGTGCTCTCGAGCCGGATTGAAGGAACACAAGCGACGCTGGGCGAGCTGCTGGCGGCGGAAGCCGGCGCCGCGGTCGAACGGAGCCCTGCCGATCTTCGCGAGGTCGCCAACTACGTGACGGCGCTCGAGTACGGCGTCGCCCGGCTAAAGAAGCTCCCGCTCTCGTTGCGCCTGGTCCGGGAGGTGCACGAGCGTCTCATGAAGGGGGTGCGCGGCGAGGCCACCGGTCCGGGCCGCTTCCGGCGCAGCCAGAACTGGATTGGCCGTCCCGGGGCCACGATCACGAGTGCGACGTACATACCGCCGCCGCCCGACCGGCTGATGGAATGCCTCGGCGCGTGGGAGAAGTTCCTCCACGACACGTCGCTCCCCCCGCTCATCCAGATCGGGGTGGCGCACTCGCAGTTCGAGGCCATCCACCCGTTCTTGGACGGCAATGGGCGCGTCGGCCGACTGCTCATCATCCTCTTCCTCATCGAGCGAAACATCCTTCCGGCGCCGCTCCTCTATGTCAGCGCCTACTTCGAGGCCTCGCGCGACGAGTACTACGACCGGTTGCTCGGCGTGACCGCGCGCGGCGAGTGGGAGGCGTGGCTGGAGTACTTCCTCACCGGGGTCGCCCGCCAAGCGGACGATGCCATGTCGCGCGCACAGCGAATCAATGAGCTGCTCGCCGCCTGGCGGCAGAGGGTCGCGCGGCTCACCGCCCGACTCGCCTTGGATGTGATCGACCTGCTCGCCGAGAACCCATTCTGCACCGCCACGCGGATGGCAAAGAGGCTCGACGTCGCCTTTACGACCGCGCAGCGTGCTATCGACCGGCTCGAGTCGGCCGGTGTGCTGATCCGAGTGTCGGAAGCGAAGCGAAACCGGGTGTACTGCGCTAAGCAGATCCTCGATATCCTCGAGGAGCCAGCATGACCGAGCATCGCCGGCCACCGAGCGACGTCGGGCTTGCGGTTCCCCGGGCGCCAATCGTACGCTTACCTTCCGGAAGATCCACGAGGCCGGCGGCACGCCCACCTACTACTGGAAATGCGCGCCGATACGCTGAGGAGCCGAGCATGAATACCGCCGCCATCCGGGACAAGGTCGCGATCGTCGGCATGGGCTGCTGCAAATTCGGCGAGAACTGGGACCAGGCGCCCGCCGACATGATCGTCGACGCGGCCTACGAGGCCTACGCCGACGCCGGCATCGACGAGCCGCAGCGCCGGATCGAGGCCGTCTTCTGCGGCGCGCAGTACCCGTCGCGCGGCACCGCGGAGGTGGCCGACGCCCTCAAGCTCTACGACCGGCCGGTCAGCATGGTCGTCAACTACTGTGCCACGGGCACGGACGCGTTCCGCTACGGCGTCTTCGCCGTTGCCTGCGGCATGTACGACACGGTCCTCGTCGTCGGCTTCGACAAGCCGAAGGACCGCGGTGTCTCCGGCCCGAGCGTCGCCGTGACCGGCGTCCGCGGGCTTCCCGCCACGCCGGCCGGCTGGTTCTCGCACGTCGCCGCCCGCTACTTCGAGACGTTCGGCGCCGGCCGCGAAGACCTGGCGCGCATCGCCGTCAAGAACCACCACAACGGCACGCTCGCGCCGAAGTCGATGTTGAAGCGCGAGATCACCGTCGAGGAGGCGCTCGGCGCCCGCATGATCTCGTGGCCGTTCGGCCTCTACGACTGCGCCGCCCAGTCCGACGGCGCCGCGGCGGCGATCCTCACCCGGCGCGACCTGGCGAAGGGCCATCGCGACGACTTCGTCCTCGTGCGCGCGGTCGCGATCGCGCTCGCGCCCGACCCGAAGGAGGACCCGGACTTCGATTTCCTGCGCTGGAAGCCCACCGAGTACGCCGCGCGGCAGGCGTACGCGCAGGCCGGGATCGCGGATCCCCGGAAGGAGATCGACGTCGCCCAGGTGCACGACTGCTTCACGCTGACCGAGATGCTCGCGTACGAGGACCTCGGCTTCTGCGAGAAGGGCGCGGCCAAGGAGCACGTCCGGAGCGGCACGTTCGCGCTCGACGGCGAGCTGCCGGTCAACACCGACGGTGGGCTCAAGAGCTTCGGCCACCCGACCGGCGCGACGGGTGTTCGGATGATCTACGAGAACTACAAGCAGCTCCAGGGCAAGGCCGAACGGCGCCAGGTGAAGAACGCGACCGTCGCGCTCAGCCACAACATCGGCGGCGCGCCGCAGGCGTGCGGCGTGTGCATCGTCGCCACGCCATAGTGCGCGCGGTCGC
>VBKG01000142.1 GCA_005879585.1 Deltaproteobacteria bacterium | reverse complement strand
CGCTCGACGCGCACAACGCCGATGCGTACTGCGACGCGAGCTCCGGGATCGCGATCGACGCCACCGGAGACGACGCCGGCTCGGTGCCCGCCTCGCCCGAGGCGCTCTGGTGCGCGCGGAGCGTCGCGAACAACGTCGCAAAGCTCGCCCAGGCGGTGCTCCGCTGCCACGGGAAGATGGCCTACATGTTCTTCGCGGGCCGGGACTTCGACGAAGAGGGCTGCGAGGAGTTCGATCCGTTGAGCGGCCGCGGCGCGCGCGACCAGTACAGCGCCCGCGTCGACAAGCTCGTGGCCCGTGGGGGGTGTCCGCCCTGCCTCGACGGTCCCCATCAGGAGACCCTGGCGTTCGACACGGTGACGGCCATCGACGGGGACAACGACCGCCTCTATCCGTGTCCGTAGGAGCTCGCGCGCGACCCGGCATCGCCATCCTGGCCCTCGTCGCGGCCACCGGGTGTCGCTCGTCCGGCCCGCGCCGCTATGTGACCGTCCAGAAGAATGCGCAGGGTGTGCGGCGTGAGGTGCCCTTCTGGACGACGGCCGACGCGATGCAGGGGTGCATGCAGGAAGGCATGAAGCGGCTCGATGCGGGCATCAAGGCCATCGAGGCGTTCGAGGGCGGGAAGTGTGCCGAGGGACGCATCGGGGACCTCGGACACGGCACGCCGGTGGAGCTGATGCCGGCGTCGCCCGAGTGTAAGCATCTCGCATACGTCAAGGTCCTCGACGGGGACACCAAGGGGAAGGCAGGCTGTGTCCCTCCCGAGGTGCTGAGCGATCACGTCGTGCCGTGAGCTCCCGAGCTGTCAGGGACTCCGACGCGGGCTCGTAGCGAGGCTGTCAGATTTCTAGCAACCGGCCATCGGCTGCACCGGAATGGACGCGCGCGTACAGGCCTGTACCGAATTTTGGCCTGGTTCAGGACGTTGTCCACCGCACCCCTCGTAGCGAGTTCCCACCCAAACGTCAGAATTGCCGTACGGTTAGGGGCGATTCCTTGACATGACGCGAGCCAATCCGCTGGCGCGGAATGGCCCGTGCATAGCTCACGTCGTTGCGCGTCGGAACTCACGGATCCAGGGGAGGCGAAATGCAGGAGCAGGAGAGAGCGACGCAGGAGCGAGACGGCACCGACGGCGTGTTCGAGGGCATCGTCGGCCGGCATCCGAGCATGCTGGCCATCTTCGAGGTCATCCGGCGCGTGGCGCCGACGGACGCAACGGTCCTCATCACGGGTGAGAGCGGCACGGGCAAGGAGCTCGTCGCGGCCGCGCTGCACCGGTTGTCGGCACGCGCAGCAGGCCGCTTCGTGCCGGTGCACTGCGGCGCGATCCCCGAGGACCTCCTCGAGAGCGAGATGTTCGGCCACGAGCGCGGCGCCTTCACCGGCGCTGTCGCGAACCGCGTCGGTCGCTTCAAGCTCGCCGACGGCGGGTCGATCTTCCTCGACGAGATCGGCGAGATGAGCCCCAAGCTCCAGGTGAAGCTCCTGCGGGTGCTCGAGGACGGGCGCTTCGAGGCCGTCGGCAGCGTCGTCACGCAGCAGGTCGACGTCCGGGTCATCGCGGCGACGAACCGCTCGCTCGAGCAGGCGGTCAGCACCCGGCATTTCCGCGAGGACCTCTTCTACCGGCTGCGCGTCGTGCCGATCGAGATGCCGCCGCTTCGCCGCCGTCGCGAGGACATCCCGCTCCTGATCGAGGCGATCCTCGTCCAGCTCGCCGCGCGGGGCCTGCCGCGCTTCACGGTCACCAACGAGGCGTCGGAGCTCTTGCAGCGCTACCCCTGGCCCGGGAACGTGCGCGAGCTGCGCAACGTGCTCGAGCAGATGGTCGTCCTCGGACGTCCCGAGCGGGTGATCGACGCGAGCGACCTGCCTGCCCACCTGGTCGCGCCGCGCCACCTCGCCGAGGCCGCGTCGTCGATGCCGTGGCAGTTCGGGCCAGCGGGCATCGACTTCTACCGCGAGATGGAGGCGATCGAGGATCGCATCATCGCGCAGGCGCTGCACCTCTCGCGCGGCAACAAGAAGGAAGCGGCCCGGCTCCTCCGCGTCAACCGGACGACGCTCCTCGAGAAGCTGAAGCGCAAGCGGGCGCAGGGCAGCCCGCTCGCGGCACTGCTCGGAGGGACGCCCGCGATCGACGGCGTACCGGCCGCGATCGCGGCGGACGCCACGGCCCGCGGCGCGCTCGACTTCGCCGTCGCGTGAGGGCAGGGTCGCCAGGACGAGTCACAGCGGCGGCGCCACCTCCCGGTGAGCACCGGGAAAGACGCCGCCCGCAGCCCGGCGCCCGGACGATGCGCTAACGTCTCCGGGTGGGTTGACCGGGTCGAGCCCGTCTCCTAGGGAGAAGACGCCCATGCATGAGAGGGTTGGTGGTGGCTAGGAGTGCCGCGCGGCGGGTAGAGGTGCGGCGACCGCGGGTCCTCATCGTCGATGACCTCGGATACGCGCGTGACGCTCTGGCCGAGCTCTTGCGCAGCGCGGGCTACGACGTGGCCGCGGTCGGCAGTGGTGCGGAGGCGCTCGACGCGCTCGAGCAGCACGGCGCCGACCTCGTGCTGTCCGACATCTACATGCCGCGGATGACCGGCTGGGAGCTCGCGCACGAGGTGCGCGCGCGCGGCGTCCGGAACACCCGCGGGCTGCCGATCTGCATCGGGCTCTACTCGGCACTGCTGAGCGGCTTCAGCCGCGAGCAGCTGACCCGCGCCGAGGTGGACTTCGCGGTGACCAAGCTCACCGACCCGGACGCGGTCCTCGACGCGATCGAGCGCGCGCTCGCCTGGTCCGAGGTGCGCTAGCAGGCCGACCCGAGATACATCTCGGGTCGGGACCGGACGCGAGAGTGGAACGCTCGGTGACCCGCGCGCGCCGCATGTCGCGGCCGGCGAAAGCCGGCGCGACAGACGAGGTACGCCCGCCCCGCCGACGCCTCTGTGCAAGGCCTGTCCAGCACGCCGAAGGCTGGCGGCTTCACCGCTGCGGCGGCATCCGCCGATCGAGCGATGCGCGCCGGGCGCGTACCCCGCATGCCGCGCTGGCTTCGCCAGCCGCGGCACGGCAGTCGCGCGTGGTATTGTCCCTTCACGCTCGCGTCTGGCTCCGACCCGAGACATGAGTCTCGGGTCGCGCTCCTAGGGATCCACGCGCTCGACGGACGCGGCGGTGGCCGGTTGCACGACCAGCCGCGCTTCCGGGGGGGCGCTGCCCGCAGCGTAGAACTCGCGATCGAGCGTCCGGACGAGGCGGTCGACGTGTGCCTGCTCGACGAGCGCGACGATCGCGCCGCCAAAGCCGGCGCCCGTGAGGCGAGCGCCGAGCGCACCCCCACCACGCGCCACGGCGACCAGCCGATCGAGCGCCGGCGTGCTGACGCCGTAGTCCGTGGCGCAGCTCCGGTGGGACGCGTCCATGAGGGCGCCGAACGTCTCGAGGTCGCCGGTACCGAGCGCCTCCTCGGCCGCCGCGACCCGGGCCGCCTCCCCGAGGACGTGGCGGACGCGGCGGCGGAGCTCGAAGCGGCCGGGGGCGGCCAGCACGGTTCCGGGAGCGAAGAAGCGCCGGTCGAGCTCGCGAGGCGCGAGCCCGGTCAGCGCCGGCAGCATCTCTCGCCTCGCGTCCTCCGGCAGGAGCCGATCGAGGTCGTCGAGCACCCGCTCCGGACCGGGCAGATCACCGAGACGCGCGGCAGCGACCCCGAGCCGCTGGGCGAGGACGGCGCACGCGAGCCCGCACTCGGTCACGCGCTGATTGTAGTGGCCGCGGGCCGCGCCCGATTTCTCGGCGCGCTCGAGGCTCTGCGCGACGACGAACACCGCACTCGCCGGGATGGTCACCGGGCGCGCGCGCAGCGGGAAGAAGTCGATGCGGAGCGCATGGTCGGCGCGGGCGAGGAGCGCCGTCGCCTGGTCCATGCCGCCGCTGAGCGTGCCGACGTAGCGCTCCGCGCGGGCGAAGAGCTCGGCCAGCTCCGCCGGTGGCAGCGCGACCCCGGCGAGGGAGAGATGCGCGAGGCCGCACGCGACGAGCAGCGCAGATGATGACGACAGGCCGGCCGCCAGCGGCACGCGGCCGTCGACGCGGAACGCGCCTCCGGGCAGCGCGCCGAGGCCGCGCCGGCCGAGGTCGGCGACCAGCGCCTCGGCCGCGGCCTTCGCGTAGTTCGCCCAGTCGCCCGCCGGCGACGGTGGGATCGCGGCGGCGACGGCATACTGGCGAGGCGGGAACGCGGCGCCGGTGTTCGACAGGTCCACGTGATCGTCGTCGCGACGGCGGGCGGCGACGAGGACGTCGCGATCGATCGCGATCGGCAGCACCGGCAGCCCGTTGTAGTCGGTGTGCTCGCCGATCAGGTTGACGCGCCCGGGCGCGCGCGCGAGCAGCGCCGCGCCACGGCCGGGCAGGGCGTCGAGGAGCGCGGCGGCACGCGACGGCAGCATCCCGGCGCCGCCCGTATAGCACGCGGGCGCGGAGCCGGAACGTCACGCGATTGCCCGCGCGCGGCGACCGTGGCAGACGGGCACCGATGGCGATCGACTGGAGCCGGATCCGCTTCACCGAGCACATGACGGAGGCCGCCGCCGTCGTCGCCGAGTGCCACGTCGTCCTCGACTTCGGCGCGGAGGCGCGCGTCGCGTACGAGATCAAGGTGTACGAGTCGCTGAAGGGTGGCGCTGGCGCCGACGAGCGCTACTTCGCGCTCGGCACGAACCGCAACGAGCCCGAAGGTTTCCGGCCGCTCGGCAGCGGGGCGTCGCCGGAAGATGCGCTCGAGCGCTGCCTCGCCGATGCGGGCGTGTTTCATCGGCGGCGCGTGAAGCAAGCCGCGGACTGACCGCTCGTCGCGCCGCCTGACGGCGCGAACGCATAGCACGCGGGCCGCCATCTGCTGCACGCAGTCCCATGGCGACGCGCGTGCGCTTCGCGGGGTGCGTCGGGACGCGACACCCGATCTTGCTGCCTTGCCACACGGGGTTCTCCGCATCCCGCACAACTTCCCCGTGGCACCCTGCTTGCTCGTACGCCGTGGGAATCGCTGCGCCCATGAACGCGTCAAACAACGGAGATAGTAAATGAGCAAGCTCAGACGGGAAGTCCTCCTGCTGTGCGCGACGCTGTGCGCCCTCGGCGCCGGCCCACGCGAAAGCCGCGCGGCGAAGGTCGATTTCCTCTGGGTGATCGACAACTCCCCGTCGATGGCCGGAGAGCAGGCCGTGCTCTCCGCCGCGGCCGACGACATAGGGAACCAGCTCGCGACCGCGCGCTGCGCCATCGACTGGCGCATGGCGGTCGCGTACACGGACCTCCACCTCCAGCCCGGCGCCAACGACGTCTGCAGCGGCGCCCCCGGTCCCGGTCGGCGCCGCCTCTGTCCGTTCACGACCGACCTCGACGTGTTCCGGAACGGGACCCCGCAGTGCGCGTACGTGAAGGCCGGCACCTGCGGTGACGGCTCCGAGCGCGGCTTCAACAGCGCGCGCGTCGCCATCGACCGGTTCGCGGCGGGCATGGGGTGCGAGCCGGTGCCGGGAGGCGACTGTACGCTGCGGCCCGACGCCCAGCTCGCCGTGATCTTCATGACCGACACCGGCGAGCAGACGACCGATGCCGAGGCGCCACCCGCCGAGCCCGACAACAGCGTGCTCAGCTGGATCAACTACTTCAGCGACTACGACGTCCTGCGGCCCGGCGCGCAGCGCGCGCTCGTCAACGGCCTCCTCTGCCCGTTGCGACCGACGGTCGACAATCCGGTCCCATGCAGCGACCGGCTGCCCGATCCGGCGCTCTTCGATCGCTACTCGCAGGTCATCGCCGCGATGGGCGGCACCGAGGGCAGCATCCGCAACACCGACATGATGGACCTGAACGACGCCATCACGCAGATCGTCGACGCGGCGATCGCCGGCGCCTGCTGCGGGAACGGCGTGATCGACCCGGGGGAGGACTGCGACGACGGCAATCAGGTGAACGGCGACTGCTGCTCGTCGAACTGCAAGTTCGAGCCGGCGACCACGCTCTGCCGCCCTGCCGCCGGCCCGTGCGACGTGGCCGACTTCTGCACGGGGACGAGCGCTGCCTGTCCGTCGGACGCGAAGAAGAAGAGCGTCTGCCGCGCCGCGGCTGGTCCGTGCGACGTGGCCGAGCGCTGCGACGGGACGCACGACACGTGCCCGGCCGATGCGTTCAAGTCCGCGGACACCGAGTGTCGCGCGGCGGCGGGCGTGTGTGACACGGCGGAGTCGTGCACCGGCACGGACGCATCGTGTCCCGCCGACGTGAAGAAGACGGCGGACCTCTGCCGTCCCGCGGCGGGCCCGTGCGACGTCGACGAGCGCTGCGACGGCACGCACGACGACTGCCCGGCCGACGGGTTAAAGGCGGCCGGCACCGAATGCCGGGCGGCGTCCGGCGTGTGTGACGCGGCCGAGACGTGCACCGGCACCGACGCCGCGTGCCCCAACGACGTGAAGAAGACGGGCGACGTCTGCCGCCCGGCGACTGACCTCTGCGACGCCGAGGAGCGGTGCGACGGCAGCCACGACGACTGCCCGGCGGACGCGTTCAAGAGCGCCGGTACGGAGTGTCGTGCGGCGGCGGGCGCCTGCGACGCCGCCGAGACGTGCACGGGCTCGAGCGTCGCGTGTCCTGCTGACGCGAAGAAGACGGGCGACGTCTGCCGGCCCGCGGCCGGCCCGTGCGACGCCGCGGAGCGCTGCGACGGGAGCCACGACGCCTGTCCGGCGGACGGCTTCCAGGCCGCCGGAATGGTCTGCCGTGCCGCGGCGGGGGCGTGCGATGCCGTCGAGACGTGCACCGGGTCGGCCGCTGCCTGCCCGGCCGACGTGAAGCGGACCGACGTCTGCCGCCCGGCGACGGGTTCATGCGACGTCGCCGAGACCTGCGACGGCACGCACGACACGTGTCCCGTCGACGGCTTCAAGGCTCCGGGCACCGAGTGCCGTGCGTCCGCGGGCGCGTGCGACGTGGCCGAGGTCTGCAGCGGGTCGGTGGCGACCTGCCCCAGCGACAAGAAGAAGACCGGCGTCTGCCGTTCGTCGGCCGGCCCGTGCGACGCGGCCGAGAGCTGCGACGGGACGCACAACGACTGCCCGGCCGACGCCTTCCAGCCGTCGACGGCCACATGCCGCGCGTCGGCCGGTGCCTGCGACGGGGCCGAGCTCTGCACCGGCTCGAGCGCTGCATGCCCGCCCGACGCGAAGCGGACAGGCATCTGCCGCATGGTTGCCGGTCCGTGCGACGTCGAGGAGCGCTGCGACGGTGTCAACAACGCGTGCCCCACCGATGCCTTCAAGCCCGCCACCACGGTGTGTCGCGCGTCGGTCGGCGTGTGCGACGCGCCGGATCTCTGCACGGGCGCGTCCGCCGCCTGCCCGGCCGACGCGAAGAAGACCGACGTCTGCCGCCCGGCCGCCGGCCCGTGCGACGCCGAGGAGCGGTGCGATGGCACGCACGACACCTGCCCCGCCGACGGCCTCAAGCCCACGGGCACGGTCTGTCGCGCCGCCGGCGGCCCGTGTGACGTCGCCGAGAGCTGCGACGGGTCGCACGACGCGTGCCCGGGCGACGCCTTCAAGGCGGCGGGAACCGAGTGCCGCGCCGCCGCCGGCGCCTGCGACGTCGCCGAGTCGTGCACCGGCTCGGCCGCCGCTTGCCCGGCCGACGTGAAGCGGACGGGCGTCTGCCGCCCGGCGGCCGGTGCGTGCGACGTCGTCGAGAGCTGCGACGGGACGCACGATGACTGCCCGGCGGACGTGCTCCAGGCGGCGGGCACCGTGTGTCGTGTCGCGGCCGGCGCTTGCGACGCGGCCGAGTCCTGCACCGGCTCCGACGTTGCGTGTCCGGCCGACGTCAAGAAAACGGACGTGTGCCGTCCGGCAGCAGGGCCGTGCGACGTCGCCGAGAGCTGCGACGGCGCGCACGACACGTGCCCGACGGACGGCCTCAAGCCGGCAGGGACGGAGTGTCGCGCGGCCGCCGGCATGTGCGACGTCGCGGAGTCCTGCACCGGCTCGGACGCGGCGTGTCCCGCCGACGCGAAGAAGACCGACGTGTGCCGCCCGGCGGCCGGGCCGTGCGACGTCGCCGAGAGCTGTGACGGGGCGCACGATGCGTGCCCGGCGGATGGTCTGAAGCCTGCGGGAACCGAGTGCCGCGCGGCCGGTGGCGTCTGCGACGTCGCCGAGTCCTGCACTGGCTCGGACGCCGCGTGCCCGATGGACGTGAAGAAGACCGACGTGTGCCGGCCCGCGGCGGGCCCGTGCGACGTCGCCGAGAGCTGCGACGGCACGCACGATACCTGCCCGGCGGACGCGTTCCTCCCGGCGAGCACGACGTGTCGGGACGCGGCGGGCGTTTGCGACGTGCCCGAGCTCTGCACGGGGTCGAGCGCGCCGTGCCCCGTCGATGCGAAGAGGACGGATGTCTGCCGGCCCTCCGCCGGCCAGTGTGATGCGGCGGAGCGCTGCGATGGTGTCACCAACGATTGCCCGGCGGACCGGCCGAGCCCGGATGGTACGGCATGCAACGACGGCAACGCCTGCACGCGGACGGACACCTGTCAGGCGGGCATGTGCACCGGGACGAACCCCGTGCAGTGCACGGCACTCGACCAGTGCCATGACGCCGGCACGTGCGACCCCGGAACGGGGGTGTGCTCGAACTGGCCGAAGGCCGACGGCATGAGCTGCGACGATGGCAGCCGCTGCACGTGGGGCGACGCGTGCCAGGCGGGCGCGTGCACCGGGAATCCCGTGACCTGCACGGCGCCGGACGCCTGCCACGTGGCCGCGTGCAACGCGAGGACCGGAGGGTGCACGGTGTCGCTCGCGCCGGACGGCACGCCGTGCGGCAACGGCAGCGCGTGCTGGAAGGGGAAGTGCGACGCCCCGCCAGATTGCAGCCACGCCTGGGTGAATCCGACCGAGCTCTGGCCGCCGAACCACAAGTACGTGACCGTGTCGGTGCGCGGCATGACCGATCCCGACGGCGATCCCCTCCGCATCGTCGTCACGGGGATCCGGCAGGACGAGCCGATCAACGGCCTCGGCGACGGTGACACGTGCCCCGACGCATCGGGCATCGGCAAGGGAAACAGCGCGCAGGTCCGCGCCGAGCGCTCGGGGAACCTCGACGGCCGGATGTACTACGTGAGCTTCACCGGGGACGACGGCAAGGGCGGCCGCTGTCAGGGGACGGCGAAGGTCTGCGTCCCGCACGACCAGCGGCCCGGACACGCCTGCGGCGATCAGGGCCCGCTCTTCGACTCGGCAGCGAGCTGCCGCTGACGAGCCCCGCCGCGCGCCGCTGACCGGCATCGCCCGGCCGGGATAGGATCGTGACCGTGGCCGTCACGATCGATTCCCGGCTGTCGCCCGCCGACCTCGACCGGCTGCGGGTCGCGTGCCCCTCGGTCGATCCGGGCGCGAGCCTCTTCGCCCGCGACAGCGTCACGTGGCGCGTCAACCGCGAAGCGGCGCTCCTCGTCGGCGGCGGACGCGCGCTCCTCCTGCAGATTGCCCACCCGCTGGTCGCGGCCGGCGTCGCCGCGCACAGCCGGTTCCGCGAGCGCCCACTCGAGCGCCTCTGGCGCACCCTCGACCTCATGCTGACGCTGGTCTTCGCCGACGCGGCGGATGCGATCGCCGCCGTCCGCGCAATCGAGCGCGTCCACGCCCGCGTGCGCGGGAGGCTCGAGACCGGCGTCGGTCCGTTTCCCGCGGGGACGGCGTACGACGCGGACCAGCCGGAGCTGTTGTTCTGGGTGTACGCGACACTCACGGACAGCGCGCTGCTGGCCTACGAACGGTTCGTCGGCCCGCTCACGGCGGCCGAGCGCGTCGCGTATTACGAGGAGTCGAAGATCGGCGCGCGGCTCTTCGGGATCCCGGAGCACGTCGTACCTTCGACGCTCGACGGCTTCCAGGCGTACGTCGACGACATGATCCGTGGCGACGTGCTGACGGTCGGTGCGGCCGCACGCGACATCGCGGCCTCGATTCTTCGTCCCCCGGTGCCGTTGCCGGTGATGCCGGTTTTTCACGCGGCGAGTTTCTTCGCGGTGGG
>VBKG01000143.1 GCA_005879585.1 Deltaproteobacteria bacterium | reverse complement strand
GCCCTCGACAAGTACAATGCAGCCTCGACCAAGCTATCGGGTAAGGGCATCTGCCCGCCGTGCCTGAGCCTGGCGAACCAGCTGGCTCTCGGCACCGGCGACCTCGGTCAGGTCGACGCCGCGAACGCCGTCGCCTACCCCTGCCCGTAAGGGAGGCGATTCCGTAGTCCCAACCGAGGGGCGGGGAGAAATCCCCGCCCCTCTTTTTTTCCGGGGGACGCTCGATGAGGAGCTTCCGCATCGTGACCATCGGCGCCGGGTGTCTTTCCGCGGCGCTTGCGCTGGCCGCGCCGCCGGGTCCCGGACAGCTGTTCGCCGACGACGACCCGGGCTGCGTGCCGGACACGACCGAGCACCGGAAGTGCTCGGAGACGCTCGCCAAG
>VBKG01000474.1 GCA_005879585.1 Deltaproteobacteria bacterium | reverse complement strand
CCGGTGTCGCCGGTGGTGCCGGTTGCGCCGGTCGCCCCGGTCGGGCCCGTCGCGCCGGTCGCACCGGTCGCTCCAGTGGTGCCGGTTGCGCCCGTCGGCCCGGTCGCGCCAGTCGCACCGGTCGCGCCAGTTGCGCCCGTGGCTCCGGTGTCGCCGGTGGCCCCGGTCGCCCCGGTCGCGCCCGTTGCACCGGTCGCACCCGTCACACCGGTCGCACCGGTCGCACCAGTGGTGCCGGTTGCGCCCGTAGCTCCGGTGTCGCCGGTGGTGCCGGTTGCGCCAGTCGGCCCGGTTACGCCCGTCGGCCCGGTCGCGCCCGTCGGTCCGGTCGCGCCGGTCGCCCCGGTCGCGCCCGTCGCACCGGTGGCGCCAGTCACACCGGTCGCACCGGTCGCTCCAGTGGTGCCGGTTGCGCCCGTGGCTCCGGTGTCGCCGGTCGCTCCGGTGGCGCCCGTCGGCCCAGTCGCGCCAGTGGCTCCGGTCGCACCCGTGGCACCCGTTGCGCCCGTAGCTCCGGTTTCGCCGGTGGCGCCCGTGATGCCGGTCGGCCCCGTCGCGCCGGTTGCACCTGTCGGTCCACTGGGTCCGTTCGAGCCAGTTGGTCCGGTGCCACCGGTCGCGCCGGTCGGTCCGCTCGGGCCAGTAGCGCCGGTCGCACCAGTGGCTCCCATCGGGCCCGTCGGTCCTGCCACCCCCGCGGCGCCTGTCGCGCCTGGTGGACCCGCAGATCCGGTCGCACCAGCGGGTCCGGGGGTTCCAGTGGGACCGCTAATGCCCGCAGGTCCGGTCGCGCCGACGGCTCCCGCCCCCCCCGTGGGGCCCGTCGCACCTTGCGGTCCGGTAGGACCGGTTGCCCCCGAGGAGCCGGTCGGCCCGCTGGCGCCCGTCGACCCGGTCGCGCCGGTCGGCCCCGTGCCGCCGACGGGGCCCGTGGGGCCCGACGTCCCGGTGGCGCCGGGCGGACCGGTCGGGCCCGGCAGACCGGGATCCCCGGACGGTCCCGTTGGACCCGCCGGGCCCGTGGCACCGAGCGGGCCCACGGGTCCCGTCGGGCCGGTCGGTCCCGGCGTTCCACCAGATCGAGGATTTTCACCGGCGTCCCCTGCCATCTCGTATGCGATGAACAGCTGCGGCGGCGCGTAGTAGCCTTCCTGGCTGGCGAAAGTCGCCGTACCGCTGCCCGAGGACGCGAGAGATATCCCTTGGTTGGGAGCTGTCAAGCTAACCCAAGTGCCCGCCAGCGCCGTGACGTCCCACTCGACGTAGTTGCCGACCTGGGCGCGATCGACGGCGTTCGTGCTCTCGACGACCCCGTCCGTAGGTGGTGCGTTCGACGGCGTCACGCTCGTCTCGTCCCATGATCCGGTGACCGCGTGAGCGCTGATCGTGACAGGGGCGGAGCCCTTGTAGCTCACCAGGTACAGGCGAACGCGCGCCTTGCGGACCTGTGCGGTGCTCGGAATCGCCGACAGGTCGAACTTCAGCGGCCCGGTATATGCTCTTCCCAGCCGGATCCAATAGCTGTTGGCCATCGGCTTCACGTGGTGGCCGCCGACGAACGTGTCATCGGTCGGGTTCAGCACGGCGATCGCCACGGGGCCGCTCGCGAAGGAGGGCGTGCCGGCAAGCATCGCGAGTAGCGCTGCCCCGAGCACCGCGCACGGGCGCTTCCGGCTCTGCCCGGCGGACCGCGTGGGACGCGGTCCGGCCCGGATGGTCAAATTTTTGAACGCCTGCATCATCCGCGGGGGCGAAGCGCGCAAACCTCTCCCCACCTTTGGAGCACCCGAGCAGCAACACATGTGCCAGGGCGGCACGGCGGTTAGCTTTCATTGAGATAAGCATGGCGCGAAAGGGCGCGCGGGCGAATTCCTGACCGAACCTATGCGGCGACACGGTGTTGCCGGCGCTGTCACCGCGATGGCGGTGCGCACGGCGGATGATGCAGTGCCCGCGCACTGCCTGCGCACCGGCAAAAATTGCCGAGCTCCGAGCGGGGCCGGGATGCCGTGGCCCCATCGCGACCTTCATGGCCGTCGCTTCGCGTTCGACCTTCGGCGTTGCGCCGGGCGACGGACACGAGAACTTGCGCGGCTGGGTCGATTCGATGGACGGGACGTTCCGGCTCGGGAAAACGACCGGGCCCGTCACGCAGAGACTGTACCTCCGGACCACCCCGCGCAGCTTCGCTCAACCCCGGTTTGCCGCCGCCTCGCGCACGACCACCGCGGGGCTCGACCGTCACTCCCTGCGCGCTCGGCGCAGCAAACCGCCTCCTGGTTCCGTCAACTCGCCGATTTGTAGGAGCTTATGCCCCGCGATCTACCAGGGCCCGATCGCGGGCCCGCGCAAAGCGCTCGGCGAGCGCACGCGCGTCGTCGTCGAGCACGGGGCCGAGCAGGGCCCAGCTCGCGCTGATGCGCTCGACCTCGCGGGCCGTGTCCCGAGTCATGCTCGTGCTTTGTCCGCCGATCGTGTTGGTGGCGAGCCGGTCGCGGAGCGCCAGCGCCATCTCCTGGAGCGACAGTTCGCGTGGTCTCTCCGCGGCGGCGTCGACCAGCTTCTCCAGACGGACGCAGAGCTT
>VBKG01000473.1 GCA_005879585.1 Deltaproteobacteria bacterium | reverse complement strand
TTTGCTGTCAGTACCGTCGGTCATGGGAGGGTTGCTGTTACCACAGCGGGCCCGGACGATACAGCGCCTCTGTGTTCTTCCGAGCCCTCTGTGGTAAAAATCGAGAGCACGTGCAGGTGGACTTTTTCCCCGCGAGTGGCGTTGCCGATGCGTTCTTCGAGGACGGGTTCGTTCTGGTCCCGCAGGTGTTCGCGCCCACAGAACTCCAGGCCCTTGCTGAGCACGTCTTTCATCTCCGTCAGCCGTCCCCGGCCGCGCGGTTGAAGTACGGGGTGGACGGCTACGAGCTCCTCGGCAAGAACGCGCTGGACGAGTTGACGCCGCGCGAGCTCGTCGGGATCGAGCGGCTCCTGCGCTTGCATATCTTCGATCTCCCGACCAGGCAGTTCATGCTCGATCCTCGCCTCATCGACCTTGTGCGTCGGTTGTGGCCCGGGGATCCGCTCGGCGTGAGCGCCCTCTACTATCCGAAGCCGCCCGGCGCGCGCGGGTTCGCGCTGCACAGCGATACCGGCTACCTGCCGACCGATCCACCGGAGCTCGCGGGATGCTTCATCACGGTGGACGATGCCGACGCGGACAACGGCGCTCTCAGCGTGGTGCGCGGGAGCCATCGGCTCAGCGACATCGAGCGGCGCGCCATCCCGACGCACGAGTTCATCTTTCCCGAGGAGTTCATCCAACCTGCCGGCACCGAGCTCGTGCTCGTACCCATGAAAGCCGGCGACGTGCTGCTCTTCCATGGCAACAGCCTGCACGCGTCCCTGCCCAACCGCACCACCGATCGGTGGCGCCGGGCATTCATTTGCCATTACATCAGCGCCGCCGTGCGCTCGGTGTCGGAGGAGCTCAACCCGGCGTACCGCATCACCGGAGAGGAAGTGCCCGCCCCTGGACACACGTCGGTCGGGCGACCGTCGTCCTAGCCTAGCGCGCCCCAACCAGCCCGGTCCAGCTTGCGCCGCAGCTTTGCCACCGAGGAAAGGTGCGCGATCGTCTCGCGCAGCGTGTCGACGGTGCTGCTCCCTTCGGCCTTTCCCGGGCAGAATGCATCCACCTCCGCGACGCGCAGCCCGGCGCGCCGGGCGCGCACCACCAGCTCGGTGTCCCAGAACCAGCGCTGGTCCTGGATCGAATCGATCACCGGGAGCAGCCGGTCGCGACGGAGCACCTTGCAGCCCGACAGGGTGTCGATCGGCGTCTGGAGCGCGGCCCGCGTGAGCTGCCGATACCCTTTGTGGGCAATCCAGCGTCCCAGCTCCCACGCGCGGGAGACCCCGAGCGGCAGCGGGTAGTGGCGATGTGCGATCGCCAGGTCGGCCCCGGCCTCGATCCGCTCGACGAGCGGCACGACGTAGTGGGGCGGTACTTCGAGATCGGTGTCGAGGGTGCCGACGAGGTCGGTCTCGGCCATCCGCACGCCGGCGGCGACCGCGGCGCCCCGCCCGAGGTTCTCGGGCTGGCGATGGAGGCGGACGTTCGGATAGCGCGCCGCCACGGCGAGCGACTCCCGCCACGTCGCATCGGTGCTGCCGTCGTCCACCAGGATCAGCTGCGCCTCCAGTCGGAGGAGCGAGCACGTCGCCTGCAGGCGCTCGACGGAGGCAGCGAGGTGCGCGGCCTGATTGTAGTTCGCGAGCACGATGACGAGGCGCCGCGCCCCGGCGGTCGATCCTCCCCACGCTCCTGGGTACCCCCGGGAAATCACCGTTCTCGACCGCCAATGCCTGCGCAATTCGCCGGCGTGCGCCGAGCGGCGCGCCTGCGGCCGACTCCGCATCCTCTGCGGCGATCTGCGCACCTTCCCGGACCGCCTGATCGAGGAGCACGACGACGTCATCGTTCTCGCCGGCATCTCCGGCGACCCCGCGCGTCGCGTCGCCGGAACCGCGAGCCGCCTCCGTGCGGCGAGTTGAAACGGCCGCGCCCGGATCCGTCGTCGAGTTCTACCGTCACCAGCTGGGCGAGGAGGAGGTCGCCTCTTTCCGCCGCGTGCTCGATTCGCTCTTCCTCACCCTGGGCCCCGAGGTCGCCACATTCGAGCGCGAGATGGGCGGGTTCCTCGTCCGCGGCCGCAACGGCGCCGAGCCGCCCACGGTCGTCGGCACGAACTCGTGCTCTATGGGACTGCTCATCGCCCTGCGCGCGCTCGACGTTGGCCCCGGCGACGAGGTCATCACCACGCCGATGACGTTTCCGTCCACCGCGAACGCCGTGCTGCTCGCCGGCGCCACGCCGGTCCTCGTCGACGTCGAGCCGGCGACGGGCCTGATCGATCCGGACTGCGTGCGCGCTGCGATCGGCCCCCGCACGCGCGGGATCTTGCCGGTGCACCTCTACGGCCAGCTCGCCGACATGCGGGCGCTGCGCCGCATCGCCGACGATCGCGGCCTCGTCATCGTCGAGGACTCCGCACACGGAGTGGAGATGGAGCGCGACGGCGTCCGGCCCGGCGAGCTCGGCGACGCCGCCGTCTTCTCGTTCTACGCCACGAAGAACATCACGTGCGGCGACGGCGGCGCGATCGCCACGCGGCGGCGCGACCTGGCGGAGCGGCTGCGCCGGCTGCGCAACCACGGGATGTCGCGCGCCGCGACCGAGCGACACGGCGAGCCCTACCGTCACTGGGATATCGTCGAGCTGGGCTACAAGGCGAACCTCACCGATCTGGAGGCCGCGCTCCTGCGACCGCAGCTCGCGTGGATCGAGTCGCGCCGCGCCCGCCGCGAGGCCCTCGCGCGCCGCTACGAAGCGCACCTGCGCGAGGCGGTCCCTGCGCTGCGGGGCCCGGCGCCGTCGGAGCGTGGCATCCCCTGGCTGGTCGAGCCGCGCGGCACGAGCAGCCGGAATTTGTTTACGCTGCACGCGCCGGCGCTGCAGCGCGACGCCATCCTCGCCAGCCTCGGCGCGCAGGGGATCGGCACCGCCGTGAACTTCCGCGCGATCCACCGGCTCGCCTACTTCGTCGCCAGGCTCGGCGTTCCCTGCGGGGCGCTGCCCGTCGCCGAGGAGATCGGCGACCGGACGATCTCGCTGCCCCTCTATCCCACCCTCACCGAGGACGAGCAGGATCTCGTCGTCGCCGCCGTCGCGCGGGCGTTCGCCGACGCAGGTTGATCGCCACCATCCGACTTGGCCCTCGCCTGCCGGACCCGAAGATCTCCCATCGCTGCGCGCCCTGCCACGGCCACGATCCGTCGCCCGCGACGCGTCCGCTACGATCGCCGGGCCGCCGAGCGCTACTGGGGCGAGGAGCGGTCTCGTCTCGGCGATGAGCTACGGATCGTCCTCTCTGCCGGAGAACCTCCGTGGGTCAACGCGGCCTACCACACCTGGGAGACGACGCTTCTCGAGCGCCATCTCCGGCCGCGCCGCGGTCAGTGCATCCTCGATGTGGCCTGTGGCCTCGGTCGCATCGCAGCGCCCCTAGCGCGCACCGGCGCCACCGTCGTCGGCGTGGACAACGCGCTCGGGATGGTCCGTGCGGCCGCCGCGAAGACCGCGCGCGCCCCCGGCTCGAAGTCGCGCGGGCTTCCGCGCGACGCCGGCAGGGCAGTGCGCCCCGCATTCGCGCACGCCTTCTCCGGCTCCCTGCCGTTCATGGATGCGAGCTTCGACGCCGTGATCTGTCTCGGCCTGTTCGAGCACATCCCGCCGTGGCTGCAGGCGACCACGCTCCGCGAGATGCTGCGTGTCGCGCGACGCGGCGGCGCGATCTATCTCATGCTGCTCAACAACCGCTCGCTCCTGCTGCAGGCTGGCCGGGACAACCGCCACCGCCGAGCGCGGCAGCTTCCGAACGGCTACTACTGCGGGCTGCCCGACCGCGACGCGATCGTCGCCACGCTGCGGGACAGCGGCGCGCACGTGACGCTGCTGGGCTCGAACGCCCACTACGCGATTCTGCGGCATGCGTTGCACGACCGCTCCCCGAGGCCCGCCGAAGCGCGCCGGGCGACCCGCGCCTTCGCGGACGCCGCCAGGCGGGACCTCTCCGACCCGCACCAGGAGCAGTTCGGCGAGATGTACGCCGATCATTTCTTCTACCACATCGTGCGGCGGTGATCTGGTGATAGAGGCCAGCATCATTCGCGACGACCATCTTCGATTCGGCACGCTCTGCGTGCTGGGCTATGTGTTGCTGTCCTGGCTCGTTCGCTTCGACATGCGTCTCGGTCAGCAGATCGCGTCGCTCGTGTATCCGTTCGACACCTTCTCGATGTATGCCGGGATGCCCGGTGAGGACCGCAGTGCGCTGCTCGTCCGTGACGGAAAGGGCAACGTGCGCCGTGTGACCGCCTTCCGCGCGTTCTCGTGTGCCGAGCCACTCACCGGCGCATCAGCGGCGTGCGCCGGGCGGCATGGGATTCCGTACCTCTACGAGGATCTCGTCCACTACATCGAGAGCCATGCGGGACCGGGCGGCCGCGAGGTCGAACTCATCACCCGGACCTGGTCGCGGGCCTCGCCGTGATCGACCTGGTGTCGTTCTACTTCTTCATCGGCGAGGCACGGGAACGGGCGCTTGGCGCCGGTGCTCCCATCGGCTGGTTCGAAGCGGTGCTGTCGCGGGCGCCGGTCCGCGTGCTGGTCATCGCGATCGGGATCGCCGGCGCGGTGGTATTCGCACGTGCGACGGCACGGCTCGTGGCGGGGCTGTTGCCGTTCGTCGCATTGATGCTGCTGAGCAGCGTCCATGCGCAGTTGTTCGGCTCGCCTTGGCGTCACATGTACTACACCGGACTGTGCCTATTCGGGTGGTTGCTGGGGTTGATGGCCGCTCGAGTCGAAGGCAGACCGACGGACGAGTCATATGCCCAGGTCGGCAGCCTCGCGCTGCTCGGCGCGGCATACCTGAATGCGGGCATCAGCAAACTCGCGTTCGGCGGATTCGAATGGGCATGGGGTGCGCCCATCCAAGCGGTGGTCGTCGCACAAGACGGGCTCGTTCGGGACAGTCTCCTGAGCGCGTACCGCTCGTGGATCGTGATGTCACCGGCCGTGGTCGGGTTCTTCTCGCTCGCGACCGTGATCTTCGAGCTCGCCGGCCCCCTGATGATGCTGGGCGGCCGAGTGGGAGTAATCGTCGCGCTCGGCCTGCTGAGCATGCATCTCAACATCTACGTCCTCACCCACATCCTGTACTGGCAGTCGATGGTGTTGCTCGTCCTCCTTGGCGTCTTGCCCCACGAAGAGAGGCGCCCGTCAAAAGCGGCGCCGCTTCCGATGCTCGCGTCTCCCCGCCGCTTCGTCGGCAGCGTCGTCACTCTCAGTGTCGGTGCACTGCTGGCGATCGGACACCAACACCATCGCTACAATGCATGGGCAGCCCCGCGTGCCGCGCACACCCCGCCGGTCCACCTCGCCGAACCCGCGCCGCCTCCTCCACCGCCTCAGAGATCGCCGTCACAACGGATCGGCCCGTTTTCGCTCGGCGACCACGTCACGGACGAGTGGTCCATAGAGGCGCTCAGCCCCACGGACGGCGGCTTCACCGTCACGCTGCTCGGACCGGCCGGGCGGGCGCGGTTCGAGGTGAATTGTGCCGATGTCGAACATCGCAGCCCGTTCGACGTGGGCGCTGCCCACATCTTCTACTCTTCGGATGTGCCGTTTCCGATCGTGCAGCCGCTCGGCAGTGTGCTTCGCGACCGGGTGCGGACCGCCGCGGCTCCGCACGACCCGTGCCAGGCCGTGAACGACTGGACGCAACCAGCCCGTTGAGGCGAGACCAAGGAGGCACGGTGCAGCTCAATGACGACATCGCCGCCGCCTTCCATCGCGACGGCTACGTGCTCGTGCCCCGCGTGTTCACGCCCGCCGAGTTACGGGATCTCGCCGAACATGTCTTCCACGTCCGCCAGCCGTCGGCGGCGGAGCGCTCCAAGTACGGCGTCGACGGATACGAGTTGTTGGGCAAGAACGCGCTCGACGAATTGACGCCCAACGAGATGCTGCAGGCCGAGCGTCTGCTGCGCCTGCATCTGTTCGATGCGCGGACGCGACAATTCATGCTCGATCCGCGTCTCATCGGGCTGGTGCGCCGGCTGTGGCCGGGAGAGCCGCTCGCCGTGCACGCGCTCTATTTCCCGAA
>VBKG01000472.1 GCA_005879585.1 Deltaproteobacteria bacterium | reverse complement strand
GGCGAACGCCGACATCGCGTCATCGATCGACACAACTGATAGAGATCGACGCGCTGCAACCCGAGACGCTTCAGGCTGCCTGCGAGTCCCTTGTGAATTGCGCGCGCTCCACCACGACCGCTCAGCGGAGCATACTTGGTCGCAATCACGACGTTGGCCTCGCTGCGCCGGGCTAGAGCACCGACGATTTTCTCGCTTTTCCCCCACCCGTACACCTCGGCGGTGTCGAACAGATCGAGTCCGGCCGCGACACTCGCTTCGAACGCCCCGATCACGTCGCGCGGCCCGTAGGCTTCTTCGTAACGCCAGTAACGTTTGTCACCCCAGGCCCAGCAGCGACACCCGACGGCGCGACTTCGACGGGGCTTTGCCCCAAGCGGACCCGGGAGTACATGACGGCCGCCTATCATCGCACACTCGAAAGATCACGACCGATGATGCGCGAACCATGAGTCCGGGAGCGTTCATGTCGTTGCTGTCCCTCGGGGGGATCTCGATGCTCTTCCTCCGGGTCGTCGATCCGGCGCTCTGCATCGTGTTGCTCATCGGTTCCGGGATGTCGCTCATGCGCGCAGCGAAGCGCGCTGCCTGGCAGTCGGCCGCCACGCTCGCGGCAACGGTGATGCTGGGCCTGTTGTTGGCGGTCGGCGTTTGTCCATCGAGAGTAGGAGACATCTCGATCCACGTCTTTCCCGGACGCATTACGCAGTATGGGGCCAGCATCGAAGCCTTGTTGGCGACGCTTGGACTGCTCGTGCCTCCCAGCGACGATGTCATTGCCGGCATCAACGTCGTCGCGGGCGCTGGCACGCTCGTCGCCGTGTTCGCGATGACGCGACTCCTCGGTGCCCGTCCGCGCGTCGCTCACACGGCCGCTCTCCTTTTCGCTGTGATTCCCGCCAACCTGCGCTTCATCTTCACCTTCGAGCGCTATCCGCTGTTCCTGTTCACGATGTTCTCGGGCTTCTCGCTCCTGCTCGCCTTCCTGAGCGAGCGACGGAGGCGTGACCTCATCGCGGCGGTTGCGGCTTTCACGCTGGCCGTGCAGTGCCGTCCGGAAGGCTTCATGGCGACCCTGCTCGGCGGGGCACTGCTCTTCGCCTGCGCGGATCGGATCGCGGCGCTCGACCGAGCGTCGAAGCGCGCTTTGTTTCTGGCCATCGGTACCCATCTTGCACTCATCGCCGCACCGCTGGCCGTGATGGTCGCCAGCGACATGGGGCAAGTCGGCGCGACGTATCTCTGGCCCAGCCAGGGAGCCAACGCTTCCGTCCGGTTCCGGATCTGGGAGCCGGATCGAAACGTATTCCTCAACCGCGCCTATACGCCGCTGGCCTGGCCACTCTTCGCCGCGGTGGGCCTGGTCTTCGACCCGTGCGTGAATTGGCGCTTGCGGGCATGGGTCCTGCTCTCGGCCGCTGCGCTCACCGCGCTCCTGGCCAATTATCCGGTATCGGGCGCGTTCGTCGGCACCGACTACCAACTCTCTAATGCGCGATATTTCCTCGCGTCGCTCCCCTTCTATTGCTTCCTTTCCGCTTCCGGCCTCCACGGCGTCGTCGAGTTCTTGGTCCGGCGGCTCCGCGCCACGGCCTGGAACCTCTCCGAGTCGGCGGCTCATCTCGTCGCGCCGATGGCGCTCGCGAGCCTGGCGGCGCTCCCGGCGCGGGGCGTGCTGCGTGACACCACCGCGGATCAAGAATACCGATTCCTGCAGCGAAGCCTCCGCAGCGTTCCCGAGGGCTGCACCCTCGTCACGATCGACCCGTGGAATGATCGCGGGTTGCGCCCGCCCATTCTCCTTGGCGAGGCAGTCCGTCGCAATCAGAAGTGGCGGCTCGAACACGACGCCCCCAATAGTGGCGCGCAGTCCGGGGAGGAGCAGTGCGCGGCTCTGTATCTGCCCGCCAACTGCTACGTCGGTCCGCCCGTGGATGACGCGCATCCCTGGAGTCCCGAGAAGATCTGCGCCGAATTCGCCGCCCGGGCCGGCCCGGCGATCGCGCAGGCCGAGATCGCGAATGCTCCATTCCGGGGCGAGAAGTATCGTGGCGAAACGCTGAAAATCGGCGTCTACTGGATTAAGAGGCCGGACTGATTTGGACGAAGTGCATAGGCTGACGGGGCCCGCCGGTGCGAAGCTCGCGCTCTACCCGTCGACGTTCCTCCACCACCCGTTCGCGGAATCCGTGGACGAGATTGATCG
>VBKG01000141.1 GCA_005879585.1 Deltaproteobacteria bacterium | reverse complement strand
GCCCGGTCCGGCACCGCGCGCAGGATCCGCGCCGCGACCGGCGCGAGGACCACGATCACCACGGCCAGCCACACGAGCCGCGGCATCAGCGACCCGACGAACGCCCCGACGTACGCCAAGTGCGCGATCAGGAACGCCGCGAGGCCTGCGAGGAAGAGGTCCGCGGGCAGCATCAGGAAGACGTCGCCAAGCAGCGAGAACGCGAGCGCCGCGACGAGCCAGGGCGAGGCGTGACCAAACGCGGCATAGACGAGGAGGGCGAGGAGCGTTGCCGGTTTGGCGACGTACTCGAGCGCGCGGATGCTCCGCGACACGGCGAGCCAGTCGAGGGCCGCGAACACGCCGAAGGCGACGAGCGCCGCCGCATCCATATCTATATCTGGAGGAGGACGCCGCGGGCCGCTGTCCCCGCCGCGCGCGCGATCGCCGCGGCGTAGAGCGCGACCTGGCGCCGGTATTCGTCGAGCCGGCCTGCGATCTCGACGTCGGTCTTGAAGTCGATGACCGTCCACACGCCGTCCTCGAGGAACGCCGCGTCGACCACCCCTTCGACGAGGACGCCATCCTCGAGTCGGATGGCAACGGGGGTCTCCCGCCGGCAGGACGCGGCCCGCGCCGCGCGGCGGACGAGCGGGTGGCGGAGCGCGCGAGTCACCGTTGCCGTCGCTGCATTTGTCTCGTCGGCCGACGCGCCGAGCAGCCGGCCTTCGAGCGCCGCCACGTGCGCCACGTCCTGCGGGCTCGCGTCGAGGTCGACCGCGGCCAGGACGGCATGCACCAGCGTGCCGAAGCGCTTGCCGTGCGGCCGGGGGCCGTCTGCCGGTCACGACGCGCACGCTCGCCATGCCCGCGTCGGCACGCACCCGGGTCCGCGTCGCCTGCCAGGCGTCGTGCCGGCGGATGCCGGCCTCCGATCGCGCGTTGCTCTCGTCGGCCGTGAGGAGCTTGTGCTGCGCGAGACCGACCGACTCCTGGACATCGAGGCGGAGCGCCGCCGGATCCCACCAGACGACGCGGTGCTGCCCCAGCTCGGGGCGATGCAACCCGGGCACGACCGATGCCGCCGGGCGCGCCACGTCGGTCGGTCGGGCGAGCACCGTGTCCGTGCCGAAAGCCGGACAGCCGGGCGGAGTCCGGCTATCCGGTCGTGACGTACCCGGATAGACGACCGGGTTCAGGCCCGCGAGCCAGCCTTCCTGCCGCCCGTCACCGACCGCGGGCACCACCAGCAGGTCGCGCGCGCGCGTCGCGGCGACGTAGAGCACGCGCGCCGCTTCCTCGCGGTCGCGCGCGAGCTCCTCGGCGGCGTGGTCGAGGAGCTCCGGAGGCGAGCAGCCGGCGAGCCGGACGGCGCAGAGGTCGTGCTCGGCGTCGACCCAGCGCGACGGCTCGGCGTGCGTCTCGTTGGCGGTGAGATCGGCGAGGATCACGACCGGGAACTCGAGACCCTTCGCCCGGTGCACGGTCATGATACGCACGCCTTCGGTCCCTTCCTCGACGATCGGGGCGTCGCTCGCCTCGCCGCGCTCCGCCTCCTCCATGAGACGGTCGACGAACGCGCGGAAGGAGATGACGCCGCCGCGCTCGGCGCGGCGGGCGAGGTCGGTCAGTCGGCTCACGTTGGCGAGCGCCTGCTCGCCCGTCGGCCAGATCGCGATCCCGGCCGGCGCGCGCGTGGCGGCGAGCAGGCGGCCGATCGTGTCGGAGATCGGCCGGCGGTTCCGGCCGCGGTGGAGGTCGCGGAGCACCGCGAGCGCGTCCGCCACCTCGCGGAGCTCGGGTGGCAGATCGGCGGGCAGGGGCCGGAAGGAATGCAGCGTCCGGCATCGCTCGCGGAAGGCGAGGAGCGCGGCGTCGCCGACTGCGAACAGCGGACCGCGGAGGGTCGCGAACACGGCGAGCTCGTCCTCCGGCCGCTCGATCGCGGCGAGCGCGTTGCGGATCGCCTCGACCTCCTCGCGCCGATGGAACGACGTGCCGCCCACCAGCAGGTGCGGCAGGTGGCGTGCCTCGAGCGCGCGGACGTACGGGTGCGTCACGTCGGTACGGTAGGAGCGGAAGCGGCGGAAGAGCAGGCAGACGTGGCGCGCGCGGAGCGGCACCCGCTCGCCGGGCCGCTCGCGCTCGGTCACCGTCCAGCCGCTCTCGCGCACCAGCCACTCGACGAACGCGGCGACGGCGTCGGGCAGGCACGCGTCGATCTTCCAGCGCACGATGGTGCGGAAATCGCCGTACGGCGCCGGGACCGGCAGCGCGACGACGGCGGGCTGGCTCGCGACGCCGCTCCGGAACGGCGCGAGCGGCACGTAGCGCGCCTGGTTCCCACCGTCGAGCCGCGGCGCGAAGGCGGCGTTCACCGCCTCCTGGATCTCCGGCACGGCGCGGAAGCTCGTCGTGAGCTCGACGAGCGCGCCACCGGCGTCGACCACCCGGCGTTTCACCTCCTCGTAGAGCGCGACGTCGGCGCGGCGGAAGCGGTAGATCGACTGCTTCGGGTCGCCGACGATGAAGAGCTTCCCGGGCACGGGACGTGCGCGCCGCCAGTCGTTCACCGTGGGATCGTCGGCCGCGAGCAGGAGCAGGATCTCCGCCTGGAGCGGGTCCGTGTCCTGGAACTCGTCGACGAAGAGGTGCGTGAAGCGGCGCTGGAGCTCGCGACGAACACCGGCGTTACCGCGGACGAGATCGCGAGCGCGGAGCAGGAGATCGAGGAAGTCGAGGCACCCGGCGCGGTTCTTGAGCTCGTCGTAGGCAAGCACGACGGGCCAGAGCTCGTCCCGGAGCTCCGGTGCCAGGTCGGCGCCCGCATCGGCGACGAAGCGCGCGAGCCGCGTCTTCAGGGCGTCCCGCCGCTGGCGAAGCTCCGCCTTCGGAAATCCCTCGGGGGCCGATCGGAAGCCGACCCAGTCCGAGTGCCAGTCGCGCTCGAAGCGGACGAGGTCGGCCTCGAGGCCGTCGTGGTCCCGGGGGCGGACGGCCTCGGCGCGCGCCACGTCGTCCACGAACCGCGCGATCTCCGCGAGCGACCGGGTGAAGAAGTCGTCGGGGTTTCCGCGCGGCACCCACTCGGCGAGCGCCGTCATCTCCGCGATGAGGCCGTCGATCGCACCGTCGCGGTCGAAGCCGGGCGCGCGCCGCCACGCGGTCGGGAAGTCGCGCCGCTCCACGAGCGCGTGCACGGCGCCGCGGAGCAGCCCGCGCGGTCCGTCCTCGCCGGCGCGGCGGCGGAGGATGCGCCGGACGCCGGGTCCCGGGTCGGCGAGCACGGCCTCGAACCAGCGGTCGAAGGCGCGGTCGAGGAGCGTGCGGGCGACGTCGTCCGGCGCCACCTCGAAGAGCGGGTCGACGCCGGCCTCGACTGGCCGCTCGCGCAGGAGGTCGGCGCAGAAGGAGTGGATCGTCCCGATGCGCGCCTCCTCCAGCTGCGGGAGCGCGCCGGTGAGGAGCTGGCGCGCCTCGGCAGGGCGACCCGGCTCCTGCCGCGCGCGTTCGATCTCGCCGCGGAGCCGGAGCTTCAGCTCGCCCGCCGCAGTGTCCGTGAAGGTGACCGCCACCATGCCGTCGAGGCGTCCGCGCCCTGCCATGAGGACGGCCACCATGCGCCCGACGAGCTCGGTCGTCTTGCCGGTTCCCGCGGCAGCCTCGACCACGAGCGTCGTGTCCAGGTCGCCTCGGATGCGCTCGCGCGCGTCTTGATCGGCGAGCGTCATGGTCACCGGAGCGCGCGGAGGCGCATGAGGTCGCCGAGTCGGTCGGCGGGCTTGCGTGCGACCCGTGCCTCCTCGTGCGGGCCGCAGACCGTGGCGTAGTCGCACCACCGGCACGCGCCCGCGGCGGGAGCCGCCGGCAGGAAGCCGTCGACGAGCGCGCGGCCGACGACCTCGAGCACCGTGCCGGCGCTCGCGCGGCTCTCGCCGTCGAGCGGGACCACGCGCTCCTGGAAGCCGCCGTCCGCGGTGCAGTAGTAGAGGCGCCCGCCCTCGACGGGCTCGCGAACCATCTGCTCGAGCACGAGCGCATAGAGCACCGGCTGCAGGATCTGGCCGCCGCCGATGATCACCCCGTCGGCGGCGCGCGCCTTGCCCGTCTTGTGGTCCGTTGCGCGGACGGCGCCGCCGTCGTGCCGCTCGACGAGATCGATCGAGCCGCGCAGCTGCAAGCTTCCGAGGACGGTGACGGGCTCGCCGACGCTCGCCGGGTCCGCATTCGGGCGGTCGCGGTCGGCAAGGCCGAAGGACAGCTCGAACTTGTGGGGCACCCAGCCGTCACCGGCATTGGCCGAGCGCCGCAGCCACTCGCGCAGGTCGCAGCGGATCGTCTCGATCGCGTCCTGCCACACCCGCGGGATCGCGGGCGAGAGCCGCTCCGCGTAGTGGTCCGCCACGCGCGCCAGCACGCGGTCGAGCGTCGCAAGCGCGCGCTCGACGTCACCGGCCCGGAAGGGCAGAAGCCCCGCGGCGCGCAGCTCGCTCAGCACCTCGAACTGCACGTCGTGAAACAGCGCGCCGCGCGTCAGGGGGTCGAGGATCTCGATCGCCACCGGCTCTTCGCGCGGCTCGAGGCGATGGATCGCCTGGAGCAGAAAACGGTACGGGCAGACGGCGAAATGCTGCAGCCCCGTCGGCGAGAAGGAGCGCGCGCCGATCTGATGTCGCACGAGGGCCTCGCGCGCGAGGGCGTCGGGATCGACGAGCCCGTCGGCCGGCGTCCAGCGGCGGAGCCAGCGCCGGGCACGCGCCCGGAGCGCGCGGGCGAGGTGCGGGTTGGCCGTCAGCAGGTAGGTCGCGGTGCCCGCCGTCGTCTCGGGATCGGCCGTGAGCAGCGGCGCCAGGAGTGCCAGGTCGTACTCCGCCTCGTCGATCGCGTGCTCGGGCTCCTTCGGCGCGGGCCAGCCGAGACGTCCGCCCGACTCGGGCTCGGCGCGGAGGCCGAGCTCCTCGAAGCCCGGGAGCTCCCCCTCCGCGGCCCGCAGCGCCTCGAGCCCGTAGAACGAGGGCACGCGCGGCCGCGCCTGCTCGACGTCGATGCGGGGGTACGAGAGGAAGACGCGCGCGCGTGCCGCGCCGATCGCGACGCGGAGCGCGAGCCGCTCCGCCGCGCCTCGGGTGCGACGCGTCGTCAGAGCCGGAACACCGAGCGCCTCCCGCTCGGCGTCGAGCAGGATGGGATCCTCGACGATCTTTCGTGGGAAGAGCTTCTCGGCGAGGCCCGGGACGAAGACGACGTCGAAACCCAGACCGCGCGCGGCCTCCGCGGTGGTGATGAGGACGGCGCCGTAGCGGCGGCGCGGCGGTGGCACCGTCAGCTCGCGGAGCCG
Organism: Deltaproteobacteria bacterium; assembly: GCA_005879585.1. Taxonomy (GTDB): domain Bacteria; phylum Desulfobacterota; class Binatia; order DP-6; family DP-6; genus DP-3. Next base: position 5,958 of record VBKG01000141.1, on the reverse strand, counting down.
CGGGCCGAGGACGAGCTGCACCTCATCGAGGTCGACCGGACCGACCGGCGCCATCGGCTCGAGCTCGGCGAAGGTGGCGAGTACCGCGTCGGGACTGCGCAGCGCGGCCGCGGCGAGTGCGCGAAGCTGATCGAGCCACTCGCCCCACGTCGCCTGCGCCGGCAACGCGGCGAGCCGCTCGACGAGCGGCAGCGCGAAGTCGCGGAGGTGCGCGAGGTCGGCGAGCTGCCGCTCGAGCGTCGCCGCCCGCGGCTCGTCCTCCTCGGCGACCGCGGCGCGCCGGAGCTCGAGCTCGCGCGCGAGTCCCTCGAGCCGGCGCGCCCAGCGCGCCCGGCCACCGATCACCGCCGAGTCGACGAGCAGGCGCTCCCACCGCCACGGGGCGCGCAGGCTGCCGGCGACGACCGGCGCCGAGTCGGGGTCGGGCGGCAGGTGGTCGTCCGGCGGCGGCGCCGACGGCGCGGCGGGCAGGAGATCGTGCTCCGGTGGCACCCAGCGCTCGCGCGCTGCGGCGCGCTCGGCCGCGTCGGGTACCTGCGCGAGCGAGAGATATTCCGCGAAACGGCGGGCGGAGAGCTTCTCGCCCGCGCAGGCGAGGAGTGCGAGGAGCGCGCGGCCCGCGGGATCGGGGCGCCTCGTCCCGCGGGCGAAGAACGCGGGGATCTCCGCCCGTCGGAAGGCTTCCTCCAGATGCTCGCGGTAGTCGTTGGGCGATCGGAGGAGGACCGCCATCCGGTCGAAGGGGATGCCGCGTGTGGCCGCCGACTGGACAGCCCGCGCGATCTCGACCGCCTCCCGCGCCTCGCCCGGCCACGACCGCAGCGTGACGCTCTCGTCGAGCTTCGCGCGCGACGGCGCCGACTCCTCGAAGAGGTGCTGCTGCAGGGCGCCGAGGGAGCCCGTGCTGCGCGCGGGGCCGTCCGTTTCGGCCGAGCAACCGAGCGCCGCCTCGAGCTGGGCGATCGTCCGCGCGTCGCCGCGGGGCGCGGTGGCAAGGACGTCCTGGGCACGCCGGGCAAGGCCTGCGACGAGCCCCGTCTCGCGGACGCTCGCGATCGGCACGTCGAGGAGAAGCACGGTGGACGGCAGCCGTGCGTCGGGCAGCGCGGCAGTGGCCGCCTCGAAGACGAGGGCCCGATCCGCCAGGCGGCCGGCGCCGAGCTCGCGTTCGACGCGCTCGGCGAGCGCCGCCAAATCGGCGCCGCTCGCACCGAGGCGGCGGAGCGCCTGCGGGACGACGCCGTTCATGCGGAGCTCCTCGAGCGTCCGGGCGACCGCGGCAGGGAACCCCGGCCGCCCGGCGACCGGGGCGAAGTAGCGGAGCCCACCCTCCGCGCGGAGCAGGTGGACTGCCCGCGCCGCGACGGCAATCGCCGAGAGGCCGCCCGCCGGAACGCGCTCGTCGGCCGCGAGCACCAGCGCTGCCAGGCGGGCGGCCAGGCGGTCGAGGGTCAGCCGCACCGTGCCGAAGCGGGCCTGCGCGGCCGCGCCGCGCACCAGGTCGTCGCAAGCCTCCCACGTGGGACCGACGATCAGGACCTCCGCGTCGAGCGGCTGGGCCGCGAGCCACTCGGCGGCGACGGCGAGCCGGGTGGCCGCATCGGGTGCGACGACGAGGCGAGGCACGAGCGGCGCAGTATAGACCTCGCGCGGCCCGGGACGAACAGGTCACGGCAGGCGGCGGCGCACGACCCCGGCGCCGAAGCGTTGCGTGAGCTCGTCGACCGCGCGCGCCGCGGCAGCGCGGCGCGCTGCCGAGTCGCGCGCGCCGGCAAAGAGCGCGAGCTGCTCCGGCGCGGCGGCGACCAGGTTCGTCGCGGCGAGGCCGGCGAGGCGGATGCGGCGGCTTCCGATCTCGAGATGCGCGAGCAGCTCGCGGGCGACGGCGAACAGGACGGATTCGTCGGCCGTCGGCTCGGCGAGCGTGTGGCGGCGCGTGAGGCTCGGGAACCGGCCGCCATGCGAGCGCGCGGCGAGCTTCAGCTTGAGCCCGACGGTGCGCGCGCGAAGCCCGCGTGCCCGCAGGCGACGGGCCACGTTCTCCGCCTGCCCGAGCAGATATGGCGCGACCGCCGCGGGTACGAGGTCGCGCGCGAACGTCTCCTCCTCGCCGATCGACTTGGGCTCGCGGTCCGGCCGCACGGGCCGGTCGTCGAGCCCGCGGGCGAGCGCCACCAGCTCGCGCGCCCCGCCGCGGAACTGGCGCGCGAGGACCTCGGGGTCGGCGGCGGCGAGCTCGCCGATCGTCCGGAGTCCGAGGCGCAGAAGAGCCGCCTCCGTCACCCGCCCGACCCCCCACACGTGGCGCACCGGTAGCGGCGCGAGGAACGCGCGCACGCCGTCGGCGGGAACGACGAGCAGCCCGTCGGGCTTGGAGACGTCGCTCGCGATCTTGGCGACGAACTTGCTCGGCGCGACGCCCGCGCTCGCCGTGAGCGCGGTCTCGGCGCGGATCGCGTCCTTCACCTGCCGGGCGATCCCGGCCGGCGGACCGAAGAGCGCGACGCTCGCCGTCACGTCGAGGAACGCCTCGTCGAGGGAGAGGGGCTCCACGAGCGGCGTGAAGCGGTGAAAGATCGCGCGGAGCTCACGTGCCACCGCCACGTACCGCTCCATGCGGCCGCGGACGACGACGGCGTCGGGACAGCGCGCCAGCGCTTCCGCCATCGGCATCGCCGACCGGATGCCGAACGGTCGCGCCTCGTAGGAGGCCGACGTCACGACCCCGCGGCGCGCATCTCCGCCGACGAGCACCGGCCGTCCGCGCAGCCGCGGGTCGTCGCGCTGCTCGATGGACGCGTAGAACGCGTCCATGTCGACGTGGAGGATGTCTCTTATCGCCGGACGATCATAGCTCGGCCGCTTCGCACGACGAAAGGGCACTACGGAGAGCCATTAGGGGATTTTCCGAATGGAGAATCGGTGCCCCTCCGCCTAGGGTATCCGCGTAATGAACCCGGCATCGCGCACCATCGCGGTGATCGCGCTCGCCGCGGCCACGGCGTCGCCGTCGGTGAGCTGCTCGGTCTTCGAGGATCGGGTGTCGCTTCTCAACTGCGGCGCGATCGCCACGGCGACCGGCACGCGTCGGGTGCGCACCGAGACCGACTGCGACGAGAATTTGCGCATCGAGATCCAGGACGTGCCGCGTGGCCTCTATGCCGTGCTCGTCGACGGCGTCGACCGCGGCACGATCCACGTGAAGGGTCGGCGGGAGGGCGAGCTCGAGTTCGATACGAGCCCGAAAGGCGACCAGCTGCCGCTCGATTTCGATCCGTTCGGACACGTCGACATTGCGGTACGCTCGGGGCCGGCGATCCTGAGCCTCGATCAGTGCGCGGCCCCGTGACGGGGCGTCAGGACCGTGCGTGTGCAGCCGTCACGCCGTGGACTTGAAGGTCGTTCCGTGCGACGACATTTCGCATGCCGACGCACGAGGTCGCGAATCAGCCGCCGCCGCTCGAGGGCTACAACCTCTTCACGAGCGACCGTGTCCTCATCGAGGCGGTCCGTCGCGAGGCGGCGTGGGCCGACGAACGCGTGCGACGCCTCGGCGAGATCGCCGGCGGCGAGCCGCTCGCGTGGGGCCGGCTCGCCAACACGAATCCCCCCGTCCTGCGCACGCACGACCGGTACGGGAACCGCATCGACGAGGTCGAGTTTCACCCGGCCTGGCACGAGCTCATGCGGCTCGCCGTCGCGAACGAGCTCCACGCGCTGCCGTGGCGCGAGCCGCAGCCCGGCGCGCATGCCGCCCGCGCGGCGCTCTCCTACATGCTGTCGCAGGTCGAGGCGGGACACGGGTGCCCGATCTCGATGACGTACTCCGCAGTGCCGGCGCTGCGTGCCGCGCCGGAAGTCGCGGCCGAGTGGGAGCCGCGCCTCACGTCTACGGCGTACGATCCACGTCCGATCCCGGCGTCGGAGAAGATGGGCGCGCTCTGTGGCATGGCGATGACGGAGAAGCAGGGTGGCTCCGACGTGCGCGCCAACACGACGCGGGCGCGCCCCGTCGGCGCGCGCGGTCCGGGCGCGGCCTACGAGGTCACCGGGCACAAGTGGTTCTGCTCGGCGCCGATGTGCGACGCCTTCCTCGTCCTCGCGCACGTCGAGCGCGGGCTCTCGTGCTTCCTCCTGCCGCGCTGGCTGCCCGACGGCACGCGCAACCGCTTCCACATCCAGCGCCTCAAGGACAAGCTCGGCAACCGGTCGAACGCGTCCAGCGAGGTCGAGTTCGACGGCGCCTGGGCGCGGCTCGTGGGCGACGAGGGACGCGGCGTGCCCACCATCATCGAGATGGTGAACCATACGCGCCTCGACTGCGTGATCGGCGCGGCGGCGACCATGCGACAGGCGGTCGCGCAGGCTACGCACCACGCCGCCCACCGGAGCGCGTTCGGCCGCCGGCTCGCCGATCAGCCGCTCATGCAGAACGTCCTCGCCGACCTCGCGGTCGAGTCCGAGGCGGCGACCGTCGCGATGATGCGGCTCGCGCGGGCGTACGACGGCGGCGATGCGGGCGAGCGTCACTTCGCGCGCCTCGCGACGGCTGTCGTGAAGTACTGGGTCTGCAAGCGGACGCCGATGCTCGTCGCCGAGGCGCTCGAGTGCCTCGGGGGCAACGGCTACGTCGAGGAGTCGATGATGCCGCGCCTCTACCGCGAGGCGCCGCTCAACTCCATCTGGGAGGGCTCGGGGAACGTCATCTGCCTGGACGTGCTGCGCGCGATGGCGCGCGAGCCCGAGTCCGTCGACGCCTTCTTTGCCGAGGTGGGTCGCGTCGGCGGCAACGAGCCGCGGCTCGACGGCTTCGTGACGCGGCTGCGCGACGATCTCCGCCGCCCGGAGGCGATCGAGGTGCGGGCGCGGCGGCTCGTCGAGCGGATGGCGGTGGCGCTCCAGGGGTCGCTGCTGGTGCGGCACGGCGATCCGGCCGTTGCCGAGGCCTTCTGCGCCTCGCGGCTCGAAGGCGACCACGGACTGGCCTTCGGGACGCTACCGACGGGGCTGGAGTTCGCGCGCATCGCCGAGCGGGCGCGACCACTCGCGGGGTGAGTCCGCGGACACCATGCAACGGGGCGCGAGCTCGGCGGCGGTTCGCGTACACCGTTTTCCCGCAGGCCGGCGAAATTCTCTGGACGGATGGGGTCGGTCATATGGTAGGAGAGCGCCCCATGCCGTGCCGGCGACGCGGAGTGGTGTTGCTCGGGGCCTGGTTCCTGATGGCGCCACCGGTGCCTCAGGGCGGAGGCCTGCCGGACGCTCACGCGCCACTCTCGAGCTGGACTCGCGTTCGCTCATTCGACACGGCGATGCGGTGCGAGGAAGGTCGCCTCGAGGCGAGCGCGAGGGCGCAAGCGGCGAAGGACGTCGGCGCCCAGGAGCTGGCGGACTACGGCCGCTGCTTCCACGCCGACCGGCTGCGGGGGACGGGTGCCATGATCCCACCCGCGACGGGGTTGGACGGCGTCCGCGTCGGGCCGACCGAGTACGACGCGCTCATCCGCGAGGCTGCGGCGCGCCATCGCCTCGAGTACGCACTCGTCAAGGCGGTGATCAGGGCCGAGTCCGACTTCGACCGTCTCGCGGTGTCGCCGAAGGGGGCCCGCGGTCTGATGCAGCTCATGCCCACGACGGCGGCCGAGCACCTCGTGGGCAACGTCTTCCTACCGCGCGAGAACATCGAGGCCGGCTGCCGGCACCTGCGCGAGTTATTCGACCGTTACGGAGACGACCTCGAGCTCGTCCTGGCGGCGTACAACGCAGGCGTCCGCCGGGTGGACGAGTGCGGGGGCGTGCCGCCGATTCCCGAGACGCGTGTGTACCTCGCGCGCGTGTTGCGCTATCGGCTCGGCTACGAGGAAGAGGTGGGAGGATTCGTGGCCGCCCCTCGTTCCACACCGGCCGCGCGGCTTCACGCGCGGCGGCACAACTCGTAGCGCGGCGGCGTCGGACGCG
>VBKG01000503.1 GCA_005879585.1 Deltaproteobacteria bacterium | reverse complement strand
CGCCGCCAGCAACCCCCAGAGCGTCGCATGCGTGACCACCGAGCAGAACCACCCGACCGGCTGACACACCCGATACGTCCTCGCCCACCGCACCTGATGCCGCCACACGTCGCGCAGCGTCACGGAATCCAGCACTGTCTCCACCACGTACGGCAGCAGCACGAGCCCATACCCGGCATCCGCCACCCGCCGCCCGAGCTGGTAGTCATCCGCCAGGTAGTCCGCGATCGCCGCGAACCCCCCGATCCGCTCCAGCGCCTCCCGCTGCACCGCGATCGACGCCCCGAACGCATACCGGAACGGCTGCACCCACTGCGCCACCAGCGCGTTCGGCACGAAGTCCGTGTTGATGAACAGCGACTCGATGATCGACGGCAGCCCGAAGTTCCCGCGCCCCCGGTAGAGGCACGTCGTGAGCCCCACCGCCGGGTCCGCCAGCGGCCCGACCATGGTCCGCAGATAGTCCGGCCGCACCCGGATATCGCTGTCGCTCATCACCAGCACGTCGTGCCGGGCGTGCGGCATCATGTGCTCGAGGTTCGCGACCTTCCGGTTCGTGCCGCGCCCGACGCCGACGGCCAGCACGATGTCGCGCTCGGGAAACTCGCGCCGGAGGCGCTGCACCACCGCCACGGCCGGGTCGTGCGGGTCTTCGACGCCGAACACGATCTGGTAGCTCGGATAGCTCTGCCGGCAGAAGCTCGCGAGGTTCTCGTACAGCTCGACGCCGGGCCCCTTGAGCGGCTTCAGCACCGTGACCGGCGGCAGCGTCCCGCCGCGCGAAAATCGACGGGCCCGTCTCAAGAACCGCCACGCAGCGACGACCTGAAAGACCTGGAAGCCGGTCGCGATCGTCGCGCAGGCGAGGACGGCGAGGGCGACCACGCTCATGACGCCGTGAGGCTCGCCTCTCGTCCGTTGCGCGCGATCCGCCGCCGCTTCGCCATCGAGCCGATGAACTGCACGCCCTCGCCGAGAAGCCGCTTCGCTTCTTCGGGGCTCGTCGCCATCTTCTTGACGGCCTTCCAGATGTACTTCGGTCGGAAGTAGTAGCGGCGGTAGAACGTCTCGACCGCCTTGAAGATCTCGTCGGCCGACACCTCGGGGTAGGACACCGTGCACTTCTGGTAGCCGGTCTCGTCGACCAGGCTGTCGACGGTGAGATGATTGTTCTGCGTGACGAACTCGTAGAACCCCGTGCCGGGATACGGCGACGCCAGCGACACCTGCAGCGTCTCGGGGTTCATCTCCTGCGCGAAGCGGATCGTCTCCTCGATCGTGTCGCGGGTCTCGCCGGGGAGGCCCAGGATGAACGTGCCGTGGATCAGAATGCCGAGCTCGTGGCAGTCGCGCGTGAAGCGGCGGGCGCGGTCGATGCCGACGCCCTTCTTGATGTTCTTGAGAATCTGCTCGTTTCCCGACTCGTAGCCGACGACGAACAGCCGGAGGCCACCGTCCTTCAGGACCTTCAGCGTGTCCCGGTCGACGTTGGCTCGCGAGTTCGTCGACCAGGTGATGCCGAGTTTCCCGAGGCCGCGGGCGATCTCGCGTGCCCGGGGCGGGTCGGCGGTGAAGGTGTCGTCGTCGAAGAAGAGCTCCTTCATCTTCGGGAAGAGCCGCTTCATGTGCGACACTTCCTCGAGGACGTTGCCGGGGCTGCGGACGCGGTAGGTGTGGCCGGTGGTCACCTGCGGCCAGAGACAGAACGTGCACCGCGCGGGGCAGCCGCGGCCGGTGTACAGCGACACGTACGGGTAGTGGCAGTACGGGCTGTTGTAACGCAGGTAATCGAGGTCGCGCGCGTAGACGTCGGTCACGAAGGGCAGGGCGTCGAGCTGCTCGGTCGTGAGCGGCGTCGACTCCTCGTTGTGGACGACGGTGTCGTTCTGCCGGAAGCTCAAGCCCTTCACGTCGGCAAAGGGGCGCCCCTCGGCGACCGAAACGACGGCGAGATCGAACTCCTTCCGGGCCACGTAGTCGATCACCGGGGCGTAGCGGAGCGACTCCTCGGGCATGGACGTCACGTGACCGCCGACGAAGCCGATCACCGTGTCCGGCTTGGCGTCCTTGAGCGCCTGGGCCGTCCGGACGTCGGCTCGAAACGACGGCGTGCTCGTGTGCAAGACCACATGGTCGTAGTCGCGTGCGATCCGGACGGTGTCTTCGATCGAGAGGTTGAGTGGCGGGGCGTCGAGCAGCCTCGCGCCCGGGAGCATCCCGGCTGGATACGCGAGCCAGGTCGGGTACCAGAACGACCAGACCTCGCGCTTTGCCTGGTAGCGCGAACCTGCCCCTCCATCGAAGTCCTCGTAGGAGGGCGGATTCAAGAAGAGCGTCCGCATGCTCGTCCTCCGCGGCGCGAACCGCGCGCCAGCAGTCGACAACCAGTTGTAGGCTTGACCGAACGGTCAATATGGCGTGTACATCACCGCACAAGCCCTGTGCAAGCGGTCAGGCGCGATGACGTTGTCTCGCTCAGGAGAACGCTGTCCTTGCGACGGGGCCATTCGCCTCGCTATAAGGCCCGCGCCGGCCGCACCGTGGAGCTGTACCCGTGACGCGCGCACCCCTTTTGCCGCTGCTCGCGCGAGGGGATCTCGTCCTCGCTGCCGGGGCGCACGACGCGCTCTCGGCCAAGCTCGCCGAGGAGTGCGGCTTCGACGCCATCTGGGCGAGCGGCTTCGGCATCTCTGCCGTCCAAGGCGTTCCCGATGCCAACATCCTGACCCTCACCGAGACGCTCGAGGCGGTTCGCCGCATCGTCGACGCGGTCCGCATCCCTGTCGTGGCCGATTGCGACAACGGCTACGGCAACGCCATCAACGTCATTCGCACGGTCGGCGAGTTCGAGCGCGCGGGCGCCGCCGGCGTTTGCATCGAGGACAACGACTTCCCGAAGCGGTGCAGCTTCTACGCCGGCGTCCGGCGCGATCTCGTGGCCGTTGACGAACACGCGCGGAAGATCGAAGCGGCCACGGCAGCGCGACGCGACCCCGGCTTCGCGGTGATCGCCCGCACCGAGGCGCTGATCGCGGGTCTCGGCATCGACGAAGCCCTCGCCCGTGCCCGGGCCTACGCGGCGGCCGGCGCCGACGCCGTCCTCGTCCACTCGAAGGCGAGCGATTTCGGCGAGTTGGCCTCGTTCGCGCGGGTGTGGGACGGACGCGTGCCGCTGGTCGCGGTGCCGACGACGTATCCCGGCGTCACCCCCGCCGAGCTCTCGGGCGCCGGATTCCGCATGGCGATCTTCGCCAACCAGGCGCTGCGCGCGGCCATCGTCGCCATGCGGGATGCCCTCGGCGAGATCCGCCGGAGCGGGCAGGCGGAAAGCGTCGAGCAGCGGATCGCCTCGCTCGAGGACGTGTATGCGCTCGTCGGCGTATCGGAGCTCAAGGCCAACGAGCAGCGCTTCCTCTTCACGGGCAGCGAGCCGCCGCGGGCGGTCATCCTGGCCGCTGGCTTCGAGCCGCAGCTGATGCCGCTCATCCAGGACCGCCCGAAGACGATGCTCGAGGTGAAGGGCCGGACGATCCTCGACCGGCAGGTGGCGGCGCTGCACGGGTGCGGGGTGCGCGACGTGACGGTCGTCCGGGGCTACCAGAAGGAGTGCGTCGCCGCCGCGGGCGTCCGGCTCGTGGACAACGACCGCTTCGGGGAGACCGGCGAGCTCTACTCCCTCATGCGCGCCCGGGACGCGCTCGGCGGTGCCTTCCTCCTCCTCTACGGCGACATCATCTTCGAGCCGTCGATCCTGGCGCGGCTCCTGGCCAGCCGGGCGGACATTGCGGTCGTCGTCGACCGGGCGTTCCACGACGCCTACCGCGCGGGGCTGGCGCCGACCGGAGGCCCGTTCGACCTCGTGGTCACCGAGACGCCGCCGAACGGCCGCCGCTTCGTGGCGCCCGACGGCGGCAGTCGGATCCTGCGGATCGGTCCCGAGGTCGCCCCGGCGGACGCACACGGCGAGTTCATCGGCATGGCGATGTTCTCGGCCACGGGCGCGGCCGCGCTGCTGCGCGTCCACGACGAGCTCGCCGGCGGGCGCGCGGAAGGCCTCGAGCGCGCCAGCATGACCCACATCCTCCAGGCGCTCATCGACCGCGGGCAGCCGGTCTCGGCGGTCGATATCCACCAGGGGTGGATGGAGATCGACAGCTTCGACGACTACCGGCGCGCGTGGGCGGAAGTGGCACGCTGACCGCGGCGGCCCCGCCCGGTCCCTTCGTCGATCGTCTCCAGGCCGCCGGCTTCGATTTCTTCGTCGGTGTGCCGTGCTCGCTCGTGGGCCCGGTGATCGCCGAGCTCGACCGGCGCGGCGTCTATCTGCCGGAAACGCGCGAGGACGCGGCGCTCGGCGTCGCCGCCGGCGCGTACCTCGCGGGCCGGCTGCCGGTCGTCGTCATGCAGAACTCGGGGCTCGGCGTGTCGCTGAACGCCCTCGGCTCACTCCACCTCCTCTACCGGATGCCCTGCCTGCTCCTGGTCACGTGGCGCGGCTATCGCGGCGAGGACGCGCCCGAGCACCTCGTCATGGGGCGCACGCTGCCGGGGATTCTCGACCTCTT
>VBKG01000140.1 GCA_005879585.1 Deltaproteobacteria bacterium | reverse complement strand
ACACGAGGATGGCCTCGGCGTCGCGCGCGAGCGGGACGAGGCACTTCTCGCCGCTGATGACCCAGTCGCCACCCTGCCGCTCGGCACGCGTCCCGAGCGACGTCGGGTCGAAGTCCCAGCGCGGCTCGACGAACGCCGCCGTCGCCGTCGCGAATTCCGTACCCGTGAAGCGTGGCAACCAGCGCGCCTGCTGCTCCTTGGTGCCGACGACGACGAGCGGGATGGTGAGGAGCCTCGGCGCGAGCAGGTGGAGAGCGAGGGACAGATCGCCGTAGGCGAGCTCCTCGAGCAGGATGACCCCCGTCACCGCAGATCGCGTGTCGCCGTAGCCACCCTGTGCCTCCGGGACCATGCTCTGCACGAAGCCGAGCTCCCAGCCGCGGGCGACGACCTCGCCCGGGACGCGGTTGGCCTCGTCGGCCTCACGCGCGTGCGGGCGGAGGACCTCGCGCGCAAAATCCGCCATGGTCTTGCTGATGAGGTCCTGTTCGTCGGTGGGTTTGAAGCTCACCATGGTCGCGTGCCTCCTCCGGCGGCCTTGCGTTTTTCGGCGCCGTGTGGCGCCAGCCAGGCGGCCAGCTGTTCGACGAGCGTGTCGAGCGTCGCGCGCAGGTCCACCTGCTCGCGGTCCTGATAGTGTTGGATCTCGGCGCCCATGATGCCGCCGGCGATCACCGCTGCGGCTGCCTCGGGGCTGACGCCGGTGCGCAGCGTGCCGCGCCGCTGTCCGTCCCGCACCACGTCCGCCAGGAAGTCTCGCATGCGGCGGAGGATGTTCCGGAACTCGATCGACAGCCGAGGATTCGTGTCGAGCGCTTCGATCATGAGCGTGATGATGAAGCGCCGGTGGTTCGACACGGTCGCGTGGAAGAAGCACACGTCGACGACGCGACGAAGCGCGGCCATAGCGTCGGTTTCCGGCGTCACCTCGGCGAGCACCTGTCGCTCGAACTCGCCGACGTGGTCCTTCACCGCGTCGAAGAGGAGCTGCTCCTTGTCGCGGAAGTGGTAGTAGACCGCGCCCTTGGTAACGCCCGCGTCGCGAGCGATGCGGTCGATCGTGGTGCCCTGGTACCCGAGCCGCGCAAAGCAATCGATCGCGGCACGCACGAGCTGCGTCCGCGAGGCTTCGCGCCCGGCTCCCCGGCCGCGCGCTCGCGCTGCCGACATACTGAACGTTCAGTATCTTCGATGACGCGCCCTGTCAAGGGATTTTGCGCGGTGGGGATGGACAAGTGCGTGATCGCTCCGCTAGCTGTCCGGCAGAGGGCCCTCCACCATGATGCGTGCCGTCCTAGCCGCCGCAGTCCTGCTTCCGACTCTCTCGCTCGCCGACGAGATGTGGCGCTGGCGCGACCCGTCGGGCCGCCTCCACTACTCGAACGTCCGTGCCCGCGCGCCACGCTATGCCGAGCCCGTCACGACCGAGATCGGCCACGCCTCCTGGCCCCCCGTCAGCGCGAAAACAGTCGCCACACGCCCCGGCCCGCGCGCGGCGCTGGGCGAGCCGCGACTCGCCTTCCGCCACCCAACGCGCACCCGCGGCTGCTGGCCGTTCGGCTACCTGTCCGTGGTCCTCAACAACCCGCACGAGCTGGCCGACCAGGTGAAGCAAGCCTCGCTTCTCGACGCCCTGGGTGTCCCCTGGCGCAAAGGCTGCTGCCTCTAAAGAGTCTGCTTTCTATATCCGTCGCGCGCCAAGGCGGGAAGGGGTGCCGCCGCGGCGAGCCCGCAGCTCCCGCGCGAGCCTGCAGCTGCGGGGGGACGTTTCGGCCTACGAGTCGCGCGTGGAGCGAGGACCGCGAGCCGCGGCGGCACCCCTTCCCGCCGCCCCTACATCCACGCGCCGCCGTCGATCCGCAGCACCTTTCCGGTGATCCAAGCCGCGTCACCTGACGCCAAGAAGACTGCGGCCCGGCCGATCTCGTACGGCTCGCCCGCCCGCCCGAGCGGGATCGTCTGCAAAACCGCGTCGCCATGATACCGAAGAAGCCGCTCGCCCATCTCCGAGCGCACCACGCCCGGCGCGATGCAGTTGACACGCACGCCGGCGCCCGCGAGCTCCTTGGCGAGCACCTTCATCAGCGCATTCACCCCGGCCTTGGCGACGTGGTACGGCGCACCTCCGGCGCCCGCCATGTCGGCACCGATCGACGAGACGAACAGCACGACGCCGCGCCGCGCGACGATGTGCGGCACCGCTGCACGTGCCGTCCAGAACGCGCCGTCGAGGTCGGTGCCGAGGACGCGACGCCACTCGGCCGGCTCGACGCTCGCCACGGGAGCGAGGCGCGACGCCACGCCGGAGTTCGCGACCACGACGTCGAGCCCACCGAGCGCCGACGCCGCCTCTGCCACCATCGCCTCGACCGCCTCCCGGTCCGAGACGTCGGCCTGGAGGACGACCGTACGCCTGCCGAGCTCGCGCACCTCGGCCGCGGTCTGCTCCGCGGCCTCCCGGTCGCGCCGGTAGTTGATCGCGACGTCGGCGCCCTCGCGGGCGAACTCGAGCGTGATGCCGCGGCCGATGCCGCGCCCGCCGCCGGTGACGAGCGCCGTCTTTCCGTCGAGCTTGCCCGTACGGCGCTCCGCTCGACGCCGGGTCAGCCGGCCGCGGCCGCGCCGGCGTCGGCCAGGACGGTCATCACGTTGTCGCGGACCTCGGCGAACCCGCCGGTCACCTGGACACTCGCCACGGCGCCCGCGGTGTCCTTGTACGACAGCACGCCCGGCTCGAGCGTCGTCACCAGCGCGGCGTGATCGGGTAGGACGCCGATCTCGCCGTACACGCCCGGGGCGGTCACCTCGCGCACGTCCTGATCAACGAGCTGACGCTCGCGAGTGTAGACGCGCAGGCGCAGCACCTCCGCCAATTAACGCCTCCGGGGGCCCGTACGCTGCTCGCGCGCTGCGCGCGCTGCGCTGCTCCGATGCCCCCGGACCCCGCGCCGCACGCGGCAAAGCCGCGCGCGGCTTGGATGGCCTCTTCTCATGCCGCCATCTTGCGCGCCTTTTCGAGGACGTCGTCGATCGTCCCGACCATGTAGAACGCCTGCTCAGGGAGGTCGTCGTGCTTCCCCTCGATGATCTCGCGGAAGGCGCGGATGGTCTCGGCGAGCGAGACGTAGACGCCCTTGAAGCCGGTGAACTGCTCCGCCACGTGGAAGGGTTGGGAGAGGAACTTCTGGATCTTCCGGGCCCTGCCGACGACGACCTTGTCGTCCTCGGAGAGCTCGTCCATGCCGAGGATGGCGATGATGTCCTGCAGGTCCTTGTAGCGCTGGAGAATCGCCTGGACCTGCCGGGCGACGCCGTAGTGCTCCTCACCGACGACTGCCGGATCGAGGATGCGCGAGGTGGAGTCGAGCGGGTCGACGGCGGGGTAGATGCCGAGCTCGGCGATCTGCCGCGACAGCACCGTCGTCGCGTCGAGGTGCGCGAAGGTGGTGGCGGGCGCGGGGTCGGTCAGGTCGTCGGCGGGCACGTAGATCGCCTGCACCGAGGTGATCGATCCCTTCTTGGTGGTCGTGATGCGCTCCTGCAGCTCGCCGATGTCCGTGCCGAGCGTCGGCTGGTAGCCGACGGCGGAGGGCATGCGGCCGAGAAGGGCCGACACCTCGGAGTTGGCCTGCACGAAGCGGAAGATGTTGTCGATGAAGAGGAGAACGTCCTTGCCTTCCTCGTCGCGGAAGTACTCGGCGGCCGTGAGGGCCGTGAGGCCGACGCGGGCCCGCGCGCCCGGGGGCTCGTTCATCTGGCCGTAGACGAGGGCGGCCCGCGAGATCACGGGGTTGCCGTCGGACAGCTTCGACTCCTGCATCTCGATGTAGAGGTCGTTGCCTTCGCGCGTGCGCTCGCCGACGCCGCCGAACACCGACACGCCACCGTGCTGCTTGGCGACGTTGTTGATGAGCTCCATGATGATGACCGTCTTGCCGACACCGGCTCCGCCGAAGAGGCCGATCTTGCCGCCGCGCTGATACGGAGCGAGCAGGTCGACCACTTTGATCCCGGTCTCGAACGCCTGGACCTCGGTCTCCTGATCCGTGATGACGTCGCCGGTGTCGCGCACCTCCTGCCCGCGGACGAGCCCCTCGGTGCTGTCCATGGCGATCGTCCGCACCGTCTTCTCGCCGAGGTGCTGCGCGACCTCGACGACGAGGTTCCACGGCTGGTCGTTGATCGCGGGGTTCGTCAGCTGGAGGGCGTTGTAGATCGGCGGCACATTGCCGTCGGGGAACTCGACGTCGACGGCGGGACCGATCACCTGGACTACGCGTCCGATCGTGGGCATGGCTATCCTTTGAGCGCCTCGGCGCCGCCGACGACCTCCATCAGCTCCTTGGTGATGGTGGCCTGGCGGGCGCGGTTCATGGAGAGGGTGAGCGCGCCGATCATGTCGGTGGCGTTCGTGGTGGCGTTGCCCATGGCGGTCATCCGTGCCGCATGCTCGCTCGCGATCGCTTCGAGCAGCGCCTGGGTGA
The DNA here is from genome assembly GCA_005879585.1 of Deltaproteobacteria bacterium. Classification (GTDB taxonomy): domain Bacteria; phylum Desulfobacterota; class Binatia; order DP-6; family DP-6; genus DP-3. Next base: position 10,210 of record VBKG01000140.1, on the reverse strand, counting down.
CGAGCGCCTCCAGATACCTCGGCACGAGGCGTCCCAGGAGCTCGAGCCGCGGCGGCTCGAAGATGTAGTCGACGGGACGCTCGTCCGCCGCCGGCGGCGCGACCGGCAGCAGCGGCACGACGCCCGGCGTCTGCGAGATCGCCGAGCGAAAGCGGTTGTAGGCGAGGTAGACGGCGTCCGTCTCCTCCCTCTCGAAGCGCCCCGCGACCTCGGCGGCCAGCGCGGCGGCCATGGTGGCTGGCGGCGTAGTGAGGATACCGACCTGCTGCGACACGATCGAGGTGCCGCGCCGACGGTAATACTCGAAGCCCTTCCGGCCGACGACGACCAGGCCGAGCTCCTGGCCGGCGCGTTCGCGAACAAACTTCGCCAGGTGCCGGAACAGGTTCGAGTTGTACCCGCCGCAGAGACCGCGATCGCTGCTGACGACGACGAGATCGATGCGCCGCTCCTCCCGCCGAGCGAGCAACGGATGCGTGTCGGGCTCGACCCCGGCGGCGACGGCCTCGAACATCTCGGCGAGCTTCGCCGCATACGGCCGGGCGCGTTCGGCAGCCTCCTGAGCGCGCCGCAGCTTGGCCGCGGCGACCATCTTCATGGCCCTGGTGATCTGCTGCGTGGAGCGGACCGTCGCGATCCGTTTGCGAAGCGCCTTGAGGTTCGGCATCGAGCGCGGCTACGCCTTGAACAGCTTGGCGAAGTCGGCGAGCGCGGCATCGAGCTTCGCCTTCACCTCGTCGATGAGCTCGCGCTTCTGCGCGAGCAGCGTCAACGCCGTCGGATGCTTCGCCTCGAGGAAGGCGTAGAACTCGTGCTCGTAGCGGCGGATGGCCGACACCGGCAGCGCATCGAGATGGCCGCTCGTCGCGGCGTAGATGATCGCGATCTGCTTCTCGACCGCCAGCGGGGCGAACTGCCCCTGCTTCATGACCTCGACCAGCCGCTCGCCGCGGTCGAGCTGGCGTCGCGTGGCGGCGTCGAGGTCCGAGCCGAACTGGGCGAAAGCGGCCATCTCGCGGTACTGGGCCAGCTCGAGGCGCAGCGGGCCCGCCACCTTCTTCATGGCCTTGACCTGCGCGTTGCCGCCCACACGCGAGACCGAGATGCCGACGTTCACCGCCGGCCGTACGCCGGAGTAGAACAGGTCCGACTCGAGGAAGATCTGGCCGTCGGTGATCGAGATGACGTTGGTGGGAATGTACGCCGACACGTCGCCCGCCTGGGTCTCGATCACCGGCAGCGCGGTGAGCGAGCCGCCGCCGCGGGCATCGCTCATCTTGGCCGCGCGCTCGAGGAGCCGGGAGTGGAGGTAGAAGACGTCGCCGGGGTAGGCCTCGCGACCGGGAGGGCGCCGCAGGAGGAGCGAGAGCTGGCGATATGCGGCCGCATGCTTCGAGAGGTCGTCGTAGATCACGAGCGCGTGGCGGCCGCTGTCGCGGAAGTATTCGCCCATGCTGCAGCCGCTGTAGGGCGCGATGTACTGCATGGGCGCGGGGTCCGACGCGGAGGCGACGACGACGGTCGTGTACTCCATGGCGCCGAATCGGGCGAGCTTGTCGACCACCTGCGCGACGGTCGAGCGCTTCTGGCCAACCGCCACGTAGAAGCACTGCACGTCGCCGCCGCGTTGGTTGATGATCGCGTCGAGGGCGACCGTGGTCTTGCCGGTCTGCCGGTCGCCGATGATCAGCTCGCGCTGGCCGCGCCCGATCGGGATCATCGCGTCGATCGCCTTGAGGCCCGTCTGCAACGGCTCCTTGACGGGCTGGCGAAGGACGATGCCGGGGGCCTTCAGCTCGATCCGCCGGGTGGCCGCCGCCTTGATCGGCCCGCGCCCGTCGATCGGCTGCCCGAGCGCGTTGACCACCCGGCCGAGGAGGCCTTCACCGGCCGGCACCTCCGCGATGCGCCCCGTCCGTTTGACCTCGTCGCCTTCCTTGATGGCCTGCTGCTCGCCCATGATGGCGGCGCCGACGTTGTCCTCCTCGAGGTTCAGCGCGATGCCGTAGATGCCGTGCGGGAACTCGATCAGCTCGCCCGCCGCCACCCGCTCGAGCCCGTAGATGCGGGCGATGCCGTCGCCGGCGGAGAGCACGAAGCCGGTCTCTCGGACCTCGAGCTGCTTCTCGTATTCCTTGATCTGATCGCGGATGACGTCGCTGATCTCCGCCGCGCGGATCTGCATCGATCTCCCCCCGGACCCCTAGACGAGGCCCTCGGCCATTTGCTTGCTGAGACGGGCGAGCTGAGCCCGCAAGCTACCGTCGTACATCGTGCCGTCGATGTCGAGCACGACGCCCCCGAGGAGCTCGGGGTCCACCTCCGTCGCCGCCAGCACCTCGCGCCGTCCGGTCAGATGCCGCGCGAGCTCGACGAGGTCGTTCTTCTCGGCCGCGCTGAGCGACGTGGCCGATCGGATCACGATCCGGGCCCGGCCGAGCGCGTCGTCCACCAGCCGCTCGTAGACGGCAGCCACGTCGGGCAGGATGTCGAGGCGGTCTCGCTCGGCGAGGAGGCCGAGGAGGTTGCCGACGTCGCGCGAGAGCCGGAGTCCAGCGGCGACTTCGCGGGCGATCCGCACTCGCGCGCTCGCGTCGACCGCCGGGCTCCGGAGCACGAGCTTCAAGCGCGGCTCCTCGAGCACGGCCGCCACCCGCCCGAGCTCCTCCGCGGTCGAGACGAGCGCGTCCCGCGTCAGCGAGAACAGCGCGCGCGCGTATCGCTTGGCGAGCCGGCGGCCGGTCACCTATGCCGCCCTCGCGGAGGCGATGAAGTCGCGCACGAGGCGCTGCTGATCGCCCGGCGTGAGCGCCTGGTGGAGCAGGGCGGATGCCTGTCGGACGGCGTCCTCGATTAGATCGTCGCGGAGCGCGGTGCGCGCCGCCGCGAACTCCTGCTCCGCCAGGACCCGCGCGTCGGCACGGATGCGGTCCGCGGCCAGGCGGCCCCGCTCGAGCAACTGCTCGCGCTCGCGTTCTGCCGTCGCGAGCAGGTCGGCGCGGAGCCTCTCCCGCAGCGCCGGCAGGTCGGCGAGATCGCGGGCGATGGCCGCCCGCAATGCCTCGGCCTCCTCGCGCGCTCGCGCACCCGCTGCCAGACCTTCGGCGAGCCTGTCCCCACGGGCACGGAAGTAGTCGCGGACGGGGGCCCGAAGGAAGCGGATGAGCAGGGCGACGAACAGCAGGAAATTGACGATCGCCCAGAGCATCACGCCGGTCGTCCGAGGACCTTCTCCGTGACCATGCGCGCGAGGGCGCCCGCGTCGTCGCGGAGCGTCCGTCGCGCGCGGGCGACCTCGTCGGCGACGCGCGCCTGGACGTCGGTGAGCGTACGATGCGCTTCCGCGCTGGCCTCGGCGACGAGCCGCTTCTGCTCCGCCTCGGCGCCGCGGATGATCTCCTGCAACTCGCGCTGGGCTTCGCTGCGGGTCTGCTCGAGGGCCGCGGCATGGTCGGCCCGCAGCCGCTGCGCTTCGGCCGCGATGGCGCGGGCTTCCTCGACAGCCCCTTCCGAACGTTCCCTGCGCGCCGCGATGACGCGGAGCGCGGGGTCGAACCAGAGCCGCTTCGCGATGAGCCAGAACGCGACAAAGATCGCAATCTGGATTAGAAAAGTGTAATCGGGCGGTATCTTGAGCATGCACTACCGGCCGGCGGGACGAACGGGGAACGCGACCGACTACTTGGCGAGTTCGGAGTGTACCTTGTGCTGGACGCCGTCACCCGGGCGATCGTCCTTCGGGATTAGCGTGATCTTGCGATCCTTCTCCGTCCGCATCGCCTCCGGTCCCCCCATCGCACACTGGCCTTCGAAGACGACCCCTTCGTGGATGACGAGGCTCGGCGTGGCGATATTGCCGAAGAGCTTTCCGGGCGCGCGTATCTCGAGGCGCTTCTGCGCCGTCACGTCGCCCGTGACGCGCCCGTGAATGACGATGGAGCTGCCCGTGACCTGGGCATTCACGACCGCGCTCTCCCCGATGATCAGCGTGTCCTGCGCCGAGATCTCTCCGTCCACGTGACCTTCGATGCGGACGGTGCCCTCGAACTGCAGCTTGCCCGACACATGGCTTCCCTTGCCGAGAAACGCGCTCGTACCGCCCGTCTCTCCGGGCTGAACTCTCTCCCGCTCGAGCATCTCCGCCTCCCCGGGTGCCGGACCGTTCGCGGGGACGCCCGGTTCAGAGGAGAGCCCCCGGGGCCGGTCGAGCCGCTCGCGTTCCTTGCCGAATAGCGCCATCGAAGTCGTCCGAGGTGCCCCGAGCGCAGTCCCATGGCCCGTGGCCGGCTTGCCCTGGAAGGCCAGCTTCTAGCACCGCGTGCGCCAAGGTGTCAAAGCATCGCGGCCGGGCTGGGTCCGGCAGCGCGCAACCGGTGGACGAGGCGATCGAGCTCAGGGTCGGAGTAGAACTCGATCTCGATGGCGCCCCCCCGGCCGCGGCGCACGATCCGCACGCGAGTGCCGAAGTCGCGGGTGAGCTCCTCGGCGACAGCGCGGATCTGAAGGTCCGGCGGCGCGGCCGGCACCGGGGTCGGGCGCGGGCGCGGCCGGCGGGCCGCGGCACGGCTCTCGGCTTCTCGCTTCGAGACCCCTGCGACCGCGATCTCGCGCGCGAAGCTCGCCTGCTCGGCGGGATCGACGGACAGGACCGCGCGGGCATGGCCCGCGGAGAGCTCCCCCGTCTCGACCTGGGCTTTCACGGGCTCCGGCAAGGCGAGCAGGCGGAGCGCATTGGCCACCGCGGGACGGCTCTTGCCGACCCGCTGGGCGATCTCCTCCTGCGTGAGCCCGTACTCGTCGATCAGGTGCCGGTATGCTTCCGCCTCTTCGAGCGGGCTCAGGTCCTCGCGCTGGAGGTTCTCGATCAGGGCCAGCTCGAAGCGCTTCGCGGGAGCGGCCTCCCGTACCACGATCGGCACCCGGTCGAGGCCGGCCCGCTCTGCCGCTCGCAGGCGTCGCTCACCGGCGATCAGCTCGTACCGATCCCCCGCAGCGCAGACGACCAGGGGTTGCAGGAGGCCGTGGCGCCGGATCGAGTCGGCGAGCGCGGCGAGCGCCTCCTCGTCGAAATGACGCCGGGGCTGGTCGGGATTCGGCACGATGTCCTGTACCGGGACCAGCCGTTCACCCGCCGGCGGGGGTGCCGCCGGCGTGGCCGGGAAGAGCGCTTCAAGGCCCTTGCCCAATGCCTTCCGCATGCGGAACCTCCGTTCGTCTATCTAACTGGCCTACAAGCTCGCGGGCCAGGGCGCGGTACGCCGATGCACCCCGCGACGCGGGATCGTAGAGCAGCACCGGCAGCCCATGGCTCGGGCTCTCAGACAGCCGGACGTTGCGCGGGATGACGGTGCGAAACACCTGGTCACCGAAGTGGGCGCGCACCTCGTCCTGCACCTGCCGCGCGAGGGTGTTACGCCCGTCGTACATGGTCAGCACGAGCCCCTCGAGCGCGAGCTCGGGGTGCAGGGTGTCTCTGACGCGCCCGACGGTGTCGAGCAGCGCCGTCAGCCCCTCGAGCGCGTAGTACTCGCACTGCAGAGGAATGAGGACCGTGTCCGCGGTACGGAGCGCGTTCACCGTGAGCAGGTTCAGCGACGGCGGACAATCGATCAGGATGAACTCGTACCGGCCGCGCACACCCGCCATGCCCTCGTGGAGGCGATGCTCGCGCGCCGCCACCGAGACGAGCTCGATCTCGGCACCGACCAGATCCCGCGTCGCCGCGACGACGTGCAAGCGGTCGATGGCGGTCGGCCGGATGACGTCGCTCACCGGGCGCCCGTCGACCAGCACGTCGTAGACGGTGCCTTCGGCCGTTCCGCGCGAGCCGACGCCGGTGCTGGCGCTCGCCTGCGGATCGAGGTCGATGAGAAGCGTCGCGCGTCCGTCGAGCGCCAGGGCCGCCGCCAGATTGACGGCGGTCGTGGTCTTCCCGACCCCGCCCTTCTGGTTGGCCACCGCGATGACCCGGCCCATCCCCCAACTCCACCCCGGCAACGAGGCGACGCTTTAGCACATGGCCGCGAAGAAAAGAAGGCGTCGCCGCTCGCCGCCAGGGAGCTCGTAGTACTGCGCCCCCGTCGACCGGAGCCGAGCCTGCTCGAGGGCACGGACCGCCGCCGGCGGAAGCGCGCCGGGCGTCTGCATCGCGATGACGACGCCATGGCGACCGACGAGCCGCGCGGCCACCACGAGAAAGCTCTCGAGACGCACCGCCCGGGCGATGATGACGCTGGCCTTGCCGACGACGTCCTCGGCGTCCAAGGCCTCCGCGCGTGCCTCGAGCACGCGCGCGCGCGGCAACGGAATCGTGCGGACGGCTTCACGAAGAAAGCTAGCGCGCCGGCGGCGCGACTCGACCAGGCAGAGGTCGAGGTCCGGGCGGGCGCAGCCGAGGACGACGCCCGGTAGCCCGGCGCCGCTCCCGACGTCCACGACCACCCCGGCCGGCGGCAGATGCGGCACCGGGGCGAGGCAGTCGAGCACGTGCTTCCGCACCAGCGTTCGTGCCTCGCGCTCGCCCGTCAGGCGCACGCGGCGATTCCAGAGCGCCAGCAGGTCGACGAACCGGGCCAGGCGCGAAAGCGCGTCGCTCGAGAGTTCGACGCCAAACCTCGCCGTGCTCTCTGCGACCAACCCGCCGAGGTCGGCGCCGGCCGTCTCGCCCGCGAACCGCCGCGTCAACGCGCCGGCCGGTGGCCGCCGCCCGTCGCGGGGATGAGGAGGACCTTGCGGTACTGGCCGTCACCGTGGCTCCGCGTCGTGACGGCCGGGTCCTCCTGGAGCGCCAGGTGCACGATGCGCCGATCCCGCGGACTCATCGGACTCAAGCTAACGACCTTGCCCGTCGCCTTCACCTTCTCGGCGAGGCGCTTCGCCATCTGCTCGAGCGCCTCGCGCCGCCGATCCCGATAGCTCTCAACGTCGACGATGATCCGACCGCCGCCGCTCTCGCCGTCCCGGCCGATGAGCCGATTCACCATGTACTCGAGGGCGTCCAGCGTCTGACCGTGCCGCCCGATCACCAACCCGCTTCCTTCGCCACTCACCGCGAGGACCGTCGACCCAGGTTCGTCTCCCTCGCGTACGGCGATAGCGCAGGAGACACCGAGGTGACCCAGGATCTCCTCGAGGAGCGCCCGCGCCCGGGCTGCGGCCGCCGGCGCCGGCGTGGACGCCGGCTCACTCGTCGTGTCGGATGCTTCCCGGGAAACATCCGCCGAGGCCGCTCCCACCTGGGGCCGCAACGTCGCCCGCACGCGCGCTTTGCGACCGCGGAAGCCGAACAGACCGCGGGTTGCGTCCGTCAGAATCTCGATCTCGACACGATCGCGCTCGACCTGGAGCGTCCCCAGGGCCTTCGCAATCGCCTCATCGATGCTCTCACCCTCGCATTCGACCGATCGCATGCGACTCAGCTCCTCAGGTTGCCGACCGCAGGCTCAGGTACTGCTGCCCGATGGTCAAGACGTTGTTCACGAGCCAGTAGAGCACCAGCCCGGCCGGGAAGTTCATGAACATGTAGGTGAACAGGATCGGCATGAACATCATCATGCGTTGCTGCGCGGGATCGCCTTGCTGGGGGGTGAGCCACTGCTGGACGAACATGCTGGCGCCCATGACGAGCGTCAGTACGGGCACGCCGGCGCCGATCAGCGGGGTGTCGATCGGGATACCCGGGATCGGGAGGCGATCAGGAGCCGAGAGGTCGTTGATCCACAGCGCGAAGGGCGCATGCCGGAGCTCGATCGCGTGCGACAGCGCGTTGTACAGCCCGACGAAGATCGGGAGCTGGAGGACCATCGGGAGGCAACCCGATAGCGGGTTCACCCGGTGGCGGCGGTAGAGCTCCATCATCTCCTTCTGGAGCGCCATCTGATCGTCCTTGAAGCGCTCCTTCAGCTTCGCCATCTGCGGCTGGATCTTCTGCATTTCCCGCATGTTGCGAAACGTCGTCTGGGTGAGCGGGGTGGTCGCGAGCTTGACGAGGACGGTGAGCACGATGATCGCCACGCCGTAGTTCCCGGTGACCGCTCGCAGGAGATGAAGCGCCCGCAACAGTGGAATGGCGATGAACCAGAACCATCCGAAATCGAGCGCGCGGTCGAGGTCGCGGCCGGCGCGTGTCAGGACGGCCCGATCCTTCGGGCCGACGAAGACCGCCGCGGAGGCCCGCCCATCGATCACCGGCACGTCGATACGGACGATTGGTACCTCGGCGGCGGTCGTCATGACCACCTGACCCCTGGCGTCCGCGGGCATCGCCGCGCTCATGAAATACTGCGTGGCGAATCCGGCCCAGGAGCAGTCGGCCAGCGTGACGGCTTGCCTTGCGAGGTCGGTCGCTGACTTTTCGATGAGACGGTTCTCGTGCAGTGCCACCGCGGTCTCGCGACCGGGCGTACGTCCGCCGCCGGCGCTGTCGGCAGCCAGCGGCGTGAGTGCCACGCCGATCGTTTGGGACGCGGCACCGGTTTGCGTGGCGATCAGCTGAAGGACGTAGTCGTCGCCCGAGAAGACGTAGCGTTTCTCCAGGCGCCCGCCTGGCGTGTCGGCGACGAACGTCACTGCACCACGCTCGCCACCGTGCAGGACAAGCGCGGACCCGTCGACATGGAACGTGAGCCCCGCGTCGCTCACACCCGGACCGAGCTGCAGCGTGAGAGGCAGCACCGGCCCCGGTTGCACGAGGTCGAGCGCCGGGCTGTCTGGCTGTACTGAGCGGCGATACTGCTTGAGCTCGAGCTTCAGGAGACGGGCCCCGAGCGTCGAGATCGTCGCTTGCACGACGTCGGTGTCGACGGTCACGACCGGCGCCGCTTCGCTCGGCGGGGCTCCGAGCTCGCCGGCCGGCGCGGGCTCGGGTGGTGGTGGTGGCGGCGGCGTTTCCCGGGAAACGACAGGCGGCCGGGGCGCGGGTCGATACCGGCGCAGCATGTCCTGGTAAAGCATGAGCACAACGACCGACAGGGCGAGAGCTAGGAGGAGGCGCCGCTCCACGCTCAGGCCTCCTGCCCGAACGGCGGGGCCTCAGGTACCGGATCGTAGCCGCCGGGATTCCAGGGGTGGCAGCGCAGGAGCCGCTGGCCGGCGAGCAGCGCCCCGCGTCGAGCTCCGTGGCGCTCGATCGCCCGCCGCGCGAACACCGAGCAGCTCGGTGTGAAGCGACAGGCGGGCGTGAGCAGAGGTCGCAGCAGGAGCTGGTAGGCGCGGAGAAGGCGGATCAGCAGCCGTCCGATCGCGCCCGTGCGGTCTTCAGCGGTCCGCGACGATCTCCAGGATTCGCTCGAGCTCGGTGGCCGCTTGGGCATATGTGAGAGTGTTCGCTCCGGGCTTGGCGATCACGACGAGGTCCGTCGGCGGGCGGAGCTCCGCCTGCCGATGACGAAATACCTCGCGTACCAGCCGCTTCACGCGGTTGCGCACCACGGCATTCCCGACCCGCTTGCTGACGGTGACGCCGAGCCGCGATGCGACGCTCGAAGACGGGTGCTGGATGACGACGAAGTGCGTGCTGTGGCGGCGTCTTCCCTCGCGCTGGAGCGCAAGGAACTCGCGCCGGCGCCGAATGCGCACCGCCTTTGGATACACGCGGCGAGCGGTCATCCCGCTCACCCGGGTTGCTTGGGCGGGACGCTGACCGTCAGCCGCTTCCTACCCTTCGCCCGGCGGCGCTTCAGAATCTGCCGCCCACCGGGCGTCGCCATGCGCGCGCGAAAGCCGTGCGTGCGCTTTCGCCGCCGATTGCTCGGCTGATAGGTCCGCTTCATCGCTTACCGGTCGGGTGGTGTGGGGGCACGCAATACCGCCATACGGCGAAGACAAAGTCAATTTGGGCGCTGCGCGCAGCGCCGGAAAGGGTATCTCTGGCGTCGTGTTTCCGGCCGCGGGCGTCGCTACGTCGCGGGGGCGGGCGTCGGCGTCTCGCCAGTCGCGGCCGCCTGCTTGCCCGGATAATCCCGCGCGAAGTGCTCCGCACAGCGGCCGCGCCCGGTGACCGGCTTCCGGCAGCCCTCTATACGGCAGCTCTTGTAGCGCGCCTTCGGAAGCCGGCCCCGCTTCCATGCGGCGTAGTGCCGTGCACAGTACCCCTTGCCGCCATCACTCGGCTTTTCGCAGCCCTCGTGCTTGCAGGACACAGACGGATTCGGCATCGCGCCTCCTTGAAGAGTCAGTCGGCTTCGCGCCGCAGGCCCCGCGTCATGAGGTC
>VBKG01000502.1 GCA_005879585.1 Deltaproteobacteria bacterium | reverse complement strand
CGAACTCATCCGAGCGGCGACTCGTTTCTCCCGACGCGCGGCGAGGCGGCGATCATGGTGGTGACGCGCGTCGCGAGAATGCTTGATCGAGTTTGACAGGGTTGATAGGGATCGACTCGATGGCGGCCCGATGGCTGACACCGGCCGAAGCCGCACGAAAGCTCGGCGTTTCGGAGAGTACGGTCTGGCGTTTCCTCCGGCGCGAGCAGCTGCCGAGCGTCAAGCTCGGCGGCCGCCGTCGCATCCCCGCCAGCGCCGTCGGCCAGCTGGTCCGTCCCCTTCGCCCCGTGAAGGCGGAAGACATCCCACCCCTGACGCTCGAAAGCTCCCTCTTCGCGCTCGCGGGACGATTCCGTAGCAGGGCCGCCGGGCCGGGTGCATCCGACAAGCACCGCCACCTCGGGGCAAAGCACTGAAACCGGGGGCGCCGGTCCTTCTCGATTCGAGCGCCATCCTCGCGGTGCTCGATGCCTCGGACACGCATCACGCACGCGCGCTCCGGACCTCCACCGATCTCGCCCGGCTGCGCTGCCGCGTGTTCCAGACGACCTTCCTGCGGGCGGAGACGCATGCCCTGTTGCTTGCCAGGCTCGGTGCCGACGCGGCCCGTCAGTGGCTCTCCGCTCGGGCATCGCCCACCGTGCGCCCCGAGCCTGCGGACGAGGTGCGGGGCGAGAGGATAGTGATCCGATACCGCGACAAGGACTTCAGCCTCTGCGACGCAATCGCCTTTGCCGTGATGGATCGCCTGCGTGCGCGGACTGCGTTCACGTTCGACCGACACTTCAGTCAGTACGGCTTCGATACGATCCCATAGCGGGCCGGAGGGGCCGGCGGCGAGCAGGTCGGCGAATCCTGCGGCGGAGCTGCCGGCGATGCGGTGCAGAGCGACGATCTCGCCTCGGTCTACTGGATCGGTCACTGCGCGAGTGCGGAGTCCTTTGGCAAGGCGTGGGATACCTGGCGCACCGAGCTGTCCGACTCGAAGAGCGGCCGTTCAGCCGAGCGTCAGACTCAGCCCGCCAGCGCGGGCACCCACGGCAGGAGCACAACGATCGCGTAGAACGCGCCGAGGAACAGTGAGCGCCGTCCCGAGCGGGCAACACCCGCCGACCGCGTCTCGGGCGCTATGCCGCGCGCTCCAGAAGATCCAGAAGCGCGTCCTCGCGGTCGACCTCCAGCTCGACACGGACCGCCAGCAGCGCCTCGAGGCCGGGGAACCGCTCGAGCTTCACGAGGTCCTTCTCCGTCGTCACCACGAGGCCGAGCCTCGCGGCCTCGGCGATCCGGGCCGCGTCCGCGGCCGTGTACGCATGGTGGTCCGGAAAGCGGAGCACGTCGCGCACCCGTCCGCCGAGCCGCGCGACCACGTCGACGAAGCGCTCTGGCCGCGCGATGCCGGCGACCGCGACGACGTCCCGGCCGGCAAGTCCGTCGAGCGGCTCCGTCTCGAGCACGCCGTCGCGCGAACGCACGGCGGCAACGGGCACGACGCGCGCGCGGAACATGACGACGCCGGGCGGCGCCGCCGCGTCGCCGAGCACGAGCACGGCGCGCGCCCGGCGGAGCGCCGCCGGCGGCTCCCGCAGCGAGCCGGCGGGCAGGCACCGACCCGCCGCCGCGTCGTCCGCGACGAGCACGAGGTCGGCGTCGCGGGCGAGCGCGCGGTGCTGAAAGCCGTCGTCGAGGACGATCGTGTCAAGCGCGAACCGCGCGCACGCGAGCGACGCCGCCTCGTGCCGCCGCTCGCCGGTGACGACGGGGCCCGCGAAGCGGCGTGCCAGCATCACCGCCTCGTCGCCGCCGTCCTCGGCGCTGACGAGCGCGCGACCGTCGACCCCGACCACGACGGGTCCCGGGCGGCGCTTGCGGTAGCCGCGCGCGACGATGCCGACCCGGTGGCCGCGCGCCGCGAGGCGCTCGGCGAGCCAGAGGGCCGCGGGCGTCTTCCCGGTGCCGCCGACGGTGAGGTTGCCGACGCTCAGGACGCGCGCCGGCACCCGTCGCGCCGCGAGCCAGCCGTGGTCGTAGAGCCCGTTCCGCAGGCCCACCGCTGCCCGGTACGCGGCGGACGCGGGGACGAGCGCCAGCCGCAGGGCACGCGCACCCGGCGTCTGCCCCGTCCAGGCGTGACGCGCGAGCGCTTCGAGGGTCATGCCGTCGAGGCGTCGGGCGCGCGTGCCGCCGTGAGGCGCGCCGCGATGATCTTCACGTGCCGCTCGAGCGCGCCCCTTCCGCTCTCGGCGACTGCACGGGCGCGCTGGCCCATGGCCGTCGTCCGCTCGACGTCGCCGAGCAGCGCGCCGAGTGCCGCCGTCAGCGCCGCCGGCGACTCGACGCGCACGAGGCCACCCGCAGCGGCGAGCCGCGCCACCAGCGCGGCGCTGTGCTCGGTATGAGGGCCGACGAGGATCGGCCGGGCGGCACGTGCCGGCTCGAGGACGTTGTGGCCGCCCGCCGGCACGAGGCTGCCGCCGACGAACGCGACCCAGCCGAGCGCGTAGCAGTGCGCCAGCGGCCCGACGACATCGAGCAGGAGAACCGCGGGTCCGGGCGGCAGGACGACGCGTCCGGCCGCGAGGCGCGAGTAGCGGAGACAGGGAAGCCCGGCCGACGTCACCGCCGACTCCACCGCGGCGACGCGCTCGCGATGGCGGGGGGCGAGCAGCAGGACGACGTCGGGATGCGCCGTCACCAGCGCCCGATACGCGTCGAGCAGCGCTTCGTCCTCGCCGCGATGCGTGCTGCCGCCGACGATCAGACGTCGCCCGGCGAGTGCGGCGCCGAGCTGGGCGATCTCGGCTGGCGGGGGCGCCGTGCCCACGTCGAACTTGAGGCTGCCGGCGACATGCACGCGGCGCGGGTCGGCGCCGAGCGCGACGATCCGGCGCGCGTCCTCCTCGGTCTGCATGCAGCACGTGACGGGCGTGAGCCCGCGGCGGTAGAGCGGACGGAGCCCCCATGCGCGCCCCGCGGTCCGGGCGCTCACCCGGCCGCTCACGAGGATGGCGGGCACGCCGCGGCCGGCGAGCGCCGCGAGAAAGCTCGGCCAGATCTCGGTCTCGGTGAAGAGGAACGCCTCGAGCCGGAAGGGCTCGAGCCGCCGCCGCACGGTCGCCGGCGCATCGAGCGGGAAGAGACAGGCGAGGTGCGCCTCGGAGAGCTCCCGCGCGAGCGCGAGGCCGGTGCCCGTGAGCGTCGAGACCACGAAGACGCGGCCCGGAAAACGCTCGCGCAGGCGGGCGAGGAGCGGTCGGACCGCGACCAGCTCCCCGACCGAGGCTGCATGCAGCCAGATCGCATCGCCGCCCTGCGCCGCCGCGCGCTCCGGCGCGGGCAGCTTCCCGAGGCGGCCGGCGAGCGTCGGCCAGCGCCGTTTCGCGCCGGGCAGATGCGCGCCGATCGCGGCCAGCATCGCGGCCACCGTCATGCCGGCCCCGTACGCGGCACGGACGAGCGATCCCGTCACGCGGCCGTCGCCCCGACCGCCGCGGCGGCGGCTTCGTTGACCCGCGCGAGCGCCGCCTCGACCGCCGCCACCGCGGTGCCCTCTTCCAGCACGGCGAGCGGCTCGCCGAGGACGAGCGCCACCCGCCCGAACGGGAGCGGCAGCTGCAGCCGGTCCCAGCTGCCGAGCCGGCGGACCGGGCGGGTGGCCGCGCCGATCGCCACGATCGGCAGGCCCGTCGCGCGCGCGAGCTGCACGACCCCGGCCTGCGCGTGGTGGCGTGGGCCACGTGGGCCGTCGGGCACGACGGCGATCAGTTCGCCGCGGCCATCGGCACCGAGCAAACCTCGGATCGCCCCGACCCAGCCCCGCG
>VBKG01000501.1 GCA_005879585.1 Deltaproteobacteria bacterium | reverse complement strand
ATCTCGGTTTTCTCCACCGGCTACTTCACGGGCGAGAACACCGGCACCATCATCGTGCCGATCCTGGCCGCCATCTTTCCGGACGCGACGCACACGCAGCTGCTGGCCATGCACCACTTCATCCGGAAACTCGGCCACTTCACCGAATACCTGATCCTGAGCGTGCTGCTCTACCGTGCTCTTCGCGGCGGGCGGCGCTGGAGCCTCCAGGCGGCGGCGACGGCGGTGGTCGTGGCCGGCCTGTACGCCGTCCTCGACGAGTTCCATCAGCTCTTCGTCCCGGGGCGCACGGCCGCGGCAAGCGATTGCCTGATCGACGTGTCGGGCGCGGCGGCCGGTCAGGGCCTGCTAGCCGTCCTCGGCCGCGTTCTGCGGAGCTAGGCGGGCGACGCGAGCGGCCTATTCGACGGCGATCTTCACGCGCCGCAGCTGTTCGAGGCGCTCCGCGATCTGCGTGAGTCCGGTGACGAGCGCGGCGATCGTGGTGGCCATCTCCGCGAGCTCGTTCGCCGACAGGCCGTCGAGTACCGCGTCGAGGCGCGCGTGCGTCGCCAGCGCTCCGGCGAGGCCGTCGACCCCGGCGCTCGACATCCGCGCGCGCAGGTCATCGGCAAAGCGCCCGATCGCCGCGATCTCCCGAGCGAGCTCGTCGCCGATTCCTGAGCTGTTCGCCAGTGCGAGCCACATCGGGCGTCTAGAAGGCGCCTGTTCGAGCAAGCGTCATGCCACGGACCGCGCATGATGCGCACGAGAAACAAGCGTCCCGACGGCACCGGATCGCGCGTCGGCCGGCGAAAAATTGACTGCTCCCGAGGCGTGAGATATGGCTTCGCGGTCATGCGATCGGCATGCGGCGCGGTCCTGGTCGCCGTGCTGGCCCTCGGCGGGTGCGGCAAAGGCCCGCCGGAAGCGACGGCACCGGGCGACCACGCACCGGCGGAGAAACTCAAGGCCGACGCGGCCGGCAGCGAAGTCGTCGCCCGCTACCAGGGACGCCAGCTCACCGCCGACGAGGTCCGGAAGGAGATGGAACGCCTGCCCGCACCGTCGCGCGCGTACGTGACCGCGCCCGAGCGGAAGCGGCAATTCGTCGAGAACCTGATCCTCAACGATCTCCTCTTCGACGAGGGCAAGAAGGCGGGCTACGACCACGATGCCGAGATCGAACGGCAGGTCACCGATCTCCGGAAGCGGCTCGTCGTCCAGCGTGTGATGCGCCAGTACCAGACCGCTCCGGAGATCACCGACGAGCAGGCGCACGCCTACTACGACGAGAACCCGAACCTCTACTCGAACACCCAGATCCACGCGAGCCACATCCTCGTGAAGGACGAGGACACCGCCAAGCAGATCCTGGCCGAGGTCAAGGAGCACCCGGAGAAGTTCGCCGCGCTCGCCAAAGAGAAGTCGACCGACACGGGAAGCGCGCAGAAGGGTGGAGATCTCGGGATGTTCGGCCAGGGCCGGATGGTGCCGGACTTCGAGAAGGTCGCCTTCGCCCTGCAGCCCGGTCAGACGAGCGACGTGGTGAAGACGCAGTACGGGTACCACATCATCAACGTCAGCGAGCGGAAGGAAGGCGAGCGAAAGCCGTTCGAGTCGGTGAAGGAGCAGATCAAGGCGACGCTCCGCAACAAGGCGCTCCAGGACCAGATGCAGGGTCACTTCGAGAGCCTGAAGCGCGACGCTGGCCTCAAGCTCGACGAGGCCGCGCTCGCGCACATCACCCCCCCGGCGGGAAGCGGTCCACCGGTCGCCGTCGGCGGCCACTAGCGGCACGCGCGCGCCCGGCTTCATTTGACGTCCCGGACCGCTCCCTGCTAACGCGGTTTCACCGCACGCACCGAGGGCGGAGATGGGGAGGGGCGCGCATGGATGCACGGAAGCGCGGCGGTCTCAACGGCGGTCAGGCGGTAACGCGTGGCCGGTTGCTCGCGATCACGCTCTGGCTCGCCACGAGTGCCGGCGCAGAGCTGGTGCCCGGCGGCGGCAACACGAAGAACGACTGCCTCGTCGAGCTCGACGTGCGGTCCGGGACGCCCGTCCCGTCGGCTACGAAGGGCAATCCCCCCGTCGTCTGCACCGATTGCGACCCGCGCTGCGACACGGGCGCGCTCCGCGACGGCATCTGCCGGTTCCAGGTGGCGCTCTGCGTCAACCAGGGGAACGTCGCCGGCTGCACCGCGACGGCTCTCGGGCACGCGGTCGCCAAGGTCGCCGGCACGCGGCTCGCGGCACCGGCGCTCGACGGCAGCCCGGCATGCGGAGCCGTCACCGAGGTCGCCGTGAAGTCGAAACGCGCGCGGCCGGGAAAGGCCGTCGTGTCGCTGCGAGCGTCCTCCAAGGGCAAGCCGCGCAGGCTCGACAAGGAGCGGGTCGTGCTGCAGTGCAAGCCCGCCGCACCGTGCAGCTGTGCGGGGGGCGCGCCGACGAAACTGTCCTTCACGACCGACGTCGGCTCGGGCCAGTGCGGACACCTCGACGGGGACAGTGCACCCGCCTTCTTCCCGCTCGCGTGCGGCGGCCTCTACTTCGGTGGCGGTGGCGTGATCGTGCCGCTGCCCGCCGTCGTGCCGGACATGGGCCAGGAGATGTTCAACACCTGCTGCAGCGGCACGAGCCTGTTCCTCGGTCCGACGACCGAGGCCGCCACCGGCAGCAAGCGCACCTGCTCGAGTGCGGGGTGTCTCTTCGGCCCGCCGCTGCCGCTGCCGAACCCCGCGGCGCCGCCGATCAGCACGTGCCTGGTGAACGTCGTCGCGAAGGACGCCTCCGGCAGCGCCGACTGCAGCACCGGTGTCACGGACCTCGTCGACCTGCCGCTCGACAGCGAGGTCTTCCTCGACGGCGATCTGCTGCCGACCCGGTGCGTCGGCGGCTCGACGCCCGGCGCACCGTGCGGCGGGTGCGCGTCCCCGACGGCGTGCCCCGGCGCGGGTGCTCAGTGCACCAACGACACCGGGCGCTGCAGCGGCGGCGCCACCCCGGGCGCGCCGTGCTGCTACACGTTCATCCAGGCCTGCCCGGTCTGCGACGCCGGCTCCCGGAAGTGCAACGGCGGCCCGAACAACGGCCTCGACTGCACGCCGGGCGATTCGCTGATCAATGGCGGCTATCCGACGTCGCACGACTGCCCGCCGCCCGGAACGAAGATCGCGTCCCTGCCGATCGCCTTCGCGCTGACCTCCGGCACGACGACCAGGTCGTCGACCGACAAGGCGAAGCAGTCGCACGTCTTCTGCGGCCAGTGTCGAGATCCGCTCCAGACGTTCTTCAAGAGCCCGCCGTGCAACGGGAGCAACCCGGACTGCGCGTGTACGTCGGATGACGACTGCGCCGACGAGGGAAGCTTCAGCAGCTGTCAGCAGCGCAGCGCCGGCGCCTTCACCCAGATCATGATGGCACGCACGATCACCGAGACGGGGACGCCGGCCGGCGCCGTCACCACGGGCGGGGCGCCGAAAGCCTCGACGTTGGTGAGTGTCTTCTGCGTCCCACCTTCGTCGGTCGGGTCGGTCGATGCCTTGTCCAGTCTGCCCGGCCCCGGCGCCGTCGCGCTCCAGGGAAAGCTCGCGACGCTGCCCTAGCAGATCACCGGAGCGCCACCCACGGGCCGCGGTCGCGCGCCTCGACGTCGCCGACCAGGGCGGCGGTCACCCCGACCGCGGCGAGTGCGTCGATGGCGCGCGCGCTCTCCGTGCGGGGAAGGGCGACGAGGAGCCCGCCCGACGTCTGCGGGTCGAACGCCACCTCCACCAGGTCCGCAGGCAACGCCGAGTCGACGTCCACCTTGTCCGCGAGCCACTCACGGTTCCGGCGGCAGCCGCCGGTCAGATGTCCCTCGGCGGCGAGGCGGCGTGCGCCGGGAAGGAGCGGCAGGCGCTCGGCCGGAAACACGACGCGCAC
>VBKG01000139.1 GCA_005879585.1 Deltaproteobacteria bacterium | reverse complement strand
ACCCTTCTTCGGCTTGTAGGCGATGACCGGAGCCTTCACGAACTTCCGCACCAGGCTCTCGAGCGAGTAGTCCGCACCTTCGAACTCGGGCGTGTGGTGGATCGAGCCCGTCGGGCACGGCTCGCTGCAGAGGCCGCAGTACATGCACTTCGCCATGTCGATGTCGAAGCGGGTCATGACGAGCCCGCCCGCGGCCTTGTCCTTCTCGGCCTCGATCACGATGCAGTCGATCGGACAGGCGCGCTCGCACGCGAGGCACGCCGTGCAGATCTCGAGGTCCACCTCGAGGATGCCGCGGTAGCGGAAGGGCAGCGTGTCCTGCACGCGCACGCCGTCGGGCAGGCGGTCCGGGTACTGCAGGGTGAACGGCTTCCGGACGAGATGCGAGAACGTGACGGCCATGCCGTCGCCGATCGTCAGCGCGGCGTCCTTGATGTTCCGGAGGTACGTCCCGAGACCCATCAGCCTCGGCTCATCACGCGCGCCGTCGAGAGCGGATTGAAGCTCAGCTCCTCCCGCGTGAGGAGCGCGCGCCGCACGTGGAAGACGACGCGACGGGCGAAGGCAACCAAGAGTCCCGCTGCGGTCAGCGACAGGAGGACGCGCACCGCCGGAACCCCCGCCGGGAAGAGGACCATCCAGACGGCCGTCCCCATGAAGTTCACGAAGGCGATCGGCACGAGGTACTTCCAGCACATGATCATCATCTGGTCGACCCGGATGCGCGGCAGCGTCCACCGGAGCCACACGGCCACGAAGACCCAGAAGTACGCCTTGGCGAAGAAGATCGCGAACTGCAGCACGATGCGCGGCACCGGATGGTCGGCGAGTGCCAGCGGGATCTGCCAGCCGCCGAGGAAGAGCGTCGTCACCACCGCCCCGATGACGTAGAGGTTGCCCCACTCGGCCATGAAGAACAGCAGGTTCCGGAGCCCCGAGTACTCCGTCGCGAACCCCATCACGAGCTCCGACTCCGCCTCGGGCAGGTCGAACGGCGTGCGGTTGCCCTCGGCCAGCGCCGAGACGAACAAGATGAAGAACGCGAAGAAGGTGAACGGGTTGTCGAAGACGTGCCACGTCCACGGCGCCCAGCCCTGGTGGCCGATGATGCCCTGCATGCTGAGCGTGCCGGCGAGCATCACGACCGGGAGGATCGAGAGCCCGGCGGGGATCTCGTAGCTGACGATCTGCGCCGCCGAGCGGATGCCGCCGAGGAGCGACCATTTGTTGTTGGACGCCCACCCCGCCATCAGGATGCCGACCACCACGAGCGCCGTCACGGCCGTCAGATAGAGGATGCCGACGTTCAGGTCGGCGATGATGAGCGGGCCGCCGAAGGGCACGACGACGAACGCGGCGACGAAGCCGGTCATCACCACGTAGGGCGCGAGCTTGAAGAGCGGGACGTCGGCCGCCGACGGCACGATGTCCTCCTTCAGCACGCTCTTGATGCCGTCGGCGAGCCACTGGAGGAAGCCGGCCGGGCCGGTGCGGTTCGGGCCGATGCGGCTCTGGATCCGACCCGCCACCCGCCGCTCCACCCAGGTCGTGATACCCGCGATCGGCAGGATGAAGACGAACACGACGATGCCGCCGAAGACGAGCATCGCGCCGAGGTAGGCGACCCACAGCGGCAGGCCGCCCGGCACGAAGCCGTCGGCGACGAGGCTGTCGACGAGCTCCTGCATCGGGCTACCGGTCGATCTCCGGCGCGACCAGGTCGAAGCTCGCGATCACGGCGATCAGGTCGGCGATCATGAGATTCCGGCTCACCTTCTGGATGATGCTCATCGCGGCGAACGAGCCCGTGCGGATCTTGCAGCGGTGCGGGAACGCGGTGCCGTCGCTCACCACGTACCAGCCCATGTCGCCGCGCGCGCTCTCGATCCGCACGTAGCAGTCTCCGGCGGCCGGCTTGAAGTTGCGCGCCACCTTGGCGATCACCGGGCCCTGCGGGAGCTGCGCCAGGCACTGGCGGAGGATCTTGCAGCTCTCCTTCATCTCGCGCATGCGGACCATGTAGCGGTCGAAGCAGTCGCCGAGCGTGCCGAGCTCGCCGCTCCCGACCGGCACGTCGAAGTCGAGCTCGGGATAGACGGAGTACGGCAGGTCGCGCCGGACGTCGTAGCGGACGCCGGAACCGCGCAGGTTCGGGCCGACGAGGTTGTAGTCGATCGCCTCCTGCGCGCTGATGGCGGCCACGTTTCGCAGCCGCTCCGTGTAGATCTTGTTGTAGGAGATGAGCGCGTTGTACTCGTCGATCAGCGGCTCGAAACGCTCGAGGAAGGAGAGCGCCTTCTCGCGCCACCCTGGCGGGATGTCCCACGCCACGCCGCCGATCCGCATGTAGTTGAACGTGAGCCGCGCGCCGCAGAGCTCCTCGATCAGGTCGTTGATGTATTCGCGCTCGCGGACGGTATGGATGAACGGCGTGTAGGCGCCGATGTCCATCGCCATCGAGCCGACGGACAGGAGATGACTCTGGATGCGGTTGAACTCGGCGGCGATGATGCGGCAGTACTCGGCCCGCTTGGGCACCTCGATGCTCGCGAGCCGCTCGGCCGCCATCGCCCAGCCCTGGTTGCAGAACATCGCCGCCACGTAGTCGACGCGATCGGTGTACGGCATGAAGCCGTGCCAGCCGACCTTCTCCGAGATCTTCTCGATGGACCGGTGGAGGTAGCCGATGTCCGGGATGGCTTCCTTCATCACCTCGCCGTCGGCACGCACCACGAAGCGGAGCACGCCGTGCGTCGAGGGGTGCTGGGGCCCCATGCTGAGGGTCATGTCCTCGGTGGTGAGGCCGCCGTCGACTTCACGCTGGATCTCGACCTCGAATCCCGTGAGGCTCATGTCTTCAGCAGGCTCTCCCGCGACGTCGAGATGCCGTGGTACTCCTCGGGCTCGACGAAGTCCTTGCGCAGCGGATGTCCCGGCCAGTCCTCGGGCATGAGGATGCGGCGGAGGTCGGGATGGCCCTCGAAGGTGACACCGAGCAGGTCGAACACCTCCCGCTCCTGCCACTCGGCCGCCGACCACACGCCCGCGACGCTCGACACCGCGGGGTTGTCGCGCGGCGCCTCCACCTTCAGCACGAATAGGTGGCGGTAGCGATAGGAGTAGAGGTGGTACACCACCTCGATGATGTTGCGCTTGGGGTAGTCGACCCCCGAGAGGTTCGAGAGGCAGTCGAAGGCGAGGCCGGTCTCCGTCTTCAGGAACCGGCACACCTCGACGATCGCGGACGGCGCGACCGTGGTGCCCGCGTTGTCCGGGCGCGTGCCCGCGAGATCGCCGATGGCGTCGCCGAAGTGGCTTCTCAGGACGGCGTGGACGGCGGCGGGGTCGGAGACGGCCATGCAGCTCAGGCGTTCGCCGCCACGGGCTTCCGCACGAGCCAGCGCTCCTGCTGGATCTTCTCCTGGAGCTTGATGAGCCCCTCGGTCAGCGCCTCGGGCCGCGGGGGGCAGCCCGGCACGTAGACGTCGACGGGGATCACCTTGTCGACGCCGTCGCAGACCGAGTAGGCGAGCTGGAAGAGGCCACCGCAGTTGGCGCAGCTCCCCATCGAGATGACGTACTTCGGATCGGGCATCTGGTCGTAGAGCACCTTCGTCCGGAGCGCCATCTTGAGCGTCAGCGTGCCCGACACGATGATCAGGTCAGAGACGCGCGGCGTGGCGCGCGGCGCGGCTCCGAATCGGTCGAGATCGGCGCGCGGCCCGCCGGTTTGCATCATCTCGATGGCGCAGCAGGCGAGCCCGAACAGCATGTACCAGACCGACGACTTGCGGGTCCAGTTGAGGAAGTCGTCGATCTTGGTGGTGAGCGCCATCTCGGGCGCGGTATTGATCAGCGACATTGACCTTCCTTCATGCGGCGTCGCGCCGGAGCGGCTCGGCCGCCGGCTCGCCGCGGTACTGGGGCAACCGCTTCAGCCACTCGAGGTCCCCCTTCACCCAGACGTACACCAGGCCGACGGCCAGGATGGCCACGAACACCGTGATCTCCGCCAGCGCAAACGCGCCCTGACCGCGCGCGATCCAGTCGCGGAACACGGCGGCCACCGGGACGATGAACGCGATTTCCACCTCGAAGATCACGAACACGAGGGCGATCAGATAGAAGCGGATGTTGAAGTTGATCCAGGCGTTCCCGCTCGGCGGCTCGCCGCACTCGTAGGTGGTGAGCTTGCCCGGATGCGGATTGGACGGCCGCAGCAGGAGCCCGAGGCCGAGCATCAGCCCGCAGAGCACGAACGCGAGCAGGAAGAAGACGAGGACGTTAGCGAACTGGAAGTACATAGGGACTGCGCGCGTATACTACCCCCCTTTCGGGAGTCAAACGACACCGCGGTCGCACTCCCAACCTAACAGCGGCGCCCCCGCCCGGCAACGCGCTCCAGGGGGCGGACACGCCGTCGCTACGCCTGCTTGAGTTTCTCACGCGCACCGTGGCCGACCTGGGGCTGCTGTTGGCGGGACGTTCCGCGACGAGGCGCTCGAGCCGGGGCGGCCGCTGGCGGCGGCGCTCGGCCAGACGATTGCACGCAAGTTTGCCGCAAGTACCCCGGCACGCGCCGCCGACCCTGCCAGCCGCGCCGCGCGGGGGGGGCGGGGGGAACGTACAACTTCGGCCGTTATGACTTCCCTGGGTTGTCGCTCTACAGCCTGGAGACTCGGGGGCTTGATGTAGCTACATAGCGAGGGGTAATGTAGCCGCATATGGCACGCGCGGTGGTGGGCATCCGCGATTTGAAGAACGACCTGAGCCGCTGGGTGGCCAGGGCGCGGCGCGGGACGGAGGTCCTGGTGACCGATCGCGGGGCACCGGTCGCCCGCCTCGTTCCGGTCCGGGGCGTCGATCCGCTCGAGGCGCTGATCGAGGCGGGAGTGATCGAGCCGGCGCCTAAAGGCGTGCGCCGGCGCCAGCCGAGCACACGCGTCCACCTGCACGGCGACGGACCGTCGATGGCGGACTACGTCGCCCGGCAGCGGCGGTGACCGCCTACTTCGACACCTCCGCAGCGGTGAAGTTGGTGATCGCGGAACCGGGGTCGAGCGAGGCGGAGCGGATCTGGCGGGACGCCCGCAGGGTCGTCTCCTCCGTGCTGATGTACCCGGAATCGCGGGCGGCGCTCAAGAGGGCGCGGCGTGAGCGGCGGCTGACGGACGCCCAGCTGCAGCTCGCGATCACTGAATTCGAAGGCCTCTGGGCGCACTTCGATCGGGTCGGCGTGTCGACCATCCTCGCGACGCGAGCCGGCGTGCTCGCGCATGACCACGACCTCCGCGGCTATGACGCCGTGCATCTCGCGTCGGCCGAGGGCATCGCGTGGTCCGACGTCGTCTTCGTCGGAGCCGACCGCGACCTGTGCGACGCCGCTCGCCGGTTGGGGCTCGCCGTGGCCCGCCTCCCTCGTCGGTGAGGCCGACCGGCCCAAACCCTACGCGATGCTCCGGGCGAGATCGTGCTGCCACGGCCGGTCGATGCGCAGGCGGGCACGGTCACGTTCGGAAACGGCGTGCTCGTCGTGTCGCTGCCCGTCACCGACACCGTGCGGCCGGGCCGGCGGCGTCTCGAGACCGTCGGTCCGGCGCGCGGACGCGGCGGCGTCGAGCACCCCGTCCGGCCGCCGGCGGCGTGAATCAACGCGCGGGGCGCCGCGGCAGCACGACGAGGCTGCCGGTCGCCGCGTTCGGACCGACGTAGACCGACGTGCGGTACGCGCTGCCGAGCGCGTCCGCGGTCAGGACCTCCGACGGCGGCCCCATGCGCGCGACGCGTCCGTCGGCCAGCAGCACGAGGCGGTCGCAGTACATCGCCGCGAGGTTCAGGTCGTGGAGGACGGAGACGATCGCCGTACCGCGCGTCTGCACGAGATCGCGGAGGACTTCGTGGATGCCCGCCTGGTGGCGGAGGTCGAGGTGCGTGGTGGGCTCGTCGAGGAGCAGCACGTCGGGCTCCTGGGCGAGCGCGCGCGACAGCAGCACCCGCTGCCGCTCGCCGCCGGAGACGTGGTCGAGCGGCCGCTCCTCGAGGTGGCCGACCTCGAGGCGCTCCATCGCCGCGCGCGCGACCGCGAGATCCCGCGCGCGCGGAAAGCCGAGCCGCGGGAGGTGCGCGGCGCGCCCCATGAGCACGATCTCGAGCGCGGTGAAGGGGAACTGCACGTGGGCGTCCTGCGGGACGACCGCCAGGCGCCGCGCGACGTCGCGACGACGATATGAGCGCAGCGGGCGGCCGCCGAGCCGGACCGTCCCCGTGCTCGGCGCGAGCACGCCGGCGAGGAGGCGCACGAGGGTCGTCTTGCCGGCGCCGTTCGGGCCGATGACGCCCACGAGCTCGCCCGGGGCGACCGCGAAGCTCACGGCGTCGAGCACCGCGCGGCGGCCGTAGGCGAAGCCGACCTGATCCGCTTCGAGATGGGCGGTCACGAGGCCTCTCGCACGAGCGCGCGGCGGAGCAGGAAGAGGAACACGGGACCGCCCACGAGCGCCGTCACGACGCCGACGGGAAGCTCCGCGGGTGCCAGCGCCGTCCGCGCCAGCGTGTCGGCCCAGACGAGAAAGGCGGCGCCGCCGAGGAACGACGCCGGCAGGAGCAGGCGATGGTCGGCGCCGAAGACGAGTCGGACGAGATGCGGCACGATCAGGCCGACGAAGCTGATCATGCCGCTCACCGATACGGCCGCGCCGACGAGCAGCGATGCCGCCACGAACACGGCGCGCCGCGCCCGCTCGACGTCGACGCCGAGCTCCGCGGCACCCTCCTCGCCCGCGGCGAGCAGATTCAGGTCCTGCGCATGCGCCGCGAGCCACGCGAGCCCGGCGAGCGCGTACGCCGCGGCCGCCGCGATGAGCCCCCAGCTCTGGCCGGACAGGGACCCCATGAGCCAGAAGAGCACGCCGTGGGCCTGCGCGTAGCTGGCGACCGCGTTGAGCAGCATGATCACGGCCGACGCGAGGACGTTGAACACGACGCCCACCAGCAGGAGCGCCAGCGGCGTCGAGCGGCCACCCGCGCGCGCGCCGAGGTAGACGACGCCGATCGCCACGAGCGCGCCGGCGAACGCGGCGAGCGGCACGACGGCCGAGATCGCCTCCGCGCCGACAATCAGCGCGATCACGCCGCCGACGGCGGCGCCGCCCGAGATCCCGAGGAGGTGCGGGCACGCGAGCGGATTCGCGAGCAGCGCCTGGAGCGCCGCCCCCGACGCCCCGAGGCTGCCGCCGACGACGGCGCCGAGCACGATGCGCGGCAGCCGGGTCCCGAACAGGATCAGGCGGTCGGTGCCCGCCGGCTCCGCGAGCGCCCGCACGAGGCTCGTCGGCACCGGTCCGATCAGCATCGCCGCGACGATCGACAGGGCGAGGAGTGCCGTCAGCGCGGCGGCGGTCGCCGCGAGGCGGCGAGCGCTCAGGTACGGCGCCCGGAGGGTCAACCGGCTGCGAACGCCTCGGGATGGATGGCGGCGGCGAGCGCGCGCGCCGCCTCCGGGACGCGCGGGCCCGCCCGGAAGACGGCGTCGCCGGCGAACGCGACGATGCGTCCGTCGCGCACCGCCGGCACGGTCGCCAGGCCCGCGAAGAGATCGCGTCGGCCCGCTTCGCTCCCCATCGCCGCATCGACGATCACTTCCGGGGCGCGCGCCACCACGAGCTCCAGCGAGATCTGCGGCCAGACGCCGCCGACGTCCGCGGCGATGTTGACCCCGCCCGCCGCCGAGACGAGCTCGTCCTGCAGCGACCCGCGACCCGCGACGACCAGCGGCGTATGCCCGACGACGAGCAGCACCCGGCGCGGCGGCAGCCCCGCGACCCGTCCCCGCACCGCCTCGAGGCGCCGCTGCACGTCGGTCACCAGCCCCTCGCCCCGCTCGGCGAGGTCGAGCGCCGCGGCCACCGTCCGCATCGACGTCCAGAGATCCTCGAGCGTGCGGTCCTGGACGACGACCACCCGGATGCCCGTTCGCTCGACGGCGTGCACGGCGTCGCGGTTTCCGGGCGACGGCACGACGAGCACGAGGTCCGGCCGCGCCGCGACGACGGCTTCGACGTTCGGCACGAGGTAGCCCCCGACGCGCGGCAGCTGCGCTGCGGCCTCGGGGTAGTTGCACTGCGCGCAGACGCCGACCAGCCGGTCGGCGGCGCCGAGCGCGTAGACGATCTCGGTGATCGACGGTGCAAGGGAGACGACGCGCGCGGGCGGCATCACCGGCGGCGCCGGCGGTGCCCCGCCGCACGCCGCCGCCAGCACGAGCGCCGAGAGCACACGCATGCATGACGCTTTCATCCCGCTACCCGCACTTCACCTTGCCGCGCGTCGCGTCGTACGCGCAGTGCGGGTCCGGCGCCGCGCCCGGGAACGTCGCGACCCCACACTGCGCCGCGCCGCCGAACGTCACGAAGAGGCTGAGCGGCAGCTGCGTCGGGTTGACGGCGAAGCTGCCGTTCTTTGCGACGACCGCCAGGGTCAGCTGCCCGGGGTTCTTGCTCGACAGCTTCACGGTCACCTTCGCGATGCCGAGCACGCCGCGGGGGCTTCGATAGATGAACGCCCCGTGCTTGCCGGCGGTCCAGCCCGCCTCGTGGAGGGGATCGAATGCGCCTCCCGGGATGGTCGCGTTCAGCACCGTCCCGGAGCCGTCGCGGACGAGGAGCCGGAGGCCCGTTGCGACCGGGTCGACGGCCGGCGACGCCGTCATCGTGCCCTTGACGACGAGCGTCTCGTCGCCGGGTGGCGTGGCGAGGTTGCCGATCGTCACGTGCGCCTTGCCGATCGTCCCGCCGCTGCAGGCGCACGCGTCGCCGACGCCGTCCGCGTCGGCATCGGTCTGGGACGGGTCGGCGACCGTCGGGCAGTCGTCGTCGACGTCGCACACCCCGTCGCCGTCGCGGTCGCGGCAGATGGCGGCAATCGCGCTCGCGCCGGCATCGAGGACCAGGACCTCGTCGCGAGGCTGGTCGAAGAACATCGCGGTCGAGAACCCGAAGCCGCTCGCCCGGTCGGGGAGCGCGGAGCCGTCGGGAGCGAGCGCCACAACCTTGCTCGAGCCGCTCACCAGGACGTCGCCGTCGGTGTCGAGCACGTGATCGAACGCGCCCGAGAGGCCGCTCGCGAAGGTGCCGCGCGCTGCGCCGCGGAGTGTGTAGCGGAGGATCGTGCCGACGGTGTAGCTCGCATCGAGCGCGCTCACCAGCAGCACGCCCTTCGGTCCGAGCGCGATGCCCTGGATGTTGAGCCCGCCGATCAGATCCGCGGCGACGCCCCTGCGCACGCGCACGACGCGGCCGGCACCCGGTCCCGCGGCATCGGTGACCAGCACCGAGCCGTCGGGTGCGACGAGGACGTCCATTGCGGACGGGATCGTGTTCTTCGCCACCACCTCCTGCCCGGCGGCGGAGAGCGCGGCCGTCCGCGTGAGGGCATCGGGGATCGCGAAGAGCGTGTCTCCGGTCACGGCACCCGTCTGCTCGGCGCCGTTGTCGGCGACGTAGAGTGTGCCGCCGGCGTCGAGGTCGAAGCCGCCGAGCGAGTTGAAGCCGGTGGCGACGGTCGTGACGCCGCTGCTGTCGAGACGGACGATCCGCTCGCCGCCGGCGCCGAAGGCGCCCTGGCCAACGAGGACCGCCTTTCCCCGGCGGACGACGCCGCCCTGGACGGGGTCCGCGGTCGGAATCGCGTGCGCCGCGTACCCGGACGCGGCGACGACCGCGGCCGCCGCGGGACGCGCGGCGATGCACGCCGCCAACAGGATGGTCGCTGCCTTCGTCGCTGCCTTCATTGAGCTCTCCTTTCGAAGGTGAACCGGTCGACGTCGACGACGCGCCGGCCGGTGGCGAGCCGGCCCGCGGCGCGGAGCGCCACGGTCGTCCGGCGGTGGGTGAGCGGGATCGAGATCATCTTCGTCGAAGCGGGGAGGACCTCGCCGGCGTCCAGATCGTGCCCGCGGACGCGGACGCGGAAGGTCGACACCTCGACGGCGGGGGCGACCTCCAGCACGATGTTGGCGCTCGTCGCGTCGTGCGCCACCGACGTGACGCGCGCGATCGGGTCGACGTACGTGAGGAACGCATCGGCGGCGCCGTGATTGCCGCCGCCGCCGAAGCGGGGCGCGACGGCGGGCAGGCAGGTCGCGTCGCCGGGACACGGATCGCAGGCGTCGCCGGCGCCGTCGCCGTCGATGTCGAGCTGGTCGGGGTTCGGCGTGTACGGGCAGTTGTCGGCCGCGTCCGGGACGCCGTCCCCGTCGGCGTCGCTGCCGGTCTCGCACGCGTCACCGACGCCGTCGTGGTCGCTGTCGAGCTGATCCGGGTTCGCGACCGTCGGGCAATCGTCGGCCGCGTCCGGGATGCCGTCGCCGTCGGTGTCGGGAAGGCCCGCGGTCTCGATCGAGTGCACGGCGGCAATCGCGTCGAGGTCGAACCCCGAGAGCCCCGCGAGCCCGGGCTTCAGGTCGCTCGCGTCGATGCGCACGAAGCGAGCCATGGCGAGGCCGACCGCGGCGAGATCGAAGGAGTCGCCGCCCGACCCCGGCGGCGGGGTGAAGCCATCGACTGGCACGCCGACCAGGTCGGCAATCGGCGTCGTCGTCGGCACGAGCGGCGACGGCGCATTCGGGTCGCGCGCGTCCGCGAACACCGGGTACACACCGGCGCAGCCGGGATAGTAGGGCATCTCATCCGCCCGACACGGGAAGGCGACGAAGTGCACCCCGTCAGCGCTGACCGACACTGTTGCGGGCTCGGCGAAGGGGCCGCCGGTGTTGAGGCCGCGGGTCAGGAACGCGTTCTCGAAGACCGTGAAGTCCGCACCCGGGCCGTCGACGATCACGTTGTCGGTGAAGGCGAGGACGATCGAGCCGCCGAGGCCGAGCGAGAGCGTGTCCGTCGACCCCTGGAAGGCGCCGCCGCCGCGCGGCGGCCCGAGCACGATTCCCGGGAGCGCGCTCTCGCCTGCCCCACCCCCGGTTCCGATCTGATGGGAGACGACCGCGTCCGCGAACGGATCGGCGAGCGCCCGCCCGGTGACACCTGCACAGAAGGCGATCAGGAGAGCGAGCCTCATGGGACGAACACCATCGCGAACGGCGGCAGCCCGACGTCGATCGCACTGCGCGTGAGCGGCCGATCGGTCGTCACGTCGAAGATGCGGATGCCGGGCGCGGGCAGGCCGCGGTCGGCGAGCCAGAGCGTGCCGTCGGGAGCGAGGTCGATCTCGGGCAGGAACTCCCGGCGCACGAGCAGGCGGCGCGTCACCGCATGGCGGCTCGGGTCGAAGGCGAGCAGCACGTTCCGGAGCGCGTCATCGATCACCACGGCGTAGCCTTTGGTCTGCGAGACCAGCACGAAGTCGGTCACGTTGCCCCCCAGGTCGTTCTCGGTGACGAAAAAGCCCTCGGCGCGAAGCGCGAACGGGTCGACGCGCTCGAGGCCGCCGTCACCGGTACGGAAGATGTTGCCGGCCTCGGCGACGACCAGCTTGCCCGTGCGCGGCTCGTGTACGAGCCCGGCCGTCTCGCCGAATGCGTTGCCGCCGCTCAGCGTGACCGTCCCGACGATGGTGTCCGTCGTCGTGTCGATCACCGCGAGGAGACTCTTCCCTGCCGGCGCGAAGTCGCGGGCGCGGTCGAGGCGCTCGAGGCTCACGAACAGCCGATCGGCGACGAGCGTCATCTGGTCCATCTCCGGGAGCCCGTCGCTATCGGCGTAGGGACCGAGGTCCACCTGCCCGAGGAAGAAACCGGCGCACGACGCTGCGCCGGGGTCGACGATCCAGAGCTCCGGCCGGTCGAAGCGCGTGACGTAGGCCTTGTGCGGCCCGACGACGGCCACGTCGTGGGGGTTCGAGCCGGGACCCGTCGAGCACTGGAGCACGGTGGCGAGGCCGCGCGCCGGGTCGAGGACCTGGAGGTTGTCGCCGAGGAAGCGGTTCACCACGTAGATGCGATCCCCGAAGGCCCGGACCACCGCGTCGGCGTGGATCGGGGAGCCGGGATGCGCGACGGCGTGCGGTCGGGCCACGCCGACGGTCGCGAGGAGGCCCGTCTCGAAGTCCGTCGTGACGACCACGGCGCGCGGCGGCCCCGTGGTCAGCGCCGCCCCGCGCGTGCAGGCAAGCCGGAGCGAGGCGCGCGCGGTGCGGTTGGAGGCGACGTCACGCCCCCGGGCCCGGAGCACGATGCCACGCCGCGCGCGTCGACCGAGCGTCACGCGGACCGGCGCCTCGGCCGTGCACACGTC
>VBKG01000138.1 GCA_005879585.1 Deltaproteobacteria bacterium | reverse complement strand
CTCCCGAAGCACGAAGCCGCCCGCGGGGATCTCGACCTCGCGGACGAGGACCGCGAGCAGCCGCAGGTCGGTGTCGGACAGCGACGCGAGCAGCGGCGTCGAGCGCAGGAACGGCAGCCGATCTGCCGCTACACGTATCTCGGAAGGGGCGGCCTCATCCGGCGACGGAGGCACGCCCGCGCTTACCATGGGTCGCCGTCCGAAGTGAAGGCCCGCGCGCGTCATGGCTGCGGTGCGGCTGCGCGCGACATCCGTCTCGCCTTCGTATCTGGTCGGTCTGCGCGATCTCCGCGATGCCGTCCGCGCCGACCCGCTCGCCGCGGCGCGCGTGGACGGCGACCACCTGACCGCTGACGGGCGCGCGGACGGTGTCGCGCTCGAGCGTCGAGTCGGCGGCCTGGAGCTCCGCCCGCGCGACGTCGACCTTGAGCTGCGCCTCGTCGCGGACCGAGGCGGAAGCCATCCCCTGGCGTACGAGCGGGTCGACGCGGGCGAGCTCGCGCTCGGCGTTCGCGAGCTCGACCTTGGCGCGCGCGGCGCGCGCGTCGTCCTCGGGTTTCGTGTCGAGCACGGCGATAGGCTGCCCGGCCTCGACGCGATCGCCCTCCTCGACGAGGAGCTTCGCGATCACCACCGAGGGTCGCGACGGGCCGGCGACGCGGATGATCCCGTCCTTCGGCTCGAGGCGGCCGAGGGCGGTGATGAGCGTGGGCTCGGTCTTGCGGGCCGCCGCCTCGACGTTCTCGGGCCCGTCGACGGGCGCGCCCGTCGGTCTGCACGCGCTGGATAGCAGGAGCACGAGGCTCGCCGCGGCGGCGCGCAACGGTGCCGGGGCCCGCTCGAGGCAGCATCCGTGCATGAACGCCCCTGCCTTTCGCGCGCATGTCTAGCGGCGGAGCGGTCGAAAAGGCAAGAGCAGCCGACCAAGCATGGCGCGGCCGGTGCAAGCCGGTCGCACCTGTATCACGGCGACCGCCGGGGGCGGCGGCAATTTGCGACGAGTCACTCTTGACGAGATCGTCTACACGGGAGTAGCGGGGCGACGTGCATGGCGCCGTCGTAGCGAACGCCGCCGCGGAGCACAGTCAGCTCGAGTCCGGGACCATCGCCCTCGCGCTCCAGGGCGGTGGGTCGTTGGGCGCGTACACGTGGGGCGTGCTCGATGCGCTTCTCGCGGATAGCCGGCTGCGGATCGAGGGCGTCACGGGTGCGAGCGCGGGCGCGATTAACGCCGCGTTGCTGGCCGTCGGGCTCTCGGCCGGAGGTCCGGATCGCGCGCGCGAGCTGTTGCGTACATTCTGGGAGGCGCTCGCCGCCGCCGCGGACCGCCGGCGCGTGTGGATGTTCGATCCCGTTCGGTGGCTGCGCCGGAACCTCTGGCGGCTCACGTCGGCGCAGGCGTTCTACGAGCTCATGACGCGGATCGTGGCCGATTTCGACATCGACCCGGGTACCATGGAACCGCTCCGTGGCACGCTCGAGGCGACGCTCGACTACACTGTCCTGTCGCGCCCCGACGCCGTACGTGTGTTCGTGAATGCGACGAACGTCCGCACCGCGGAGCCGCGGGTATTCTCCGGGCCCGAGGTGAACACAGATGCCATCTGTGCATCTGCAGCAGTGCCGATGGTCATGCAACCCGTTGAGATCGACGGCGAGCACTACTGGGACGGCGGCCTCCTCGGCGATCCCGTCGTCTATCCGGTGATCTACGGCTGCGGCACCCGGGACATCGTCCTGGTGCAGTCGCGGCCGATGGAGTGCAACAGCGTGCCAGGCACAGCGGCGGAGGTTGTATCGCGGACGGTTGCACTCGCGTCGTCGGCCGGCCTCGTCCGCGAGCTGCGCATGATCGCGTTCGTGACCCAACTGCTGGATGAGGGACCGAGGCCCGGATACCGGCAGATCCAGCTGCATGTCATCTCTCCGCATCCGAGTTTGCGCACGCTCGATTGCGCACAGATGTTCCGGGCCGACAAAGGGTTCTTCCTTCACCTAAGGCACCTCGGGCACGAGCGGGGACGGCAGTGGCTCGCGTCTCTCGACGTGGTTGCGTCGGGGCTTGACGGCGATCGTGTCCGTGCCCCGTCCGCCCGACCGCGAGGGTAGTAGGGCGGCGATCTTCGCCGGGGGCTATCGGATGACGAGCGAGTTTGGCGAGCGTGAATCCGATCCGGAGTTCGCCGCTTTTTTTCGGAGACTGCTGGGTGACGCTTCCAGACTGCGGCTGCCCGAGCTGTTCGGCGGTCCCCCTCGCGACATACTGTATCACCTTTCTAACCGCGAGATCAGTGTGGTCGCCGTGCGTGCGACGAGCCTGACCCACGATCAGCGTGGACTGACGGCAGCGACACCACGAACGCTGCTTGCCGAGCGTGTCATGGCCAACTATCATGGCCATGGCCCTTTCGATAGGCCACATGAAGAAATCCCGCCCAGATACGATCGCTGCCGGGGAGTTCAAGA
This sequence comes from Deltaproteobacteria bacterium, assembly GCA_005879585.1. Lineage (GTDB taxonomy): Bacteria > Desulfobacterota > Binatia > DP-6 > DP-6 > DP-3. The sequence continues at coordinate 7,628 of VBKG01000138.1, read as the reverse complement.
ACTCCTGCTTGAAGATCATCGACGAGGTGTCCAAGCACGGGCTCCCCGTCACCGTCACCAGGCGAGGAAAACCCCTCGTGCGGATCGTGCCCGCACGCGAGCGGTCGAAGACGCCGTCACTGAAGGGAACGGTCGTGCACGAGGACGCCGACATCTTCTCCACGGGCGAATCGTGGGACGCCGATCGCTGATGGTCGTGCTCGATACGTGCGCCTGGCTCTGGATGTGTTCTGAGTCGACGAAGTTGTCACGGGCGGCACGCGAAGCCATCACGCGAGAGCAGCGGCATGACGGCCTCGTCGTTTCGATCATCTCCGCGTGGGAGATCGCGAAACTCGTGCAGAAGGCAAAGCTCTCGTTCTCGATTCCCTGCAGCGAGTGGATCGAGGGTGCGGTGCGGGCCGACGGTGTCACGATGCATCCCCTCACTCCCGAGATCTGCGTCGAGAGCACGGAGTTACCCGGGGTGTTTCATGGAGACCCGGCCGACCAGCTGATCGTCGCCACGGCACGGCTGCTCGGCGCGCCGGTCGTAACGGGCGACCGCAAGATCCGTGACTATGCCCACGTCGCGACGCTCTGGTGAGGGCCGACGGTCAGAGATGCTCTGCGCCCGTTGCCATCCGGGCGATACCTGCGACCACCGTCCCGATCACCGAACCGGTGACCAGATTCCAGAACATTCATGGCGGGCCGCAGCCGGGCGTCGCGAGCGCGATGACCGTGACGGGGAACATCGCGATCACGCCGCACAGCGGTCCGCGCAGAAACCACCTTCCTGGCCAGGAGGTGATGCCGACGAGAAAGCCGATCAGCAGCCGCGCGCTGTAGAATGCCCACACCGCCACCGCGCCCCGGATGCCGAGCACGTTGAACTTGTATGGGATCGGTCCATGCACCAGCGCGGGGAGCCAGCCGAGCACGAGCCCGAAGAGCGTGCACAGGAGCGGGTAGGGGAAGCGGCGCATGGCTGCTTCGAGCCGCCACCACTACGGGACAGTGGCAGCCATGTCGAGAGAAAGCGCGCGACGTGGTCCGAGGCCAGGCGGCTCGCGAGCGGCAACGGTGCCCACGGTCCGGCCGTGTCCTGATTTGGTCTCAGCGCTCCGCTTCGACGACGTGCCCCCACGCGGAGAGGTAGCGGGCCGCGAACGGAAAGCCGGGGAAGTGGACGCGTGAGAATCCGGCGGCGCGGAATGCCTCCGTCAGCTCGGGGGCGCTGTAGAGGTTCGACTGCCACCAGCGACCGATGAGCAGCCGGGTAAACGGGTTCCGTCGGGTGACGAACAACACGAATCGTCCGCCATTCTTCAGGCGCTCCCGAAGCCCTCGCAGTGCGTCGGCGAATCGCTCGCGTGGCACGTATTCGAGCATCGACGCCGACACGACGAGATCGTAGTTCCGCCAGTCGTCAGGGAGGGCGTCGCGGTGGAGCACGTTCGCCTCGGCGAGTTGGATGTCCCCGATGCGGCGACGTCGCAGCGATGCGCGCAGCCGGTCGAGCATCGCCGGCGTAAGGTCGAAGGCATCGAACGCGTCGAGGCGGATGCCGCGCTCCTTGGCGGCATCCCATAGCGCGAACGTGAGCGCGCCCGTACCGCATCCGGCTTCCAGGAGGCGGAGCCCGGGATGCAGCAGCGGGGATGCGCGCCAGAATGCACGGAGCCCTTGCGGATAGCGTACGGCGCGGATGAAGCGCGCGTACACGTCCGGCCGTCTCGTAAAGAGCTGCCGCGCGTCAGCGGTCAGTGACATCGCCTGCGGGCCGCGCGCACGCCGCCATGCCTACCAGATCGGCCCTTCACTCCTGAACGGCGGCATGTTAGGCGCGGGACGTGTCCGCTGCAGACGGGGCGCTGCTGGCGTGGCTCGCGCTGGGGAGTGCGGCGTCTTCCAGCGCCGCGCCGTCCTGCGTGCCGTTCGACCACGACCACCGGGCCTGGACGCGCCTCCTCGGCCGGTACGTCGCGGACGGGCATGTGGACTACGCGAGCCTGCACCACGATGCGCGTGCCGAGCTCTCCGCCTACCTGGATACGCTCTCGGCGGTCTCGCGGCCCTGCTATGCGGAATGGACCCGCGAGCAGCGTCTCGCGTTCTGGATCAACGCCTACAACGCCTACACGGTAAGCCTCGTCCTCGAGCACTACCCGGTGCGCAGCATCCGCTCGATCGGCTGGGTACCCGGCTCGGCCTTCCGCACGAAGTTCATCCCGATGGCGGCGCTCGCCGACGGCGACCTGTCGCTCGACGACATCGAGCATGGACACCTCCGGAAGGAGTTCCACGAGCCCCGTATCCACTTCGCGATCGTCTGCGCGTCGGTCAGCTGTCCGCCGCTGCGCTCCGAGGCGTACCGGCCGGCCGACCTCGACCGCCAGCTCGACGAGCAGGCTCGCCGGTTCCTCGGCGACCCCACGAAGAACCGCGTCGAGCGCGAATCCCGGACGCTCCGGCTCTCGCCGATCTTCAAATGGTTCCGGGAGGACTTCGAGAAGGCGGCCGGCAGCGTGCCGGCGTTCGTCGCCCGCTACGTCGACCCGGCGACCGCCGCGGCGTGCCGCGAGCCGGACGTGCGGATCGAATTCCTGGACTACGATTGGTCGCTGAACGGCAAATAGGCGACTTCGACGCCGCGCTCGTACGCCACGGGCTCAGCCCGCTCCGGCGTGCCAGGACGACGACGCTCCAGGTGAACGTCGGCAAGCGCTGCAATCAGGCGTGCCACCACTGCCACGTCGAGGCCGGTCCGACGCGGACCGAGATCATGGGCGAGGCCGTCGCGACCCGCGTCCTCGACTTGCTCGGCGCGAGTGCGAGCATCGCGACCGTCGACTTGACCGGCGGCGCGCCGGAGCTGAACCCGCACTTCCGGCGCCTGGTGATCGAAGCGCAGAAGCTCGGCCGTCACGTGATCGACCGCTGTAACCTGACGGTGCTCTTCGAGCCGGGAATGGAGGACCTCGCCGACTTCCTCGCGGTGCACGACGTCGAGGTCGTCGCGAGCCTCCCGTGCTACACCGCCGAGAACGTCGAGAAGCAGCGCGGCCGCGGCGTGTTCGACAAGAGCATCGAGGCGCTTCGCCGTCTGAACGCGCTCGGCTACGGGCACGCGGGGTCACCGCTCGTCCTGAACCTCGTCTACAACCCGGTCGGCGCCTTTCTCCCGCCGCCGCAGGTCGAGCTCGAGACGCGTTACAAGGACGAGCTCGGCCGCGCCTTCGGGATCGAGTTCCACCGTCTTCTCACCATCACCAACATGCCGATCAAGCGCTTCGCGGAGTTCCTCGTGCGCCAGGGGCAGCGCGAGGCGTACATGAGCCTGCTGGTGAACCACTTCAACCCGGGCACGGTCGACGGGCTCATGTGCCGCTCGCTGCTGAGCGTCGGGTGGGACGGCGCGCTCTACGACTGCGACTTCAACCAGATGCTCGAGCTGCCGCTCGGCGCCGGCGTGCGGAGCATCTGGGACGTCGATACGGTCGACGCCCTCGCCACGCGGCCGATCGCCACCGGACCCCACTGCTTCGGCTGCACGGCGGGCGCGGGCTCGAGCTGCGGCGGCGCGCTCCAGTGAGCACCGCCGCCGCCACGGCGCCGGCGACGAGCCCGTGGGGAAAGCGGCTCGGCGCGATCGCGGTGCTCGGCGCGCTCCTCGCGGCGCTCCGGTTCCTGCCGATCGAGCACTGGCTCCTCGACTTCGTCGCCTGGGTGCGCGACGCCGGCGCACGCGGCATCGCCGCCTTCGTGATCGCCTACGTGGTGCTCGGTCTCGTCATCCCCGGTTCGGTGCTGACGCTCGGGGCCGGCTTCGCCTACGGGGTGGTGCTCGGCACGACGGTGGTGTGGGTCGCGGCGAACCTGACCGCCGTCGTCGCCTTCATCCTCGGGCGCACGCTCGCCCGCGACGCGATCGCGGCGCGGGTCGGCGCGAACCCGCGCTTCGCCGCCATCGACCGGGCCATCGGTCGCGAGGGGTTGAAGATCGTGCTGCTGGTACGGCTCTCGCCGATCTTTCCCTTCACGCTGCTCAACTACGCGCTCGGCCTCACCCGCGTGGCGGTGCGCGACTACGTGGTCGGCTCGCTGATCGGGATGCTCCCGGGCACCCTCATGTACGTCTACCTGGGATCGCTCGTCACGAGCCTGACCGAGCTCGCCGCGGGCCGCCCGTCGGGCGGCGCGCTGCAGAAGGTCTTCTACTTCGGCGGACTCGTGGCGACGATCGCGGTGACCCTGTACGTCACCCGGGTCGCGCGCCGCGCACTCGCGGACGCGACCGGCGAGGAGGCGCGCGCCGAGCCGGCGCCGGCGGGCCCACCCTCGCTGATCCAGCCGGACGACGCGTACAACCGGGCGCTCCTGGCGCACGTCCACCCGCCGGGGTGGACGAACCCGACGCCCACCGCGCGCTACGATCTCGTGGTCATCGGCGGTGGTACGGCCGGTCTCGTCTCGGCGGCGGGCGCGGCGGGTCTCGGGGCGCGGGTGGCGCTCGTCGAGCGCCACCTCCTCGGCGGCGACTGCCTGAACGTCGGCTGCGTCCCGTCGAAGGCGATCATCGCGGCGGCGCGGGCGGCGGCAGTGGCGCGCGACGGTGCGCCGTTCGGCGTGCGCGTCTCCGGCGTCGACGTCGACTTCGCCGCCGTGATGGCGCGCATGCGGCGGCTCCGGGCCGAGATCGCGCCGCACGACGGTGCCGAGCGGTTCAAGGGGCTCGGCGTCGACGTCTTCCTCGGCGACGGCCGCTTCACGGGCCCGCGGACGGTCGAGGTCGACGGGCAGCAGCTCCCGTTCGTTCGCGCCGTCATCGCGACCGGCGCGCGCGCCACGGCGCCGCCGATTCCCGGTCTCGAGGACGCTGGGTACCTCACGAACGAGACGGTCTTCCAGCTGACCGAGCGGCCGCGCCGGCTCGCGATCATCGGCGCGGGTCCGATCGGCTGCGAGCTGGCGCAGGCGTTCGCGCGCCTCGGCAGTCGGGTGACCGCGCTCGAGATGCTGCCGCAGGTGCTCGGCAAGGAGGACCCGGACGCGGCGACGATCGTCGACCGTCGCCTCCGTGCCGACGGCGTCGACGTCGTGCTGGGCGCGCGGATAGACCGCGTCGAGCGGCGCGGGGCCGACAGAGTGATCGTCTACACCGTCGAGGGCGCGCGCCGCGAGGTCGCGTGCGACGCGATCCTCGTCGGCGCCGGACGGGCGCCGAACGTCGAGGGCCTCGGTCTCGAAGCGGCAGGGGTGGCCTTCGGGCGCGAGGGCGTCACCGTGACCGACCACCTGCAGACGACGAACCGGCGCATCTACGCGTGCGGCGACGTGGCCTCGCGTTTCAAGTTCACCCACATGGCGGATGCGCTCGCGCGCATCGTGCTCGAGAACGCGCTCTTCGGCGGCTGGAAGAAGGCGAGCGCGCTTCACGTTCCGTGGTGCACGTACACGTCGCCGGAGGTGGCGCACGTGGGCCTCTACCCCGCGGAGGCGGAGGCGCGCGGCCTCTCCGTCGACACGCTGACGATTCCGATGGCCGACGTCGACCGCGGCATCCTCGACGGCGACGAGGGCTTCTTCCGCGTCCACCTGGAGCGCGGGCGCGACCGGATCCTCGGCGCGACGCTCGTCTCCGCCCACGCGGGCGAGACCATCTCCGAGGTGACGCTCGCGATGACGCGCCGGCTCGGGCTCGGCGCCCTCGCCGGCGTGATCCATCCCTATCCGACGGAAGCCGAGGCCATCCGCAAGGCCGCCGACGAGTACAACCGCCGTCGGCTCACGCCGACCGCGAAGCGCGTGCTCGGCTGGTTGCTCGCGGTGCGCCGCCGGCTGTGAGGGGTGCGCTGACGGACGGGACGCGCCGGCCTGAGCGCATCGCGCCCGGGGTCGTGGACGAACAAGGAGGACCCTCCTCCTGGCTCCGGCGGGCCAGCCTTCAGCTTCGACAGGCTGAGGTTGACCCGCCGGGTGATGCGCTGCGGACGGAAGCTCAGAAGGTGAGCAGGGCGCCGCTGTTGTTGAAGACCTTGTACTGCGTGACGGTGAGGATGCCCGGACCCACGCAGGACGCCACATGCGCGCCTGAAGTAGCACCGGACCCGATGACCGACCAGGTTGCTTCGACCCGGTGCGGTTTCCCCTTCCCCACGGGAACGACGAAGTCGAAGCTGTGCGCCGACAACGTGCTCAAGATCAGGTCGAAATCGCAGAGCGGGTTGGGCCCCACGCAGACCCCCGTTGTCGCCGGGGCTTTGATGCTGCAGGTGAAGCCCGTTCCGAGGCTGGAGCAGCCGCCGTCCGCGGTGCAGGCAATGGTTGTGGGCGCCATCGTGCATTCGGTGAGCTGCGAGAAGAGGTTACTGCTGACCTGCTGATATCGCTCGTCGTACACCACGCAGTTGGTGGGGAGTATTCCGGCGCCGCTGCCATCGACCGTCACGCAGACTTCGATTCCGACGTCGGCCGTCGCGCTGGGGATGGTCGTCGAGATCTTCGTGTCGGTGAAGAGGCCGCTCACCAGCGACGGCCTGACATTCAGCGTGACGCCGCTGGCATTGGACGTCGAGATGTCGGCGCTGAATAGTTTCACGCCGGTACCCCCGCTGAAGCTGCCGTCCGTGCCGATCGCACAGGACGCCGGGGTGCCGGTGGCGCTGAAATTGCCGCTGGATTGCGCGAGGGCAAGTCTCGAGCCCAGTACTGTGACGAGGGCTGCTACTGCTACGAAGGATGCTAGCGTTCTCATTCGGTTCCTCCTGGTGTTGGAGCTACATTCCCGATCCTTGACGACGCCGTGAACGAGGCGCGGGGCGCACGCCTTCCTGGGGCGCGCGGCGGCGGAGGACGAGCGCGCCTCGCGATCGACGCTGGCCAGCGTCGCGCGGGCTCCGGGCATCGCCATGCGGCGTTGCCCAGCTGCCGTCCAATCGGATGTAAAAGGGGCCGGAGGATCGCTCCGCCGGCCCCTCGAGGCACGGTATGCATGATCCTGCTCCTTGAACGCCGGCGAAGTTAGCTGACGGGTTCGGGCCCAAAGAGCGTCTGGTCGTTTGGCCCGTCCGGGTCTGCTCGCGGCAGCCCCGGATTCACCCCAGATGACTGGGTCCTCCGCTCCCCTGCGGGGATTAGGCGCTATGTCACGCTATCTCGACTCTACCCTCGACAGCTCCATTCCCTCAGAGTTCCACATCCGCGGGGAGGGGAACCAAGAAGCGTTCCATGGCCGGGTCGCCGCAGGAGTTGGGAAGAATCGCGAGAATGGGGAGTTCGCACGCTACTTTTCCAACAGCGTGCGTTCACGGCTGTGCGTTCGAGACCTGCCGGCCCCTGCGCGGCGGCGAGCCATACTCGCCGGCGTCGCGACGACCTCTTCAAGCAGTGGCGACGCCCAAGGCCGGCGGCCGATTGCCCTTGGGCTTGTTGCGCGCGCCGCACCCGGTGTAAAGCGCTCGGCATGCGCGCTGCCGTTCTCGAGGCCATCGACCAGCCGTTCGTCGTCCGCGATGTCCCCACTCCGCCGCTCGTGCCGAACGGCGTGCTGCTTCGCGTCGAGGCGAACGGCATCTGCCGGAGCGACTGGCACGTCTGGAAGGGGGATTGGTCGTGGGTCGGCGTCGTGCCCCAGCTGCCCGCGG
>VBKG01000137.1 GCA_005879585.1 Deltaproteobacteria bacterium | reverse complement strand
CGTTTCCCTTCCACGGATGCGTGAGGCACGCGCGCAGCGCCTCGCCGGTGAGCGGCTTCACGTCGCGGCCGAAGCGTCCGGCGGCGTCCTTCAGGAAGCGGTCGACCAGCAGCGGGATGTCCTCGCGACGGTCGGCGAGCGGTGGAATCGCAAGCTCGAGGACGCGCAGGCGGTAGTAGAGGTCCTCGCGGAACCGTCCCGCCCGGACGCCGGCCTCGAGATCCTGGTTGGTCGCGGCGATCAGGCGGACGTCCACCCGGATCGACGTGTTACCGCCGACGCGCTCCACTTCCTTCTCCTGGATCGCGCGCAGGAGCTTGGCCTGGGTCTCGAGCGGCATGTCGCCGACCTCGTCGAGGAAGAGCGTGCCGCCGTCCGCGGCCTCGAACTTGCCCTCGCGCCGGGCGATCGCGCCGGTGAACGCGCCCCGCTCGTGGCCGAAGAGCTCGCTCTCGACGAGCTCCTGGCTGAGCGCGGCGCAGTTCATCTTGACCAGCGGCTTGGCGCGCCGTGGGCTCCGGTAGTGGAGCGCGTTGGCGACGAGCTCCTTCCCCGTGCCGCTCGCGCCGCGGACGAGCACCGTGACGTCGGTGTCGGCGATCTTGTCGATGGTCTCGAAGAGGCGTCGCATGGCCGGGCTCCGCCCGACGATCTGCTCGAAGCCGAAGGTGTCGCTCACCTGGTCGAGCAGCCGGCGGTGGTCTCGGCGGAGCAGCACCGTTTCCATCACGCGCCGGACGATGACCCGGAGCTCGTCGTTGTCGAACGGCTTCGGCACATAGTCCGCGGCCCCGAGCTTCATCGCCTGGACGGCGATCTTCTCGGAGCCGTGCGCGGTGATCATGATGACCGCGAGATCGGGATCGAAGCGCCGGGCGTGCTCGAGGACCTGCATGCCGCCGACGCCGTTCATGCTGAGGTCGGTGAGGACGACGTGGAAGCTGCCGGTCTCGATCGCCCGGAGCCCTTCCGCGCCGTTGGCGGCGGTCTCGACCTGGTAGCCTTCCTTGGAGAGCAGCCCCTTCAAGGCGAGGAGCATCGCCTTCTCGTCGTCGACCACGAGGATGCGTCCGGGCATGCGTCAGTTCCTCGCCGGCATGGGCAGCGTCACCGTGAACTCCGTCCCACGGCCGACGTCGCTCGTCACTTCGATCCCCCCTTGATGCGCCTCGACGATCTTCTTCGAGATCGCCATGCCGAGTCCCGTGCCCTGCGGCTTGGTGGTGAAGAACGGGTTGAAGATGCGCTCCACCTTCTCGGGCGCGATGCCGCAGCCGTTGTCGCGCACGCGCACGGTGGCGCGCCCGTTGCCGTTCTCGAGGAAGAGATCGATGCGCCGTCCCTCGGGAATGGTGGCGAGGGCGTCGATCGCGTTGTCGACGACGTTGGCGAACACCTGCCGGAGCTTCTCCGCGTCGGCCTTGACGGTCGGTCCCGCGATGTAGTTGCGCGAGACGGCCACCTTCGCCGAATCGAGCTTGGCGCGGAGCTGCGTCAGCGCCGAATCGACGACGTTGGCCAGATTGACGAGCGCGAAGCTGTAGTCCTCCTCCTTGGCGTACTTGAGGAGGTGCGACACGCGGTGCTCCACGCGCTCGAGCTCCTCGAGCGCGACCTTGGCGTATTCGACGTTCTCGACCGACGTCGGGTCCTCGCCCATCTGCTGGACGAGGCTCTTGGCCGCGGCGATGGGATTCCGGATCTCGTGCGCGATGCTCGAGGACAGCTCGTCGATGCTCGCCTGCTTCTCGGTCTGCATGGTGGCGCGCTCGCGTCGGAGCTCGCGCTCGACCGCCGGGTCGAAGTACCGCTGCCGCAGCATGTGGGAGCCGAAGACGGCCATCCAGTGCGAAAAGATGCCGATGCCCCACCCGAGCGCCGGCCAGATGAACCAGGGATAGCGGGTGGTGAGGAGGTTGATGAGCGCGAGAAAGGCGATGACGCCGAGGTAGCTCATCAGGTGCGCGTAGAAGCCGGCTTCAGCGGCCGCGCGCCGGCGCGCGCGGCGAAGGGCCTCCTCCTCCGGCGAGCGCGGCTTCGCCGGCTCCGCGCCGTGTCCCCGCCACTGCCGGCGTGCCTGCCGGGCTGTCTCGCGCGCCGCGCGTACCGTCTCCCGACGCGCGCGCCGCTCCCAGGCTCCCCACGGGTGGTCCCATCCGCCGCCGCACGGCCCACTCTCACCGATCCGCATCCGGTGGTGCCGGAAGCGGCGACTGAAGTGGCTGAACAGGAAGCACGCCATCAGGAAGCCGAAGAACGGCATGAGTCACCCCCAACGCAACGGGCGTGCCAGATTGTAGGCCGGTGCCGCCGGCCGGAGAAAGTGGGCCCGCGGGGCCGGCGCCTGCATGCGGCGACATGCGCCGGCGATGCCCGACCGCAGTCCGGCCGCTGCGGTCGGGCCGTCTAGCCGGTCGGACCGACGATCACCACGTACGTCTGGTCGTCGTCGAACGAAACGCCGTGAAACCCGGGGTCCTTGGCGATCTGCCGGGCATAGTAATCCCGGTACCCCGTCCCGAAGAGCGGCTTGAAGCCGCCGGCCACGAGTGCGTCGTAGACCGCCTGGACGTAGCTCGGCGGGTGCTCGTCCGCCGCGTACACGAAAACTCCCGGCTTGCTCCGGAACGAGAGCGCGCGTGGCGCGCGGACATCCCACCCGGCGGTGGTGAAGACGTCGCGCAGCGTGGACACGAGATCGCGGGATGGCTGGCTGCCGTCGTCGAACTGGAGCCAGACGGGGCTCCCGGGGGCTTCCGTCCGGAGACGCGCGAGGATCGCATCACGGTTGCCGGTGCCGATGGCCCCGGTCCCGTGGTCCGCTGGGCGCGCGGCCGCGGCCGCCGGCGCATTCAGGGCGTCGCGTGCCTTCGCGAGCTTCTCCTGGACCGTGGGATCGTCTCGATAGCGAGGGTCCTGGAGCATGCTCGTGTAGAGCTGAACACGCGCCGTACGGCCGAGACGGCTGTCGGGCTTCAGCTGCAGGACGCGCGACATGTAGTACTCGGAACGGGCGTAGTCCTTGCGGGCGAGGTAGAGGTCGCCGAGCCTCCGCAGCGACGCGATGAAGAGCTCTGGCTTGATCGCGACCGCGCGCTCGAACGTACGGATGGCGTCGTCTTCCTTGCCGCGCCGGAGATAGTCCTCCCCCATGTCGTGCAGTGTCACGCCCACGCTCTTCGCGTGCGCGTCCGCCAACCAGTCCGGCCATGCCATGGAGAACAGGCCCATGCACGTCATCAGCACTGCGGCGTATGCGAGGCGCTGCCCGGCGCGCTCGCGGGCCGCGTTCACGAGCCAGACGACGGCGCTCGCGGCGAGCACCGCCACGCACGGCAGCACCGTCGCGCGGTAGCGCGCGAACACCATGAAGGGCAGCAGAGTCACGCAGTAGACCAGCACGATCGACGCGAGCAGCCGATAGGGGCGGCCGGCTCGCCACGTCACCACGGCGCCGAGGACGGCTAGCGGAAAGAGCTGGCCCATCCAGAGCACCGGCAGACGCAGCACCGGAGAGTGCTCCGCCTGCACGTCGACGCTCAGATTGTCGGAGTTCTCGTACTGGTGGAAGAAGAGACGCAGGTTGCGCCCGGCACGCTGCAGCACCGCGTCGGGGGCGGCGCTCATCGCCTTCTCGGCCTCGTCCCGCCAGTACGCGGAGATCTCCGCTGCGGTCAGGGGCCGCTGCAGGCGGCGCTCGGCCTCGGTCCGAAAATCGCCTTCCTCGAAGTGCGGGTCGGGGCGCAGGAAATCGCAGCTGTAGGACCCGTCGCCCTTCGCGCACACCTGGCCGATGTAGAGGTTCTGGCCGAAGTTCGCGGTCGTGGGGATGAGCTCGCCGCTCACCACGACGTTCCGCACCGTCGACAGCGCGATCACGCCGAAGGCACCCGCCAGGAACGCACCCGCACGAACGGCCCGCGTGCGCTGCGATGGATGCGCCGCCCGGTGCATCGCGAGCGCAGCGGCGCCGAGGACGACCAGGAGCAACAGGTTCCCGCGACTGAGGACGGCGAGCCCCAGCGCGACGCCGGACAGCAGCAGGCTGCGAACGGACGAGCCGAAGTACAGAACGAGCGCGGTGGTCCACAGGACGAGGGAGAGAGTCGTCTTCTCCACGGTGCCGTCGTAGTAGACCGCCGGGATGAATATCCCGATCAGCAGCGCCGTCAGATTGCCGACGGCGACGGACCGCGAGATCCGGCGGCCGAGGAGCGCGGCCAGCCAGCTCGTCGTGACCCCCAGGCCGCACTGGACGACGCGGACCAGCATGAGGCTTCGACCGAAGACGCCATAGAGCGCGGCCAGGAAGTAGGCGTAGAGCGGATCGACCCAGAATGGACCCTTGCCGCCCAGCCACTCGCCATGCGCAATGCGCTGTGCCCACTCGTCGTAGTACGCATGATCGAGCTGGAGCTCGTCCACGAACGGCGTTCCGCGCAGGTACAGGACGTTGGCCAGCCGCAGGATGGCCGACACGACCAGGACCGACGGAAGAAACCACGGGGCGACGAGAATCCGCTCGAGCGCCGACGGGCCGACCTCTTTCCGTTGCGCCGGCGTGGGTTTCGCGCCGCGTGGTGCCGGCGGCGGTCCCTGCTGGCTCGATGTGCGCTTCCGCTTCCGCGACATTGCGGGGCGCTCTGCGGCGCGGCGGGTGCTTACTATGGGACGGTCGGCGCGGGCAACTCGCACACGCGGTCGAGAGTGAGCGCTTGACCCAGCGTCGACGCGTCCCTTAGCCTCTCTCACAGTGGCGTCGAATCCGAAGAGACGGACCGGGGCTCAGACACCGGCATCCAGGAGCGGGCTACGGACCGCGCTCTTCGCGATCGCCGGGGTTCTGGTCGTCATCTTCGTGATGACTCGTCGGGACCGCACCCCGGTGCGCGAGAGCGGTGGCCGCGCACCAATTCCTTCGCCTTCGAGCGCGCCGGCCACGAGCCCCGAGAGCGACGGCGACGACGTCGCGGCGAACGCAGCGCCGGACGTCGGCGTCGGTGAGTCCGATGGGTCGCCCACCGCGCCGTCGGACCTCCCGCTGCTCGGCGGCCCGCCGCGAAGTCGGAACGCGGTCCCGGAGAGGCGCCGGGACGTCGCGCCGCCCGACTTCCCGCACGCAGACCTGTCGAGGACGCCAGGTGGTCGACCTCAACGACACGTGCGCATGCGGCGGTTCCGCCCGGACCGGGTGCCCGCGGACGGCGCGTCACCCGGGGTGGTCGCGGGCGAGGTCGGGACGACAGCCCAGGCACTCGGGGCGGCGGGGCAGGGGCCCGCCGGTCAGGCCGCCGGGCGGCCGGCGACGGTCGAAGCGCCACCGCCCCCGCCGAAGACCGCCGCCGCGAACGAAGGCCAGCCCGAGTACGACACGCAGACCGAGACCGATGCGGGTGAGGTGAAGGGCCTCACGCCCGCCGGCGGCACGATCTCGTTCTGGCTGCAGCCGGCGTGGGACGGGGAGAGCCGCGAAGACGCATCGTTCGTTCGCCTCGGGGACGACCGCATGCGCATCTACAAGAGCGACCACTATCTGCGCTTCGAGATCACCGACACGGAGGGCCACCCGACGTCGCTGGGCATGCCGATCACGAATTGGACTCCGAACGATTGGCATCAGGTGGCGACCACCTGGGACGGACACGTGATCTCGTTCTTCGTCGACGGGGCGCTCATCGGGCAGAACGCCTACGAGGGGCAGATCGACCTGCCGCGCGACCCGAAGCTCTTCGTCGGGACGAACGGGGCGGACCAGGCCGTCGCACCCGGCCGGCTCGCCGGGGTCCAGGTGGGCAACCAGCCGCTCACCGCAGACGCCGTATCCCGTCGCTTCGCGCTCAGCCGGCCCGCAGAGCAGCGCTAAGCGCACCTCCGGTAGAGCCTATCTCGACGCGGGCGGTTGCTCCCCGAAGAACGCCATCTGCGGTGCCGGATCGACGTAGGCTCGCACGCGCTTGATCTTGTCGCCGTCGAATTCGAACACTTCGACCGCACGGCCGCGGTACACGCTGCCACCGCGGTGGGCCTCGTTCTCCCACTCCGCCATCACGACGTCGCCCTCGGCGACGAGATTCCGCAGCCGGAACGTGACGCCCTCGGGGAAGACCCGCGGTAGCAGCTCGTGGCGCACGTAGTCCCGGCCCTGAAACCGGCCCGACACCCACGACGTGCCCGTCACCTCGATCGTGTAGTCCTCGGCCTTGTGTGCGAACGCTGCCTCGTAGTCGCGGCGGTTGTACGCTTCGTAGAGCGCCCGGACGATCGCCTTGTTCCGCTCGCTCGTGTCGTTCTGCTTCATGGCTGGCTCCCGCGTGCTCGAGCGGGCGGGTACCATCGGACTTCCGTTCCGTCAACCAGTTGACGACCCCGGCCGTCCGTGGGAGCACCCGCTTCCGACGGCCCATGCACTGTTCGTCCTGCGGACACGACCTGCGGCCCGGGGCACGGTTCTGCGACGCGTGCGGTCACGCCGTCGGCGCGGACGCGGTGGCCGGGCGTCGTCTGTCCGCGCCCGTCCACCTCGCCGAGAAGGTGCTGGCGTCGCGCGGCCGGCTCGAGGGCGAGCGCAAGCAGGTGACCGTGCTCTTCGCCGACGTCAAGGGCTCGATGGAGCTGGCCGAGCGGATCGACCCCGAGGCGTGGCACCGGATCCTCGACCGCTTCGTCGCGATCCTCGCCGACGGCGTGCACCGCTTCGAGGGTACCGTCAACCAGTTCACCGGCGACGGGATCATGGCGCTCTTTGGCGCCCCGATCGCGCACGAGGATCACGCCCGCCGCGCCTGCGCGGCGGCGCTCCATCTCAGCGCCGAGATCGGGCGCTACGCGCGCGAGCTGCGCCTGGCCGAGGGACTCAGCTTCTCCGTCCGCATGGGCCTCAACTCCGGCGAGGTCGTCGTCGGCGCGATCGGCGACGACCTCCACATGGACTACACGGCCCTCGGCGCGACGGTGGGCCTGGCGCAGCGGATGGAGCAGCTCGCCGAGCCCGGCAAGGTCTATCTCACCGAGCACACCGCACGGCTCGTGGAAGGGTTCTTCCGCCTCGAGGAGCTCGGGCCATTCCGCGTGAAGGGGCTCCGCGACCCCGTCCGCGTCTACGAGCTCGAAGGACCTGGCGTGCTGCGCACGCGTCTCGACCGCTCTCGCGCGCGCGGCCTCTCGCGGTTCGTCGGGCGCGAGGAGGAGACGGCGGTGCTCGAGGCGGCGCTCGGCCGCGTGCTCGAAGGACGGGGCTGCGCCGTCGGCGTCGTCGCCGAGGCGGGCGTCGGCAAGAGCCGGCTCTGCTGGGAATTCATCGAGCGGGCGCGCGCGCGCGGACTCGTGGTCCACCAGGCGCACTGCGTGCCGCACGGGAGATTGGTGCCCTTCCTGCCGATTCTCGAGCTCCTGCGCGGGTTCTTCGGCATCTCCGAGCAGGACGGCAACGACGCGGCCCGCCGGAAGGTGGCCGGGACGGTGCTGCTGCTGGCCCCCGAGCTCACCGACTCGCTGCCGCTTCTCTTCGACTTCCTCGGCATGCCGGATCCCGAGCACCCGGTGCCGCGCATGGACCCGGAGGCGCGCCAGCGCCAGCGGTGTGCGGTGTTCACGCGGCTGGTCCAGTCGCGGAGCCGGCGGGAGCCGATGGTGCTCCTGGTCGAGGACCTCCACTGGCTCGACGGCGGTAGCGCCGTCTTCCTCGACGAGCTCGTCGCGGTGCTGCCGTCGACGGCGACGCTGTTGCTCTCGACCCTCCGGCCGGAGTCACGGGGACGATGGTCCGGGGCGTCATCCTATCGAGAGCTGACGCTCGAACCGCTCGTCGCCGAGGCGAGCGGCGCCTTGCTCCAGGAGCTGCTGGGCTCCGATCCGTCCGTCGTCGAGCTCGCAGGGCTCGTGAGCGAGCGCACAGCGGGCAATCCCTTCTTCATCGAGGAAGTGGTCCAGGCGCTCAGCGAGGGCGGAAACCTCGTCGGAACGAAGGGGGCGTATCGCCTGGTCCGGCCGGTGGCGGACGTGATCGTCCCGCCGACGGTGCACGCCGTGCTCGCGGCCCGCATCGATCGGCTCCCCGAACGCGAGAAGGACACTCTGCAAATCGCCGCGGTCATCGGGAAGGAGTTCGAGGAGCGGGTGCTGCGAGCCGTGAGTGAGCGCCCGGAGGGGGACGTCGCCGCGGCCCTCGCGACGCTCACGCGTGCGGAGCTCGTCTACCAGGAATCCGTGCATCCCGAGATCGAGTACAGCTTCAGGCATCCGTTGACCCACGAGGTGGCGTACCGTTCGCAGCTCGGCGAGCGGCGCGCCGCGACGCACGCGGCGGCGGGGCGCGCGATCGCCGAGCTCTACGCCGACCGCCTCGACGAGCGCGCGGCATTGGTGGCGCATCACTGGGAAGCGGCCGGCGACAAGCTCGAGGCCGCGCGCTGGAGCCGTCGAGCAGCGGAGTGGGCCGGGATCAGCGACGTGGCCGAGGCGGCGCGCCAGTGGCGGAAGGTCCGCGAGCTGCTCGCCACGGTTCCCGAGTCCGCCGAGCGCGTGGAGATGGGTCTGCGGGCCGGCATCGCGATCCTCGGTGTCGGGTGGCGCTCGGGCATCCCGGAGGACGAGGCGTCGGCGATCTTCGCCGAAAGCGTCGCACTCGCCCGGCAGGCGAACGATCCCGGCACGCTGGCGACGCTCCTCAATACCTACGCGACGGTGCGGGGGATGTCCGGGCACGTCGCCGAGGCCGTGCAGCGTACGCGCGAGGCGACGCGTCTCGTCGACGAGACCGGCGACCCCGCCCTGATGCTCGCGTCGCGTGTCGCGCTCGTCGAGGCGACGTACATGGCCGGAGACCTGCGCGCCGCGCTCGAGGCCCTGCGCGAGGCGCGCGCGTGCGCCGCCAGGGCGGGGAACAGCCCGCGCGCGCGAACGGGTTTCAGCGCGTCCAACTGGATCGTGATGATGACCGGATGGGTGCTCTTCGACAGCGGGCGTCCCGAGGAAGGCCGGTGCGAGCTCGAGCAGGCGCTCACGCTGGCACGCGACCATGGCGAGACCGAGCTCCTCGGCTGGGCGCACGAGCTCAGCGCGCACGTGGCGGCGTTCCGCGGGGACTCGGGACGCGCGCTGGACCACGCTCGCCAGGCATTCGACATCGCGGAGCGAATCGGAAGCTCCTTCTCGCGCTCCTCCGCGTACGAAGCGCTCGGCTGCGTGCACCTCGCGAACCGCGATTGGGCGGCGTCCGCGACCGCGTTCGAGCAGGCGCTGTCGATCGTGCTCGACCGGCGCATCGGGATCCACTGGGAGGCGCGCATCGTCGCCGAGCTCGCCGAAGCGCAGCTCGGAGCGGGAGACGTCGAGCGAGCACGCGCCGGCGCGGAAAAGGCCGTGCGGCGGGCGCACGAGCTGTCGACGAAGGTCACCGAGTGCCGTGCGCTGCTGACGTTTGCCCGCGTGCTGCTCCGCAGCGACGGAGAAGTCGTGCGCGGACCCGTCGAGGAAGCACTCCGTAGGGCGCTCGCGCTGGTCGCAGAAACGGGCGCCGGCCTGTACGAGCCGGGGATCCGTCTCGAGCTCGCAGAGCTCGCCCGGCTCGCGGGCGACGACGACGTGCGTCGACGCGAGCTCTCGGAGGCGCGTCGGCTGCTCGGCGGGATGGGTGTTGCGTACGCATGACCCTCGACGCAACTCAGGCTCTCGACCGTCTTCGCGAAGGGAACCGACGCTTCGTTTCGAACCAGGCCGCCGGGCACGTCGTCTCGGACCCGACGCGTCGTGCCGAGCTCGTCGCCGGTCAGGAGCCCTTCGCGATCATCCTCGGCTGCTCGGACTCGCGCGTCCCTGCAGAGCTGGTCTTCGATCAGGGGTTCGGCGACCTGTTCGTCATCCGGGTTGCCGGCAACATCGTCGCCCCGTCCCAGGTTGGCAGCGTCGAATTTGCGGCGTCACGGTTCGGCACCCGACTGGTGGTCGTGATGGGACACTCACAGTGCGGTGCCGTCGTCGCGACGCTCGATGAGGTGCAGGGGCGGGCGCCGAATCAATCGCGGAACCTGCGCTCCATCGTGGACCGCATCCGGCCATCCGTGGAGGCGTTGATCGCATCCCGACGGATCGACGATCCGGATCGACTCCTGAACGACGCGGTTCGCGCGAATGTTCGCGCATCGGCAAATCACCTGCGCCACGGCTCGGAGCTTCTGGAGCATCTCACTCGCGCCGATGGGCTCGTCGTGGTCGGCGCGGAGTATTCGTTGGAGACCGGGATCGTCGACTTTTTCGAAGGGGTTTCCCGTCGCCATGCTTGACCACGTTTCCATCCCCGTCTGGGACATCGAGCGCGCGGCGCAGTTCTACGATGCCGTGCTGGCGACGATCGGACTCCATCGTCGCAAAGAACGCCTCGGTGCCATCGGATATGGACCCGCGACGCGAGCCGCACCAGTCTTCTGGATTCTCCGTCAAGGCGGCGACGGAAGCGCGAGCCCGGGC
>VBKG01000500.1 GCA_005879585.1 Deltaproteobacteria bacterium | reverse complement strand
AGGTTCGCGAGCCGCAGGTGGCCGGCGAGCGAGGCCGCCTCGCCGGACACGCCCTCCATCATGCAGCCGTCGCCGCCGAGCGCGTAGACGTCGTAGTCGAAGAGCGGGTAGTCGGGGCGGTTGTAGCGCGCCGCCAGCCAGCGCCCCGCGATCGCCATCCCGACGCTGGTCGCGACGCCCTGACCGAGAGGGCCCGTCGTGGTCTCGACGCCGGAGGTCCAGTGGTACTCGGGATGCCCGGGACACTTGCTGTCGAGCTGACGGAAGTGGCGGATGTCGTCGAGCGTCACGGCCGGCGTCCCGAGCGTCTCGTACTCGGGGTTCACCGCCTTCACCCCGGTCAGGTGGAGGAGCGAGTAGAGCAGCATCGAGGCGTGGCCCATCGAGAGCACGAAGCGGTCGCGGTTCGGCCAGATCGGGTCGTCCGGGTCGAAGCGCAGCTGCCGCTGCCAGAGCGCGTACGCGACCGGCGCCATCGCCATCGGCGTGCCCGGATGGCCCGAGTTCGCCTGCTGCACGGCATCCATCGCGAGCGTCCGGATCGTGTTCACGCAGAGGGTGTCGAGTGAGGTGTCGGTCATGTCCGCTCCTTCATGAGCGCGCCCGGTCGGCGACCAGCGCCGCGACGAGCGCCGTCCAGCCCGTCTGATGCGAGGCGCCAAGTCCTTCGCCGGTCTCGGCGTGGAAGTATTCGTGGAAGAGCAGCTCGTCGCGCCAGGCGGGATCCTCCTGGAAGAGCGCGGACGACCCCCACGCGCGCTCGCTCACGTAGGGCCCGAACGCCCACCACCGCCCGGGCTGGTCGGCGGTCCCCTCGGCGATGCGCGCCCGCTCCGGATCCGTCGCCACATGAGCGACGGAGGGCGCGACCGTCGTGTCGACGAGACGCGCGACTGCAGTGCCGTCGGTCATGGGGTTCAGAGGGTGACCCCGAGCTGTACGGCCAGCACGAGCGCATCCGGAACGCGACCCGTGCCGCTCGGGCGAAGAACGCCCTGAACGTCCGGCTGCACGTAGAGCCACGACGTGATGTTGTATTGATAGTTCAGCTCCAGGATCGCCTCGTGCTCGATCCCCGGCTGGTGGCGCACGACCTGTGAGCGACTGAGGTCCGGGCTGAAGTGCCCGTAGAGCCCGAAGAGCCCGAGCACGTCACGGTCCCGCCCCGGCACGAGTCCCGTGTACAGGAGGCCGCCGTCCACGAAGTGTTCGATCGTGTTCAGGTCTGCGGGGGCGTAGGTCACGGCGAGGAATCCGCTGAGCCCCTGGTGCGTCGCCCCGGGTTCCTCCCACAGCTTCTGCTGTATCGTGGCGTACACGTCGTACGTCCCCGAGCGTCGGTTCCCGCTCTCGAATTTCACCTTGGGCTCGGACGTGTATACGCCGCCGACCTTGATCGTGCCCGGAAGACCCAATCGCCGCGCGATCAGCGGCTGCCACCCGAACTCCTGCATCACGGCGACGCCCGAGTCGTGTCGTATGCTGAAGTCGACGCCGTGGTAGCGGTTCGCGCGGAAGTTGGAGAACGCGTCGTAGACGCCGGTCATCGCGTAGACGTTGTCCGTGAACGACCAGCGGGCGCGCAGACCCCAGGCGGTATTCGGGTAGCTCGAGACGGAAGCGTTCACCGGGATGCTGAGCGGGTTCCCGCAGAAGCCGAGGTTCTGCGCGTAGCAGTAGAGGGGCGAGGTGGCGAAGTCGTCGAGCGCGTCGATCCGACCGCCGACCACGCTCAGGTGCCCGCCGGCCGTGATCTTCTCGAGCGCCAGATGCACGAGCCGGGTCGTCTGGCCACCGAAGATCTCCTGCACCGCGAAGAAGTTGGGAATGTCGCGGGACAGGCTGTTCCCGGCCCGATTCGACGCCGAGACGAGCGCATAGGTGTCCCGCACGCCGATCAGACGTCCGAGGTCGAGGAACACGCCGAGGGAGATGTTGTGGGTGTACCGCGCCGTCTGCGTCGTGCCGCCGACCGGGTTCCCGGCGGCCTCCGTCACGTAGGCACCCGCGAATCCGATGCCGGCGTCCCTCAGACGGAGCCGTTCACCCCCCCACCCTCCGGTGAGCGTGTTCTCCTCCCGCATCGCGTTCCACTCGAAGATGCTGTGTGGGTCGAGGATGCCCCAGGTGGTGTCCTCCTCTTCCTGCGGAGGCCTCAACCATTCCGTCCGCTGCGTCGCGAGCGCTGGAGTGGCGCAGGCGAGCACGGCGACGAGCAGGCCGACCGCGGACGTCAGGCGTGAGGTGTTCACGCTGCGACCGCTCCTTGCGAAGTCCGCCAGTCCGCGGCGATTTCCTCGAGGGTCTTGCCTCGCGTTTCCGGAACCCGCCGCGCCACGAACGCGATCGCGATCACTCCGAAGAGCGCGTAGAGCGTGAACGTGAGCGAGCTACCGAGGCTCGCACGCAGCAGCGGGAACGTCAGGCTCACCACGAAGTTCGCCGACCAGTTCGCGGCCGTCGACACGGATGCGGCACGCGCGCGGATGCGATTCGGAAAGATCTCGGAGATCATCAGCCAGACAATCGGGCCGAGAGAGAATGCGAAGCATACGATGTAGACGCCGATGCACGCCACCGTCGTCGCTCCGAGCCAGCCCGCAGAAGTGCCCTCGTGCGAGGCGACACCGAGCGCCAGCAAACTGACGATCATGCCCGTCAGACCGGCGAGCAGGAGCGGGCGCCGCCCCCAGCGGTCCACGAGGGCGATCGCCACCACCGTCGCGAGCACGTTGATGATGCCGATCCCGATCGTCGCGGCGAGCGCGGTGGTCGCGCTGCCGAAACCGGCCGCCTCGAAGATCTGCGGCGCGTAGTAGATGATCGTGTTGATTCCGGTCACCTGCTGGAAGACCGCAAGGCCGATCCCGACGAGGAGCGCCGGGCGCAGCTCCGGCG
>VBKG01000463.1 GCA_005879585.1 Deltaproteobacteria bacterium | reverse complement strand
TGTCGCTTCCTTCACGAAAAATTCACATTGGGCTCGTTGCACCGATCGAAAGGGGTCTTGTATAGGACCGGTCAGGCCGCAATGCAATAGCAAAGCGCCGTCGGGCGACGCCCTGGCTTTCTCGTTTACAAGGTGAAATCGGCTTCCCCGCGGTAAGAGGTGGGATCGAGCGAATAACCACCCGATGCGCCCGAGCGGGTGCAGCGAGGGACGTTTGAGGCTGGGCGATGCGGAGCCTGCTGCGGGGGCAAGTGACACGCCGATCGAATCGACACGGCGCATGACGGACGCCGGTCCGATGAGCGCCGGCGAACCATCCGTCGTTCGCGCCCGCCTCGTCCACGCCATGCCCGGTCGAGCCCGGCTTCGTGTGGATCCTCCGGCCGTGCTCGAACGGCAGGGCGAAGCGCTCGAGGGATTCCTGCGGGCGCACCCGGGCGTCGACGACGTCCGGTGCAATGCCGCCTGCCAGAGCGTCATCATCGGCTTCGACGCCACCCGTCTGAATCCCGACGTTGTCGTCGGGCTGATCGACGGGCTTCCGCTGTCGCGCCTCGCGGCCAAGGACCCCACTGCGGACGAGGCCGAGGACGGCACGGCATGGCCGTACTTCTGCCTGTCGACGGCCGCGGTCGCCGCCGACGTACTGTTCGGGTCGTCGCTGGCCACCTGGCTGCTCGCGGGAGCCGCCGTCCCGATCTTCCGGCGAGCCGTCGAGTCGGTCGCCCAGAAGGGCCGCCTCAACGTCGACACGCTGGACGCCGCCGCCACCGCCGTCCTGGCTCTCCAGGGGAGGATCCGTACGGCGGGCGTGATGGTGTGGCTCGTGTCCCTCGGCGACGTCGTCCGGGACCTCACCTTTCATCAGTCCCGGCGGGCGATCGAGGGCCTCTTCGCGACCAACATCCAGCACGCGTGGGTCGTCCGCGGACGGAAGAAGGTCCGGGTCCGGGTGGAGGAGATCCGCGAGGGCGACGAGGTCGTCGTCTATCCAGGCGAGCTGATCACGGTCGACGGCGTCGTCGTCAAGGGCAAGGCGACGGTAGACCAGAAGCTGCTCACCGGCGAGTCGATGCCGATCGCCAAGGGACCCGGCGACTGCGTCTATGCCGCCACGGTCGTCCGCGAAGGCAAGATCTACTTGAAAGCCGCGAAGGTCGGCGAGGAAACGATGGTGGCCAACATCGTTCGCCTCGTGCGCGCCGCGCCGGTGCGGGAGACCCGCATCCAGAACTACGCGGAGCATTTCGCCGATCGCCTGGTCCCCTGGAGCTTCCTCGCCGCGGGCGGACATCTCGCGATCAGCGGCAGCGCGAACGGCGCCGCCGCTTTGCTCATCATCGACTACGGCAGCGGGATCCGCGTCGCGGCACCCACCACGGTGCTGGCGGCGCTGACCCGCGCCGCACGGCAGGGGATCCTCGTCAAAGGCGGCCGCCACCTCGAGCGACTCGCGGAGACCGACACGATCGTCTTCGACAAGACGGGGACGCTGACGCTCGGCATGCCGGAGATCGTCGAGGTCATCTCCTACCGCGGCGCCGCGGGCGACGCGCACCTGCTCGCCCTCGCCGCCGCCGCCGAGGAACGGCTCGCGCACCCGATGGCCGAGGCCATCCTGCGCGCCGCACGCGCCAAGAAGCTCACCATCCCCGATCGGGATGCATCGGACTACTCAATCGGGCTCGGCGTCGAGGCGTCGATCGACGGGAGAACGGTGCACGTCGGAAGCCACCGGTTCATGACCAGCCGCTCGATCAACCTGAACAAGGCACGCGGCGATGTCGCCCGCATCAACGATGCTGCGGCGTCGCCGGTGTTCGTCGCCGAGGACGGGGACCTCATCGGCATCCTCGTGTGCTCGGACCCGGTCCGGCCGGAGGCGCCGGCGGTCATCCGGGCGCTGCGCAACCGGGGCATCCGGGACATCATCATGCTGACCGGCGATCACCCGGCCGTCGCCAAGACCGCCGCGGATCGGCTCGGGATCACGCGCTACGTCGCCGATTCGTTTCCCGAGCAGAAGTCGGACTTCGTGCGGTCGCTCCAGCAGCGCGGCGCGACGGTCGCCGTCGTCGGCGACGGCATCAACGACTCGCCGGCGCTGGCGCTCGCCGACGTCGGGATCGCCGTGCGCGGCGGGACCGACGTCGCCCGCGAGACGGCTCACATCGCGATCCTCGAGGGGAACCTCTGGAAGATCCCGCAGGCGATCGACATCGCCCGGCAGGCGATCGGCCTCGTCGAGCAGAACTGGAAGCTGATCTTCTACCCGAACACCGCGGCGATCGCCCTGTCGCTCGTCGGGTGGATCGGCCCCGTCGGGGCCACGCTGCTCAGCAACGGCGCGGGGGTGGTGGCATCGCTCAACGCGCTCCGGCCGCTGCTGGCGGCAGAGCCGCGCCCAGATCGCGATTCAGATCAGCGCGGTGATGAGGGACTGGATAGCGAACTCCGTCGTCGCCCGAAGCATGATGGAACCCAGCCCCGAGCTGAGGCTGGTACTCGGGCGGGCGTCCCCGGACGGGGGCCGCACATGGCCGCCGGCACGTAGGACTTCCATGATCTCCTCGACGCCCACCTGTGCCGGGTCGTACAGAACGAGCACGCTCCCGGTTAGTGGGTTGGCCGAGACATCGTCTACGCCTTGCAGCTCTGCAAGCTGCGCCTCGACGAGGGCCGCCACACGGGGCGAGCCCTTCACATCGGCGACCTTAACGCGAAGTCGCCCGTCGAGCATGTGGAGGAATGCAGATCGTTCCATGGAATTTTTCAACCTCCTGCACGGTTCCTCCCCTCTTCTCCCCCAACGCTTCATCTGCGACCATTAAGCCACAGAAGTCCTTCGAGGTAAGGCTGCGTGTGTTACGATTCGGCGTCATTCTCTTTAACTCCCGCGCCGTTGACCGGTATTCTTCGCGCACCGCACAGCGGATGATACTGAGGAGGGTACGAACGTGACCGACGTACGAGTCGCCCATGCAATTCCGGGACGTTTCCGGCTCCACATCGCGGCGCTCAGGGGTAATCCAACCCTCGGCCGGGAGATCGCGGAGCACATCTGGACCCAGCCCGGTGTCCAGTGGGTCGAGACCCACGCCAGCACGGGCAGCCTGGTCGTCGTCTACGAAGTGCGCGCTGCCGAACGCTGGCAGGACCAGATGGAGGACATCGCCGCGAGCCTGGCGCCGCTGCTACCCGAGGTCGACAAACGGGCGGTCGCCGGCTGGTTCGACGCATCCCCCGGCTTGCTCGCCGACGGCTCGACGGACCGTGTGAGCTCGTTCTTCCGGAACGTCAACGAGCGTGTGGGGAGCGCGACCGGCGGCGCCGACCTGGCACTGCTGCTGCCCCTCGGGCTCGTGTCGCTCGGCCTCGGGCGGCTCGTCTTCGCGGAGAAGCTGCACGTGCCGCAGTGGTACGATCTCCTCTGGTTCGGCCTCGGCACGTACATGATGTTCAACGCCGCCGCGGCGGCGGCGGCTAGAGATCCCGCGGCGGCCGGTCGAGATGCCGGATCGAGCGCCCCTTCACCATGAAGATGACCATCTCCGCGATGTTGGTGGCGTGATCGCCGACGCGCTCGAGATACTTCGAGACGAAGAGCAGCCGCATCGCACGGCTCACGGTCCGCGGGTCGTCGGCCATGAACGAGATCAGGTCGCAGAAGAGCTGCTCGTGGAGCTGATCGATCGTATCGTCCGCGCTGCAGACCGCGAGCGCCAGCTTCTCGTCCTCGCGCACGAAGGCATCCAGGCTCCGGTGCAGCATGCCGCGCGCGAGATCCGCCATGCGGGGCAGGTCGATCGTGGGCTTGATCGGCAGCTCGACGGCCAGCTCTTGCGCCCGCTCCGCGATGTGCTCGGCGAGGTCGCCGATGCGCTCGAGGTCGGTGGTGACCTTCAGCGCCGTGGTGATGAGCCGGAGGTCGCGCGCGGCCGGCTGATGCAGCGCGAGCAGCTTGAGTGCGAGATCGTCGATCTCGACGTCGAGCCGGTTCACCATGTGGTCGCGTGCGATGGTGGCCTGTGCGAGGTCGCGATCGCGCATCGTGAGGGCGCGCATGGCCTGCGCGATCTGGTCCTCCACGAGCCCGCCCATCTCGAGCACGCTCGATCGCAGCTTCTCGAGCTGCAGCTCGTACGTCCGGTCGGTGTGCAGCCGCATCACCCGAACCGGCCCGTCACGTAGTCCTCGGTCTCTGGCCGGCTCGGATTGGTGAAGATCTGCTCGGTCGGCCCCACCTCGACGAGGCGGCCGAGGTAGAAGTAGGCCGTCGTGTCGGAGACGCGCGCAGCCTGCTGCATGTTGTGGGTCACGATGACGATCGTGTACTGCGTTTTGAGCTCGTGGATCAATTCCTCGATCTTGGCGGTGGCGATGGGGTCGAGGGCGGACGCGGGCTCGTCCATGAGCAGCACGTCGGGCTCGACGGCGAGCGCGCGCGCGATGCAGAGGC
Source organism: Deltaproteobacteria bacterium (assembly GCA_005879585.1). Lineage (GTDB taxonomy): Bacteria > Desulfobacterota > Binatia > DP-6 > DP-6 > DP-3. The sequence continues at coordinate 1,571 of VBKG01000463.1, read as the reverse complement.
GCTGCTGCTGGCCACCCGACAGGTCGAGCGCGGAGCGGTCCAACCGGTCCTTCACCTCGTCCCACAGCGCGGCCTGCCGGAGGCTCCGCTCGACGATCTCGCGCAGCTCGACCCGATCGCGCAGCCCGTGCACGCGCGGCCCGAACGCGACGTTGTCGAAGATCGACTTCGGGAACGGATTGGACTTCTGGAACACCATGCCCACCCGGCGCCGGAGCTCCACCGGGTCGACCGCCGCATCGTAGATCGACACGCCGTCGAGGCTGACGCTTCCCTCGATGCGGATGTTCCGGATGTGGTCGTTCATCCGGTTGAGACACCGGAGGAACGTCGATTTGCCGCACCCCGACGGCCCGATGAGCGCCGTCACCTGGCGGTCGCCGACGTCGAGCGCGACGCGGTCGAGGGCGAGCGTGGAGCCGTAGCGGACGGTGAGGTCGCGGACGACGATCTTGGCGGACGACACTTCAGCGGTGGCGAGAGTGGAGGAAGCCATGTCCATGTCCAGTTCCGTTGGAGTCAGGTTTGCGCCGTGCTCCGGCCCCCGAGAGCCAGGCGGGCGACGACGTTGGCACCGAGGACGATCGCGAGCAGCACGAGCGCGGCCGCCCAGGCCTGGCGGTGCCAGTCGTCGTACGGAGCGATAGCGTAGGTAAAGATCATGACGGGGAGGGACGCGGTGGGTTGCAGCCAGCCGGGACTCCAGTACCGGTTGCTGAGGGCGGTGAAGAGAAGCGGTGCGGTCTCGCCCGCGACGCGGGCGAGGGAGAGGAGGAGCCCGGTCAGGATGCCGCGCATGCCGGCCGGGATGACGACGCGCACCACCGTCACCCACTGCGGCGCGCCGAGCGCCAGGGACGCGTCGCGCAGCGTGTCGGGCACGAGGCGGAGGAATTCCTCCGTGGTGCGCAGCGCGACGGGAATCATCAGCAGCCCGAGCGCGATCCCTCCGGCGAGCGTCGAGAAGTGGCCGAACGGCACGACGAGAAGTCCGTAGACCGTGATGCCGATCACGATCGACGGGATGCCGTTCAGCACGTCGGCGGCATAGCGCACCGCGAACGCGACGCGGCCGCCGTCGTACTCCGCGAGATAGACGCCGCCGAGAAAGCCGACCGGCACCCCCACGACGGCGGCGACGAGCAGCAGCTTGGCGCTGCCGACGAGCGCGTTGGCCATCCCGCCCCCGGCCTCGCCGACCGGCGTCGGGAGGTGCGTGAAGAAGTCGAGCGACAGCGCCGACGCCCCCTGCCAGACGAGGTACCCGAGCAGGAAGAGCAGGATGCCGAGGACGGTCGCCGTGGCGGCCACAGTGGCCGCGAACATGGCGCGCTCGGTGCGGCGCCGGCGCGCGTAGCGCTGATCCAGCGATTCGCTTGGTGACGTCACGCGCGCGCCCGCTCCGTACCGCGCGTCCCCAGAATCAAGAGCCGCGCGATGGCGTTGACGACGAGGGTGATCCCGAACAGCACGAGCGCGACCTCGACGAGGGCCGCGAGGTGCACGTCGGACGCCGCCTCCGCGAACTCGTTCGCGAGGACGGCGGCCATCGTGTGCGCCGGGGCGAACAA
>VBKG01000462.1 GCA_005879585.1 Deltaproteobacteria bacterium | reverse complement strand
GAGCTCGCGCGCGACGCGTTCGAGCGTGCCGTCCTTGCGGAGCCGGGCGGGATCGAGATGGTGGCGGGTGAAATCCCGGTCGAGGATCTCCCGCCCGATGGCGATCGACCGCGCGCTCTGCTGCGCCTTGACGTAGGCACGGATGCGAGCCTTGGCGCGCGAGCTCTTGACGAGCTTCAGCCAGTCCTTCGACGGCGTCTGGCTGGCCGTCGTGACGATCTCGACGGTGTCACCGCTCTGCAGCTGGTAGCGCAGCGGCACGATCTTGCCGTTCACGCGCGCGCCGGTGCAGTGGTGCCCGACCTCGGAGTGGATGCGGTAGGCGAAGTCGATGACCGTGGAGCCGACCGGGAAGTTGAGCAGGTCGCCCTTCGGCGTGAAGACGAACACCTCGTCGGTGAACAGGTCCTCCTTGACGGAGCGGAGGAACTCCTGCGGGTCCTGGAGCTGCTGCTGCCATTCGAGGAGCTGGCGGAGCCAGGCGAACCGCTGGCTGTCGTCGACGGCGCCGTCCTGCCGCTTGTAGCGCCAGTGGGCCGCGACGCCGTACTCTGCGATGCGGTGCATCTCGCGCGTGCGGATCTGGATCTCGATCCGCTCGCCGTACGGGCCGATGACCGTGGTGTGCAGCGACTGATAGCCGTTGGCTTTCGGCAGGGCGATGTAGTCCTTGAAGCGCCCCGGCACCGGCTTCCAGTTGGCGTGCGCGCTGCCGAGCGCCTCGTAGCATTCGCCGAGCGAGTCGACGACGACGCGGAAGGCGACGAGGTCGTAGATCTGGTCGTACAGCAGGTTCTGCGCCTGCATCTTCTGGTAGATCGAGTAGAAGTGCTTCGGCCGCCCGCTCACCTCGGCCTCGAGCCCGGCCTCGCCGAGCTTCTTCTCGAGGACGCCGATCACTTCCTTGATGTAGCGCTCGCGCTCGGCCTTCCGCTTCGCGACGCTGCGCTTCAACTGGTAGTAGACCTCGGGGTGGAGGAAGCGGAGCGCATTGTCCTCGAGGTCGCTCTTGATCCAGTAGATGCCGAGGCGATGCGCGAGGGGCGCGTAGATGTCGAGCGTCTCCTGCGCGATCTCCACCTGGCGCTCGGGCGGCAGGTGGCCGAGCGTCCGCATGTTGTGGGTGCGGTCGGCGAGCTTGATCAGGATCACGCGGATGTCGCGCGCCATGGCGAGGAGCATCTTCCGGAAGTTCTCCGCCTGCTTCTCCTCGCGAGACGTGAAGTTGATCTGGCCGATCTTCGTGACGCCGTCGACCAGCGTCGCGATCTCGGCGCCGAACGTCTCCTCGATCTGCTCGAGGGTGGCGAGCGTGTCCTCGACGGTGTCGTGCAGGAGCCCCGTCGCGATGCTCGGCACGTCGAGCCGCATGTCGGCGATGATCCCGGCGACCTGCACCGGATGCGTCAGGTACGGCTCGCCCGAGAGGCGCCGCTGGCCGCGGTGCACCTCGGCCGAGAAGTCGTACGCCTTCTGGATCGTGTCGACGCTGCCCGCCGGGTGGTAGGTCCGCACCCGCTCGATGAGCTCGCTGACCGTCATGGACGGAATCGCTCCCGCGCGGCGCGCACGATGTCGGCGGCCAGCTCCTCGGGCGCGCGGCCGTCGGTCGAGAGCACGAGGTCGTAGCGGCCGCGGTCGTGGTAGTCGAAGCCGTAGATCTCGCGGTAGCGGCGCGCGTCCGACGCCTCGCGCGCCTGCGTCTCCTGCAGACGCGCCTCGGCTGCCCCACCCTCGCGCGCGACGATGCGCGCGGCGCGCACCGGCTCGGGCGCGTCGAGGAAGACCTTCAGCGCGGGGCGCCGCGCCGCGTCCGCCATGAAGGCGGCGAGCCGGCCTTCGAGCACCGCCTCGTCCCGCGCCGCACGCGCCTGCATCTGCTCGTCGAGCGCCCGGTCGATGGAGTGATCGGTCTCCGCGCGACGCGCGTACTCCTCGAGCGAGAGGCCGCGCGCCGCAGCCTGCCGGCGGAAGAGGTCGCCGGCATAGACGTGCTCGAGGCCGAGCTGCTCGGCCACCAGCCGGGCCACGGTGGTCTTTCCGCTGCCGGGCAGGCCGGAAATGGTGATCAACACAGTCGGATTATGCCGTGCCGATCCGCGTTCTGCACCCACCCCTGGGGCCGTACGCGTGGGCCTTCCTATAGCGGACGCGCTGCGATGGGTCGCCACCAGCGCTGCCGGGCCGGTATGTTCACTCGACGTTCATTCCTGCATGAGTGCCCGGAAGCCGGCCTGCACGAAGTGACTGTCCGCGGTGAGCGCGTCAGTCAGCTCTTGTCGGCGCATGATGCAGAACGAGGTGCAGTCCGTCAGGCTCCAGTCTTTGTCGGCCCGCTCCCGATAAAGGCGTAGCGCACCGGCGAAGATCGACGCGTCCACGGTCACGCACTTGACGTCCGCGTCGGCCCGCAGGTCGTCGATGGCCTGCGAGGCCCAGGCGCGGCGGCTGCGGTGCGCGAGTGCGTCGGCCACCTCGGTGAGCACGGCATGCGACGTCACGAGCGGCGCTCGCCGCACCTTCGACAGCTCGACCGCCTTCTGATGCCATCGATCCCGCGGATTCAGGAGCGCAAGGATGTAGACGGTATCGATGAACGCGCCGCGTTTCACCTACGTATCGCTCCATGGGCATAGTAGTCGTGACGCTCGGCGAAATCGCCGGGCAAATCGTGCGGCCCTCCGCGAGCGACGATACGGCGCAACGAGCTATTTCCGGGCACGGCCGGCGACGGTCGCGCTTCTACCAGGTAGACCGAGCCCGGTTGTAGAGCAACGTCATCCAACGGCTGCAGCGCGCCGTTTTTTGCGATCGCGAAGAAGCGGTGAACCGGCGCCATTCCGACCGTCACCTCTTCGGGGTGCTTCTCCGGGCACACAGCGTCTTCTTGGAAGAGAGCGGGACGCTCACTGCCCTCAGTCAATGCTCCTTCTGCATCGCCCTTGGTGAGCCACGAGAGGTCGTTGACACGGCTGGTCACGTCCATCTCATCGCCTCCGCGCAGCTTCAGAAGAAATCGCCCG
>VBKG01000136.1 GCA_005879585.1 Deltaproteobacteria bacterium | reverse complement strand
TCATCGACGACCCGCGTGCGGCGCTGCGCGCGGCGCTCGACGGCAGCGCCGCCGATGGTGCGGTCCTCGTGACCGGGTCGCTGTTCCTCGTCGGGGCGGCCTACGAGTGCTTCTCGGGCGGCGGGCCGCTGTTCGAGCCCTGGCAAGCCTCCGGGACCGGTGGTACAGAACCGCGCGCATGAGGGCCGGGCGGGCGCTGCGGTACGCGGGTGGCCTCGCCCTCGGGATCGCGCTGTTCGCCCGAGCGGCCGACCGGCCCTCCGCCGAGGTGCGCGTGCTTTCCGGTGCGGGGCCGCAGGCACCCACCACAGTGACGGTGCGTGCCGAGCCCGAGACCCGCATCGAGGACCGTACGCCGGGCGCCAAGCCCGCCGCCGGACCACGCGGGCCGGCGAGCGCGGGAGAGACGTTCACCGGCGAGCTGACCGTCTTTCTCGCGGACTTCAACGTGCCGCGCCCGGCCGCCATCGAGGTGGACGACCCCGTCGTCAGTACCGTCCGCCTCTTCCCCGAGACCGGCGGCACCATAGTCTCGATCTTCGTGCGGCAGCCCGTGACCTACAGCATCTCGCGTCCGTCCGCGATCGGCGAGATCACGTTCGACCTGCGGAGCCGCACGCGGCCGCTCGGCGTCGCCGGCATCTCGCGACGCGGGGCCGCGCGCGTCGTCCGGCCGAAGCAGAAGGGCCGCCGCGGCGAGGTGGCGGTGGACGCGGAGTCGCTGACGTACGAGCGCGAGACGAATACGCTGGTTGCCCGCGGCGGCGTGACCCTCACGCGCGGCGACACCACGCTCACCGCGGACGAGGTGCGCTACGATCGGACGAATG
>VBKG01000135.1 GCA_005879585.1 Deltaproteobacteria bacterium | reverse complement strand
GCATCGCCGGGGCGAGTACCGACATCACGCTCGAGGGAACCGGGGTCGTCCGGCATGCGACGTTCCGCGTGAAGGACGTGCCGGTCCTCTACTTCCCCTACTTCCTGTTCCCCGCCAAGACGGACCGCGCATCCGGCTTCCTCTTCCCGCGTCTGGCGAACTCCAACCGCCGCGGGTTCCAGTACGAGCAGCCCTTTTTCTGGGCGATCAACAAGAGCTCGGACGCCACCGTCGCGGTCGATCTGGAGACGGCGGCGCGCGTGGGCGTGATCGGCGAATACCGTTATCTCCTCTCCCGCACGGCGCGTGGGAATTTCACCGTCGCGTACTACAACGAGCAGATCCGGGGACGGCCGAGCGGGACGGTGGCGCCCAACGGGGGACAGCCCGACACCCCCGAGAACCGCTTCGCGCTCTCCGGCCAGCACCGCCAGCCGTTCTACGGCGGCAGCCAGCTCTACCTGCGCCTGTTCGCCATCAGCGACGATACGTTCCTCAAGGAAATCAACACGTTCGCCTTCTCGACCCGGCGGGACCTGCAGCTGCGGAGCAGCCGCTTCACGACGTCCCGCGCCGGGATCATCAAGACCTGGGACAACGGTCTCGCGTGGTTCGAGAACGCGTACTACCAGGATCTCATCGATCCGCAGCCGCTCGCCCTCCAGAAGCTGCCGCGGCTCGAGGCCGAACACTCGATGCCACTGCTCGGTGACCTGCTCGTCGGCCGCGTGGAGGGACAGGCGATCGACTATCAGCGCGAGCGCGGCTATGCGGGCCTGCGCGGCGACCTCGGGCCCGAGGTGTTCCTGCCCTTCCACCTCGGCCGCGCGTTCAACGGGTCGCTCACCGGCCGGCTGCGCGAGACCGCGTATCATCTGACCGACACCGAGCAGGTCGCCTTCGTCGTGCCGACCTCCGGTGTCGGCTCGCACTTCCGCGCCGCGCCCGAGCTGCCGCGCCTCGACGGCGACCGCAGCCGCGAGCTGGCCGAGGTGAGCGGGCGCACGGGGACGGAGTTCGCGCGCGTCTTCGACTTCCACCACTTCGGCTTCGAGAAGCTTCGTCATACGATCGAGCCGGAGCTGCGCTACCTCTTCGTGCCCACCGCGGGACGGCCGATCTTCGACGTGCCGCTGCCGTCGTGCGCGTCGTTGCTGCCCGTCGCGCGCCGCCGGCCAGGCGACAACTGCGACGCGACGCTCTTCAGCGAGGGATTTCTCTTCGACGAGCGCGACGCCATCAACCGCCGGAACTTCTTCTCGTACGGGATCAGCACCCGCCTGCTGGCCCGTGCGCCGAACGCGGCCGAGGCCGCCGCCCACGAGGCACAGCGGCAGGCCACGACGATGCCGGTGGGCGGCGCCCGGCAGCCCGTCGAGGTGGAGACCCTCGCCCAGGGCCTGCCCGCGGCGGCGGTCCCGGACTTCGTCGGCCCGCCCGCACCGCCCTCCGCCACTGCACCTGCTGAGGCCGCGCCGCCCGCGCCGCGCGAGCTCGCCCGCGCGAGCATCGTCCATGGCTACGACGTCTCGCGACCGATCGCGGGGACGAGCCATGCGAGCGACACGGATCTCGGCCTTCGCCTGACCCCGGTCGACTACCTGGGGCTCTCGTACAACGCGACGGTGAACCTCGAGGGCTCGTCGATTCGCGGCCAGGCGGTCGGGCTGTTCCTGCGCGAGCCCTGGTGGACGGCGCCGACGCTCGTGCGGAACTACCAGACGGCGACGACCGTCGGCGTGTCCTATCGGGTCGTCGAGAGCAGCGCCAACCGTGACGTGGACGTGAAGGGTCCCGAGGCCGCCCTCCTGTCGACCGCGGGCTTGCGGGAGGTGGACGGTTCCATGTACCTCCGCCTCGGAAACTACGTGGGCTTCACCTTCCTCGCGCGCTACGATCTCGGGAACACGCCGACCATCGGGCCACATTTCCTCGAGCGCGACTACGCCCTCCGCTTGATCTCACGCTGCAACTGCTGGCTGCTGGAAGCCGGCGTGCAGGACAAGTCCAACCCCGATGAGCGGCTCTTTCGCGTGCAGTTCACGCTGGTCGGGCTCGGCTCGTTCGGACGGCCGCCGTTCCGCGGCAACTATGTCGGCTTTGCTCCGCTCGCGGACATCGGCTTCCGCCGTCCCGGCGCCGCCGGCGGAGGCGGGTACTAGTGAAGGGCGTCGTCCTCGCGGGTGGGCTCGGAACGCGGCTGCTGCCGCTCACGCGCATCACCAACAAGCACCTGCTGCCGGTCCTCGACCGGCCGATGATCTATTATCCGCTGCAGACGCTCATCAACGCCGGCATCAAGGACATCCTGATCGTGACGGGTGGGCCGCACGCCGGCGACTTCCTCCGTCTGCTCGGGAACGGCGGGGAGTTCGGCCTCACGCACCTGAACTACACGTACCAGGAGGGCGAAGGCGGCATCGCCGCGGCGCTCGCGCTCGGCGAGCACTTCGCCGATGGCGGCAAGATATGTGTGATGCTCGGCGACAACCTGATCGAGGGCTCCATCGCGCCGGCAGTCGGTCGTTTTCGTCGCCAGCCGGGCGGGGCGCGCATCGTGCTGAAGGAGGTCGAGGACGCCGAGCGCTTCGGTGTGGCCGAGGTGCGCGACGGCCGTATCGTCTCGATCGAGGAGAAGCCGCGGCGCCCGAAGAGCCGCTATGCCGTCACCGGCATCTACATGTACGATGGTGGGGTGTTCGACGTGATCCGCACGCTCGAGCCGTCGGCGCGAGGCGAGCTCGAGATCACCGACGTGAACAACTGGTACCTGCGTCGAGGGGAGCTCGCCTGCGAGGTGCTCGAGGGATGGTGGACGGACGCCGGCACCATGGAGTCGCTGCACCGTGCCGGCAACCTCGTCGCCGAGACCGGCGCGAATCGCGTCGACGGCCCGGCGACGCACGTGCCCCCGCCCGCCGCGACTCCGGAGCGGCCGCCCCGCCGGCGCGCGAGGAGCCGCTAGGCGATGCGCCTCGTCGTGACCGGCGCGGCCGGCTTCATCGGCACGAACTTCGTCCGTCACGCGCTCGCGCGCAGCGCGGACGCCGTGAGCCGCCTCGTCGCCGTCGATCTGCTCACGTACGCGGGCAACTACGCGAACCTGGCGGATCTCGAAGCCGATCCGCGGTTTCGCTTCGTGCGCGCGGACATCGCCGATCGCGATGCGATGGCGACGCTCGTCGACGAGGAGGCGGTCGACACGCTGGTCAACTGCGCCGCCGAAACGCACGTCGACCGGAGCATCGCGGACCACTCGCCGTTCGTGACCACCAACGTGGAGGGTACGCTCGTGCTTCTCGAGGCGGCGCGCCAGCGGACCGGCTTCCGCCGGTTCCTGCAGGTCTCGACCGACGAGGTCTACGGCTCGATCTCGGCGGGCCGGGCGACGGAGGACTGGCCGACGCGCCCGTCGAGCCCCTACGCCGCCAGCAAGGCGGCGGCGGATGCCTTCGTGCAGGCGTATGCTACCACCTACGGGCTTCCGGCGATCATCACGCGGTGCTCCAACAACTACGGCCCGTACCAGTTCCCCGAGAAGCTGATCCCGCTGTTCGTGACCAACGGCCTCGACGGCGAGGCGCTGCCGCTGTACGGCGACGGCTTGAACGTGCGCGACTGGATCCACGTCGAGGACCACTGCGCGGCGCTCTGGCACGTGCTCGGGCTTCCCGCCGCGGGAGGCGAGGTGTTCAACGTGAGCGCCGAGCACGAGGTTCCCAACCGCGACGTGACGGACGTGATCCTCCGCCTGCTGGACCGCCCGGCGAGCCTCGTGCGCTACGTCGACGACCGTCCCGGTCACGACCGGCGCTACGCGCTGGACGCGACGCGGCTGCGGCGCCTCGGTTGGGCGCCGCGACGCCGCTTCGAGGAGGGCCTCGCCGACACCGTCGCCTGGTACCGAGAGCAGCGCGCGTGGTGGGAGGCGATCAAGAGCGGCGCGTACCGCGACTACTACGAGCGGATGTACGGGGGCCGGCTGCGCGACAGCAGCGCGGCGCCGCGGTCATGAGTGTCACCGGCCCGGCGCGCCCCGAGCACATCCCCAAGCCCTGGGGGCACGAAACGATCTGGGCACGGACCGAGCGCTACGCAGGCAAGATCCTCCACGTCCGCAAGGGCGAGTCGCTCAGTTACCAGTACCACCGCGTGAAGGACGAGACGATCCACGTCATCGCCGGCCTGGTGGACCTCGAGGTGGCGGCGCCGGAGACGCCGCTCCGCACCGTCCGTCTGGGCCCCGGCGACGGCTGGCACCTGCCGCCCGGGACGCGCCATCGCCTGACCGCCGTCGAGGACACCGACATCCTCGAAGTGTCGACGCCCGAGCTGGACGACGTCGTCCGGCTCGAGGACCGCTACGGACGGAGCTGAGGTCCATGCCGACCGCGCTCATCACCGGCATCACCGGCCAGGACGGCTCGTACCTCGCCGAGTTCCTGCTCGAGAAGGGCTATCGCGTCGTCGGCATGGTGCGCCGGGCGAGCACGGAGAACTTCGAGCGCATCGCGCATCTCCGGAGCCGCCTCGAGCTCCGCCAGGCCGACCTCCTCGACCAGCTCTCGCTGATCGATCTGCTGCGCGCCGTGCGGCCGGACGAGCTCTACAACCTGGCGGCGCAGTCGTTCGTGCCGACGTCGTGGGCGCAGCCGGTGCTCACCGCCGAGTTCGACGCCGTCGGTGTGACACGACTGCTCGAGGCCGTGCGCCTCGTCGCGCCGGAGACGCGCGTCTACCAGGCGAGCTCGAGCGAGATGTTCGGCCGGGTCCGCGAGACGCCGCAGCGCGAGACGACGCCCTTCTACCCGCGTAGCCCCTACGGCGTCGCCAAGGTCTACGCGCACTACATCACCGTCAACTACCGGGAGAGCTACGGGCTCTTCGCGTCTTCCGGGATCCTCTTCAACCACACGAGCCCACGGCGCGGACGCGAGTTCGTCACCCGGAAGATCTCGGACGGCGTCGCGCGCATCAAGCTCGGTCTCACCCCGGACCTGCCGCTCGGCAACCTGACCGCGCGGCGGGATTTCGGCTTCGCGGGCGACTACGTCGATGCGATGTGGCGCATGCTGCAGCAGCCGAGCGGCGACGATTTCGTCGTCGCGAGCGGCGAAGCGCACAGCATCCAGGAGGTGGTGGAGGTCGCCTTCGCCGCGGCGGGGCTCGACTGGCGGCGCTACGTGCGCGAGGACCCGGCGCTGCTCCGTCCCGCGGAGGTCGACCACCTGATCGGCGACGCGTCGAAGGCGCGCAGCGTGCTCGGCTGGACGCCGCGCGTCACCTTCGCAGCGCTCATCGAGATGATGGTGCATGCCGACCTCGACCACCTCGGCGCCAAGGCGGGACGAGACAGCGCGGGCAGAGGAGGCTGACCGCGAGAGCGGTCACGTCAGCCGATGGGGTCCGGGGGCATCGGAGGAGCGCAGCGCGCGGCGACGCCGCGCGCGAGCACCGCACGGGCCCCCGGTATCAATTGCTCGTCCTCGTGACCGGCATCGGCGGGTTTGCTGGCCGGCCGGTCGCCGAGGCGCTCGTGGCCGGCGGACATGCGGTCGAGGGCATCCTCCGTCCGCCTGTCGAACGGTCGCGACTCGTCGGGTTGTCGGTCCCGCTCCACCCGCTCGACCTGCTCGATCGGGACGGGCTCCGCGCATTCGTCGCCGCCCGGCGGCCCGACGCCGTCGTCCATCTCGCCGGACTGTCGTTTCCGCCTGACGCCGAACGCGACCCGGAAGCCGCCTACCGCGCGAATCTGGGCGGTACGCTGGCCGTGCTCGATGCCGTCCGCGCCGGTGCCCCGGCGGCGCGGGTGCTCGCGGTCACGTCGGGCGACGTCTACGGGACGGTGACGCCAGAGGAGCTGCCGATCGGCGAAGAGACCCCCCTCCGTCCTCTCACGATCTACGGCGCGAGCAAGGCCGCGGCAGACCTGACCGCCGCGCAGTGGGGACGGGCGTACGGTCTCGACGTCGTGCGCGCCCGCCCGTTCAACCATACCGGCCAGGGGCAGAACGCCGCGTTCGTCTGCGCCGCGCTCGCGCGGCAGATCGCGCGCATCGAGGCGGGCCGCGCCGAGCCGGTGGTGCGTGCCGGCAACCTCGACCCGGTGCGCGACTTCAGCGACGTGCGCGACATCGCCGCGGGGTACGTGGCGCTCCTCGAGCGCGGCCGGAGCGGTGAAGCGTACAATCTCTGCTCGGGCGCGGGGTGCTCGATTGCGGAGGTGGTGGCGATCCTGCGGACACACGCGCGTGTGGCGGTGCGCGTCGCGAGCGATCCGGCGCTCCGGCGGCCCGTCGACGTCCCACGGGTCGTCGGCAGCCATGCTAAGGCGACGCGCGACACCGGCTGGGAACCGCGCATCGCGTGGACCGACACGCTCGCCGCGGTGTTGGAAAATTGGCGCGCGCGCGTCGCCGCCGAGGGGTAGCGACATGTCTGCGCGTGCTTGCTGCTCAGAGGGCTCGCGGGTATGCTTTTTCGTTGGTCATGGAGTTCCAGCACCGGACGCTCGAGCAGCTGCTGCTCGAGCAGGGGCGTATCAGCCCTGACGACCTGCGCAAGGTCAAGCGTCTCCAGCAGGAGCGGGGCGAACGCCTCGAGCGTCTCCTCCTGGACCTCGGGTTCATCTCCGAGGAGGACCTGCTGCCGCTGCTGGCGGTCTACCTCGGCGTCGAGACCGTCCTGCGCCGCGATTTTCCCTCGGTGCCCGTGCCGCTCGGCACCCTGAACGTCAAGTTCCTGAAGCACGCCAAGGTGATGCCGCTCGCACAGACGAACGGCACGCTGCACGTCGCGATGGCCGATCCGGCGGACTACTACACGATCCAGGCGTTGCAGGTCGCGACCGGGCTCGCCGTGGAGCCGCAGCTCGCCCGCGAGCGCGACATCCTGGAAGGGCTCGATGCGGCGTACGGCAACGGGGGCGGCGGCGAAGCCGGCGCCACCTCGGAGTCGGCCGACGCGGACATCGAGTACCTCTCGGACGACGAGGAAGACGTCAACCACCTGCGCGACCTCGCGAGCGAGGCGCCGGTCATCCGGCTCGTGAACCTGCTGATCAACCGCGCCGTCGAGCAGCGCTCATCGGACATCCACATCGAGCCGTTCGAGAACGAGCTCAAGGTCCGGTACCGGATCGACGGCGTGCTGCACGACGTCGAGACGCCGGCCCGGCGTCTCCAGGCCGCCATCGTCTCCCGCATCAAGATCATGGCGAAGCTCAACATCGCCGAGCGCCGGCTGCCGCAGGACGGGCGCATCAAGCTCCGGCTCATGGGGAAAGAGGTCGATCTCCGCGTCTCGACCCTGCCGACGCTCTACGGCGAGAGCGTCGTGCTCCGTATCCTCGACCGCTCGAGCATCGTCGTGAACCTCGACTCGCTCGGCTTTCCCGAGGACACTCGCGGCCAATTCAACCACCTGATCACCAAGCCGTACGGCATGGTCCTGGTGACCGGGCCCACCGGCAGCGGCAAGACGACCACGCTCTACGGTGCGCTCGACAAGATCAACTCGCCCGACAAGAAGATCATCACGATCGAGGATCCGGTCGAGTACCAGCTGTTCGGCGTGAACCAGATCCACGTGAAGCCCCAGATCGGTCTCACCTTCGCCAACGGGCTGCGGTCGATCGTCCGGCAGGACCCCGACGTGATCATGGTCGGCGAGATCCGCGACTACGAGACCGCCGAGATCGCCATCCAGGCGGCGCTCACCGGTCACCTCGTGTTCTCGACCCTGCACACCAACGACGCGTCCGGCGCCGTCTCGCGGCTCCTCGAGATGGGCGTCGAGGATTACCTCCTCGCCTCCTCGCTGCTCGGCGTGCTGGCGCAGCGGCTGGTCCGGCGCGTGTGCATGAAGTGCCGCCGGCCCACCGAGATGGTGGTCGACGCGATGGGTGGCGGGGAGAACGGCGGCGCATCGGTACAGGTCTACGAGGGCGCCGGCTGCGACGACTGCTCGCACACCGGCTACCGCGGCCGGTCGGGGATCTTCGAGCTCCTCCCCGTGAACGACACCGTCCGGCAGCTGATCCTCAAGCGGTCCTCGGCGGACGCCATCAAGGAGACGGCGGTCGGCCTCGGCATGCGGACGCTGCGCGAGGACGGGTGGGCCAAGGTGCGGAACGGGACCACCACGGTGGCGGAGGTGGTGCGCGTGACCCAGGAGGAGGTCTAGCTGGGCCTCCTCGACCGGCTCCGGCGCGGCGCTGAGATCGCCGCCCCGGTGTCGCGCGTGGCGGTGATCGGGCTCGACGGCGTCGGCGTTCCGCTCGTCCGGGACCTCACCGCGCGCGGGCTCATGCCGAACCTGGCGAAGCTGCTCGCCGGCGGGACCGTCGCGCCGATGCGGTCGTCGATCCCGGTCATCTCGAGCGTGTCGTGGACGAGCTTCATGACGGGCCGGAACCCGGGGAAGCACGGTGTCTACGGCTTCACCGACGTGAAGCCCGGGACGTTCACGATGTTCTTCCCGAACTTCGGCAACGTGCGGGGCGACACGCTGTGGGACGTCGCAGGCCGGGCGGGCAAACGGTCGATCGTCCTGAACGTCCCGAACACGTATCCCGCCCGCCCCCTCGAGGGGCTCCTCGTGTCGGGCTTCGTCGCCGTCAACCTGGAACGTGCGGTCTTCCCGGCGAGCCTGCTCCCGCGACTCCAGGCCGAGGACTACCGGATCGACGTCGATTACCTGAACGCGGACCAGCGGCCGGAGCCGTTCTTCGACGACCTCGCTGCCACGCTCGAGGCGCGCCGCCGCGTGTATCTGGCCCTCCTGCGGGAAGAGCCGTGGGACCTCTTCATCGGCGTCGTCACCGAGTGTGATCGGCTCCACCACTACTTCTGGCACCAGTACGCCGACGCGACGGCGCCACACCATCGGCGTTTTCTCGATTTCTACTGCCGGCTGGACGACGTGCTCGGCGCCCTCGTGTCCGCGCTGCCCGCCGGCACCGTGCTGTTCGTCGTCGCCGACCACGGACACACGCTCATCCACCGCGAGTTCTACCCGAACGTCTGGCTCCGCGAGCAGGGGCTGCTGGCGCTGAAGGCCGAGAAGCCGAAGGGTCTCGCCGACGTCGACCCCACCACGAAGGTGTTCACGCTCGATCCGGGGCGGATCTACGTGCATCGCCAGGGGCGCTTTCCGCTCGGCTCGGTGGGATCCGCGGAGGCAGACGATCTGCTCGGCCGCGTGCGCGAGGGGCTCCTCGCGCTGCGCGACGACGGCCCCGGACGCGCCGCTGATGGCCGTCCCGTACCCCGGATTTTCGCGCGCGACGAGATCTATCGCGGACCCTGTGTCGAGAGCGCACCCGACCTCGTCCTCGACTTCGCCGACGGCTACGACCCCAAGGGTGCGTTCGGGCGGACGGAGCTCTTCGGGCGGAGCGCGCTCACGGGCATGCACACCTACGCCGACGCGCTGTTCTTCGTGAACCGTCGCGATGTCCCGACCGACGGTCTCGACATCACTGACGTCGGACCGACCATCCTCGCGGCGCTCGGGATCGACCCACCGGCCGACATGGATGGACGTGTCCGGCTGCCCCGTGAACAGACGCCCGCCGCCCCAGTCTAAGCCGCAGGGGGCGAGCCGCCATTCTCCTCATCAGGTTGAAAACGGCTCCTGCGTTGCGTATGATTCTGGCGGTTTTCCCACAATTTAGACTCCGCGGGGCG